>CALQLF020000091.1 GCA_943331345.2 Candidatus Planktophila lacus | reverse complement strand
TGACGGGGCCGCCGGTCTTGAAGATTTCCCACATGAGGCGGGGGCGCTCCTGCGCTGGGGTTCAGACAAGCCGCATTGTACCGCGAACCTATGTGGGCGCTGCCAATAGCCCCGGGCGCCACCAACGGGGCTGCAGCCGCCGCAGGGCCGCAACGCGCAAGGTGCCGTTCGGGGCCACCTCGAACTGCAGCGCGCCCTCCTCCGCTGTCACCCAAACCTGTCTGCCCACTGCCTGCCAACCGGCACGCACCGGGGGCTTAGGGAACCCCCAGCGATTGCGATACCCCGCGGAAACCACAGCGTGCCCACCTTCAGGCACTTGGGTGGCGGTGCGGAGAGCCTCGCCGGAAGCCGTGGCGCTGCCATGGTGGGCTACCGAAACGATATCCACGGGCAGCGGACCGGCCGCTACCAGTTGGTCCTCGATGCGCTGGGGAATATCCGCGAGCAGCAAGGCTGACCGCCCCGCCGCCCGCACGAGCAAAACGCACGAGCCGGAGTTGTCGTCGCGCTCGGCTGCAGCGCCGGGGTGAAGGAAGGTGAACTCCACGCCGTCCAGCCGCCATTGCAGCCCCGCACGGCAAGGCTGCCTGCCGTGCACTGCAGCCCCCGCATCACCGCCCCACCAGACGGTCGCCTCCGGGAAGCGCTGCAGCACCTGCCCAAGGCCCGCTGAATGGTCCGCGTCCGCATGGCTCACCACCACGGCCGCCACCGCATGCCAGCCGCTGGCACGCAAGAACGGCACCACCACTCGGCCACCAGCATCCGCTTCCGGACCATAGGCCGGCCCGGGGTCGAACACGACTGCGTGGCGGGCGGTCTCCACCACGGCCGCACTGCCCTGCCCCACATCCAGCACCTGCAAATGGAAGCCGCCGTCCGCCGGCCTTGGCGCGGGCCAAAGCAGAACTGCAGCACAACACACGGCAGCACCCGCCCGTGCCCTTCGCGACAACAGCGGCGTACAGGCGCCGAGAGCCAAGCCCAAAGCCACTAACGCGGCCAACACGCCCGGCGCCGCGGGCGACCAGTGAACGCCGGGCAGCGCAGCGCACCATTGCAAAGCAACCACGCACGCGCCCAGCGCAGTGGCCACGGCTTGCACCCACCACGCCACAGCCCCTGCCGACACTAGGTGCCCTACGAGTGGCGCCAAAAGGGACGCCACCAGAGGCGCCACGGCGACGCCGACCGTAGCGAGTAACACCGCAGGCACCAACACCACCGAAAAGAGCGGAATGGCGATGGCATTCACCGGCAAACTCACCCACGCCGGCAAGCCAACGGAAGCCGCCAGCAAGGGCGCCAACACCAATGTAACGACCCATTGCGCGGTAAGAAATGGGCCCGCCACGGCTGCCACGCGCTGCAGTGCGCTGGGCCCGCTTCCAGCAACAGGCGTGACGACGTACGTTTGCACCAACGGACGACCAGCATCCGACCACACCAAAGCGCCCACCGCACCAAACGATAGCCAGAAGCCGAGTGATGCTGCCGCGAATGGGTCCAGCCACAGCGCGCCTACCAAGGCCACCCCCCAGGCATCGGTGATGCCCACGTGACGCCGCAAGCGAGCCACGGTGAGCGCCAAAGCCAACATCCACACAGTGCGCAAGGCCGGCAGGTTGCCACCCGCCAGAAGGGCGTAGGCGAACGCCGCCAGCACAGCGAGTAAGCCAGACCACGCGCCCAGCCCCGCCGCAGGGGCCAGTTGCCCACGTCCCTTCACCCAACGCACGGCTACCAACACCAACCACGCGAACAAGGTGACATGCAACCCAGAGATAGCCACCAAGTGCGAGATGCCGGTTACCGAGAACACCCGCCATTGCGCGTCGGGCACTTCGTCCTGCAAGCCCAGCGCGAGCGCCAGCAGCAAGCCCGTGCCGGTCTGTGCCAGTGTCGGCGACGGCTGCACTGCGGCCACCAACCGCTTTGCCAGCGTTGCACGAACATCGTCGATAGGCTGTCGCCAACGCTCGAAACCTTTGAGGCAGCCTGAACCTGCCAGGCGCTGGGCCTCGCGCACGGTGCCTGTCGCATCGATGGCAGCCTGCAGCAGCGCCAAGGCATAGTCGCCGGAGCCCGGGTTCACCAACCCGCGCGGGGCCCGCAACTTCGCCGTGAACTCCCAGCGCTCACCGCCTTGTGGCGTTTCCCGCGCGCGGTACCAGCTGAGCCGCAGCCGCCGCGCCGGCGCCGCGCCCTGCAACTGCACCAACTCGAAGCGCACGCGCCCGGGCGATACTTGCGGCACACCCACCACGCAGCCGCTGAAAGTGACCGCCGCGGTTTCTTGCGCCACGGGCCAGCGGTGCGCCATTGCCTCCTGGCCGGCCGCCACCAGCGACACGCCGCCCGCGGCAACGCCGGCGACTACCGCGAGCAAAACCGCACACCACCACCGCCCACGCAAACGCACAAGAACGGCTGCGACCACCAGCAGCACGCAAATGAACACTGGCACTGCCCAGCCAAGGGCACTTAGCCCATGGGACCACTGTGGCAATGCAGCCCACTGCAAACCGGCAGCTGAGATAGCGGCCCAACCTGACGCGAAAGGAATCCATGGCATGCCCACAGCGTGGCAGCCGCGCGCTCAACAACGCCGCGTCATTCGAAGTGCGTTCGCGCGATTTCGCGCCGTTCCGACGGCCCGAATGCGCATTACTGGGTATTGCTGCGCATTACTGCGCGAGACGCACCGTTCAGGGCATATCGACGAGACGTCCGTCCTGCAACGTGACCCGGCGGTCCATACGCGCCGCCAGACGCTCGTCGTGCGTTACCACCACCAAGCTGGTGCCGAACTCCACGTTCAGCTCTAGCATCAAGGCAAACACGGCTTCCGCGTTACGCCCGTCGAGGTTGCCGGTAGGCTCGTCTGCCAACAGCAAGGCCGGGCGGGTGACCAACGCGCGCGCCACCGCAGCGCGCTGTCGTTCGCCACCGGACAACTCCGCGGGCCGGTGTTGCAGGCGTGGCCCCAGCCCCACTCGCTCCAACAAGGCACGCGCCGTCGCCATCGCCTCACTGGAAGGCACGCGCCGAATGAGCAGCGGCATGGCCACGTTCTCTAGCGCCGAAAACTCCGGCAGCAAGTGATGGAACTGGTAGACGAAGCCCACGGCGCGGTTACGCAGTTCACCGCGTGCCGCTTCACCCAACTGCGTCATCGCTTCGCCAACAATATGCACTTCGCCCTGCGTGGGCAGGTCCAGCCCGCCGAGCACCTGCAACAACGTCGTCTTGCCGGAACCCGAAGCACCCACCACCGCCACGCGTTCGCCACGCTGCACGGTGAAGTCCACACCATCCAACACCCGCAGCATGGAAGGGCCCGAACGGAACTCCTTCACGATGCCCTGAGCCTGCAGTACGGGAACGGGGGAAGTCATGCGGTTACTCCTGGCGCAAGGCTTGCGCGGGGGCAAGGCGCGAAGCGCGCCACGCCGGATACAGTGTCGAAAGCGTTGCCAATACCAAGGCGACCACGGCCACGGACAACACCTCGCCGGGAATGATGCGCGACGGCAAATCGCCGATGAGATAAACCCGGCCATCCACGAGCGTGGTGCCCAGCAGCCATTCCAGCCCACGCACGATGGCGCCAATCTTCCAAGCCAACAGCACGCCCAGCAGCACACCGGCGCCTGTGCCCATGGCCCCCAGCGCGAAGCCATGCAACATGAACGTGCGCAGCACGGCAGCCGGCGTGGCGCCTAGCGTGCGCAAGATGGCGATGTCGTTGCCCTTCTCCTTCACCACCATCACCAGCGTGGCGACGATATTGAAAGCCGCCACCCCCACCACCAGCAACAAGATGACAAAGAGGATGCCCTTGGTCACTTGAATGGAGCGGAAGAAGTTGGCGTGCTTGCGGGACCAGTCGCTAACGTAAACGCCACCGCCCAGCGCCACAGCCACTTCGTGAACGCGGCTGCCCGCATGGAACGGGTCGTCCAGCGCCAAGCGCAGGCCCGTCACGGCATCGCCCAACTGGTAAAGGCGCGCCGCATCCTGCAAGTTCAGCAGCACCAAGCCGCGGTCGTATTCATACATGCCCACATCGAAGATGCCGGCCACGGTCAAGCGCCGCAAGCGTGGCACCACGCCGGCGGGCGTTGCCGTTCCGCGCGGCACCACCAGCACCACGCGGTCACCCACCTTCACCTGCAGTTCTTCCGCCAATTGTTTGCCTAGCACTACGCGCCAGCTGCCCGGCTGCAGGGCTGCCAGCGAACCGGCAGTGAGGTGCTCACCCAACGTACCAACAGTCGCTTCAGCCGCCGGATCGATGCCACGCACCACCGTGCCGAGAGGACCCGCCCCGCCTGCTTGCGGTGTTGCACTGGCCAGCAAACCTTGGTCTTCCACGTACGGGGCAACTGCCACGACCCCCGGTACCTTGCGCGCTTGCGCCAACTGTTGTCGCCAATCCGGCAGGTTGCCTTCCAGCCCACTGATGGTGGCGTGGGAAGCGACGCCGAGAATGCGTGTGCGCAGTTCCTGCTCGAAGCCGTTCATAACGGACAGCACCACGATGAGTACGGCGACACCGAGCGCAATACCACCGAGAGCCACCATCGAGATGAACGACAGGAAGCCACCGCCACCCAGCGAGCGCCGCGCCAACCGCCATTCGTAAGGGAAGCCGTTCATTCGTAGCGCAGCGCCACAGCAGGCGGCGTGGCTGCGGCGCGCCGCGCCGGGTATAGCGTTGCCAGCCACGTCAGCGTGAATGCCGCTACGGCAATGGCAAGCACGTCCGTCCAGCGCGGGTCGGAAGGAATAGCGGTTTCGTAATAGACCGCTGCGTCGAACACCTGAAAACCGAAGGCTTGTTCCAGCGCCGGAACGATGACATCGACATTGCACGCGATGAGCAAGCCGAACACCACTCCCAACGCCGCACCGGCCCACCCAATGACGAGCCCCTGCACCATGAATACCTGCAGCACGGCCCGCGGACCAAGACCCAGCGTGCGCAAGATGGCAATGTCCGTGCGCTTGGCGCGCACCACCATGACAAGCATGGCCACGATGTTGAACGCGGCAATGCCCACCACCAGCAGCAAGATGGAGGTGACCATCAGCTTCTCGACATGGATGGCACGGAAATACGTGGCGTTGTCGTCGGTCCAGTCGCGCACGCGCACTGCTGGCCCCGCCGCACGCTGCAAGGCGCCACGCAAACCCGGCACGGCGAGCGGGTCCGGCAGGCTCAGGCGCAAGCCAGCCGGGCGCACCTCGCCTTCCCCACCGGTCAATCCCCAAGCGTCATCCAGATGCACCAAGGCCAGCCCGGCATCGTGGTCGGCCACCCCCGCTTCAAACACACCCGCAACGGTGAAGCTGCGCAATTGGGGAGCGAGGTCCAGAGCACCGCTGGCCTTTCCGGGGACCAGCACCGTGACGGTGCCGCCCACCTGCACACCGAGTTGGTCTGCCAAGGCAACGCCGAGAATGATGCGGTCCAGCCCAGGCTGCAGCAGGTCCAACTTGCCTTCCAGCAAGGTGCGCGCCGCGGCGGAAACCGTGGCCTCGCGGGCCGGATCGATGCCGCGCACCAGTGCTCCGGTCATCTCGGCACCATTCGACAACAAGGCCTGTTGTTCGATGAACGCCGCAGCCCCGCGCACTGGCAAGCCGGCAGCCCGCAGACGGTCCACCACCGGTAGCCAAGCAGCGGCAGTAGGTGCCGCCGTGCCGGGCGCCGCAGTCAGGGTGACGGGCGCCCCCATGGCGAGCAGGCGCCCGCGCAGTTCCCCTTCGAACCCATTCATGACCGACAGAATGGTGATGAGCGCGGCGACGCCGACGCACACGCCCGCCAGCGACAGCCAACTGCTGAACGAGACGAAGAAGCCCGCTTCCCGCGAACGCACATAGCGCAGACCGATGAACAAGGGGAGGAAGCGGGAAGCCATCCCGCTATTGTGCGGGACGCTCAACCGGCAGGCAAAGCGCGCCGGCGGCGGCGGACGAACCACCACGCGCCCAACACCAGCAAGACCACGGCCAGCGCGGCGGGAAGGGCCCGCTTGGTCGCCGGCCAGTACACGTTGAGCAGCGAGTTAATCAGCACTTGGCGGATAGCGTCGTAACCGGCAGGCATGGGCAACACGCCATTGGCTTGCGCATAAGCCGCGTAATCGGCCTGCATTGCGGCAAAGGCCTCAGGCATCGCGTCGGCCAAGTCGCGGGTTTCGCCGGGGTCCGCTACCAGGTCATACAAATGCCAGCGGCCATCGCCCATCGGCGGCAACACCTTCCCGAGCTTGTAGCGGCCCTTGTACAGCGCCGAGCTACCCGAAAGCTCGAAGCCTACCGGCTCATCGTCCCCGTAGACCTGCTGCGCCTTGCCCTGCAGCAAAGGCAGCAAACTGCGCCCGGCCACGGGCTCCACGGGCTGGCCGTGCCACTGGTTCACCGACACCGGCAACTGCGCCAGTTCGAGCAAAGTCGGCGTCACGTCCATCACCCGCGTGAAGGCGGGCTGCACGCTGCCTGCGGCCACGCCGGGCACACCAGCAATGACCAGGGGCACGCGAATACCACCCTCGTTGCTATAGAACTTGTAGCCCGCCAAGGGGCCCGCCGCGGCCGTGGCCCAGCCCGGCCCAATCACCCCATAGGTCCCCTTCTCGCCCAAACGCGCCGCATCGCGCGAGTAGTTCATCTGCAACCACAAACGGCCCGAAAGGGTAGCGTACGGGTCCGAACCTTCCGGCCCGTTGTCCGAAAGGAATACGAACACGGTGTTATCGAGTTGGCCGGTGGAACGCAGGTAGTCCACCAAGCGGCCGACATGGAAGTCCATCGCCTCCGCCATGCCGGCATAGACCTCCATGTTGCGTGCTGCAAACTGTTGGTCAGCAGACGACAAAGAGCCCCAAGCCGGCGCAGTGGGCGTCTGCCCCATGGGGACATCGGCCGGGAGTACCCCCAGCGCTGCCGCTCGTTTGGTGCGCTCGGCGCGGACCGCCTCCCAGCCTGCCCCGTAGCGCCCCCGGTAATGGTCCCGGAAAGCGGCAGGCGCCTGCACCGGCAGATGGTTGGCCTGAAAGCCGATATAGGCAAAGAAAGGCTGCTGCGCTTGCGGCTTGCCTGCAGGGCCGCGCAGGTAACCGAGCATGCGGTCGATGAAGAACTCCGAGGAGTAATAGTCCTCCGGCATTTTCGCCGGCCGACCATCTTCGTACCAATTCACCTGGTCAGTCAGGGCAAGGTAACGCTGCCCCGTGTCCCAGTTGTCGGAGCCACTGTCCGCCTGAATAAGCGAACGGTCGAAGCCACGCGCCGACGGCAAGTTGTAGCTTTCATGCCCCACATGCCACTTGCCCGTGGCATAGGTGCGGTAGCCCGCCGCCTGCAGGCGGCTCGCCACCGTCACCACATTGCGGTCGAGCACCGTGAGGTAGCCGGGGCGGCCCAAGTGTTCCCGCGGGATGGTCTCCCGCATATTGCCTACGCCATTGCGATGGTTGTCCACGCCCGTGAGCAGCATGGCGCGAGTGGGTGAACACGAGGCCGAAGCGTGGAAGTTGCTGAAGCGCACGCCGCGACGCGCGAGTGCATCGATGTTGGGCGTGGCCATCTCGCCGCCGAAAGCGCCCACGTCGGTGAAGCCCCAATCGTCCGCGACCAGTACGACGATGTTGGGTCGCGTTGGCGGTGTTGTGTTTGGCGTTCCCTGCGGGACCGCCGCTGCGGCAGAAGCACCGAGCGATGCAGTGCCGAGCAGGCCGGCTACCAACCCATAGGCCAGCCACACCCGCCTCATGCCGCGCGCGCCGTGGCCACACGCAATCCAGCGCGTTCTATGCGCGGGAACTGCAAATTCACGACGGCACCGCCACCGTGGTTCACCAGCCAAGTGCGAACGCGCTCCTGCTCGCCAGCCGGCAGGGCCTGCAGGCAATCCTGCACGCGCTGGAGCATCCACAGCACGTACGGCAGGGCCGCGCGTTGGAAAGGCTGGCCGTCCATCTGGAACTCCACCGGCGCCAGCCCCCGTGGCCACTTCACGCCGGGCGCGGGGCGTGGCGTCAAGGCATTCATCTGGCACGCAATGCCGCTGCACCAGCCGAGGAATTCACTGAAGACCGCTTGCAGAATCGGCAACAGCGTTGGTGCTATGGCATCGTCTGCCAGGAAAGCCCCTTCCGGCTTCGCAGCCAACTGCATGCGTTCCAGCCAGCGGCGCACAGGGGCGTGCGCTGCAACGAGGTTGTCTCTGGGCCAAGGGTCGCGGGCCAAGTGGCCATAAAACGGCCCCACCAGCGCGAAGTCCGCACGGCATGGCCGGCCACCCAACAAGAAATCGTGCTGAGCGAAGTGCGCATCCAACCGCTCGAGCATGCGGCGCGTCCAGCTTTCAATCGTGGCGTACTGCGCCGGCACAATGCCAACCCCCGGCAAATGCGCACGCATGGCATCGCGTGCCTTGCCGGCTGCCAAGTTCTGCAGAAAGCGCGGCGCCCAAGGCAGCAGCCCGCTCCCCGCCTCGCGCCGGAACAAATCCCAGTTCGCTTCGGGGTAAGTCCAACGGGTATGCATGGCCGAAGGAATCCAGAATTCGTCCGCCCAAGCCTCGAGGAGCAAATCCAGCACTTGCTGGAGGGCACCCTTCGGCTGAATGGAAGGCTCCGGGAACCGCGCTTCGAGTCGATCGATGATGTCGCTGGTGTCCTGCCACCAATCGCCTTCGGGCGTCACGAGCACCGGCATGACGGCTGCACCGGTCCGGCGCGGCGCTTCGCGCGCGTATTTCCAAAAAGTGATGGGCCGCTCTACAAAAGGGATGCCCTTGTACAGCAGATGGCTCCGCGTCTTGCCGGTGAAATACGACAACTGCCAACCGAGCAGGACGAAAGGCTTGGGCATTCAGCAGTACCAGCCGAGTGAGTTGTCGGACATTACCCCGGACCGCTTTGGTTTACGATTGGGCGAGCCCGTATCGTCCAACACTGGGCCGAACAACACAAGATAGCGCGAGCGCATCCGGGGATATCGATGGAACCTTCACTGCCACCGTTACCAGCCCGCGTCCTTCGCACACCCGAGGAATGTTTCGCGGCCGTGCCCGACTTCCCATACGTGCCGCACTACACGGAAGTGGGTGGCCTGCGCATCGCCCACATCGATGAAGGCCCGCGCGATGCGCCGCCCGTGCTGCTCATGCATGGCGAACCCACGTGGTCGTTCTTGTACCGGCACTTCATTCCCGTGCTCGTGGCCGCCGGTCATCGCGTCGTGGTACCAGACCTCGTGGGTTGTGGCCGTTCCGACAAACCCGCACGCCAGAAGGACTACAGCTACGCCCGCCATGTCGCGTGGATGAACGCGTGGCTGGAAGCGAACGACCTGCGCGACATCACCTTGTTCTGCCAAGACTGGGGCTCGCTCATTGGCCTGCGCATGGCCACAGCGCACCCCGAGCGCTTCGCACGCCTGATTGTCGGTAACGGCGGCCTGCCCACGGGCGAAGGCCGCGTACCCCGCGCCTTTTTCATCTGGAAGAATTTCGCGCGCTGGAGCCCGTGGTTTCCCATCGGCCGCATCGTCAACACCGGCTGCGTGAAAGACCTCTCGCCAGCCGAGCTGGCGGCCTACAACGCGCCATTTCCGTCTCGCGCCTATACCGCGGCCGTGCGTAGCTTCCCAGGCTTCGTGCCCATCTCCCTGCAAGACCCGGAGCGCGCCGCGAACGTGGCTGCGTGGGAAGTGCTGCAACAGTGGCAGAAGCCGTTTCTCACGCTGTTCAGCAGCCGCGACCCCATCACGCGCGGTCTGGAAAAAGTCTTCCAGCGGCAGGTGCCCGGGGCCACGGGGCAGCCTCACGACATCGTGCGAAAAGCGGGACACTTCCTGCAGGAAGACTGCGGACCGGAACTGGCGCGCCGCATTGACGCGTTCATTCAGGCCACGCCAGTGGGGCCTGCTGCGTGAGCCGTGCGGCGATTTGGTTCACGCGGGCTGTGACCAGCCCGCGGCTAAGACGCTGGCAACAACGCTGGCAGGCTTGGCTGCACCCGCATGAACTGCACTACTTTCATGAAGAGGGCGACCCGTACAGCTTGCTGACTGCCAGCGTGCTGCCCGGCTTGCGTGCGCACTACGCGGTAGACCTGCAAGAGCATCGCGTGCCGCCGCCGCCAGCCGCATTGGCGCCAGACCGCGAACGGCTGCGCGCTTGGGCCCTGCGCGATGCCGAGCACTGGCGCCAAGTGACCGGCTGTCTACCGGAGTCCATGACGGTTGGCACCGTGCCCGCCAGCGACTTCTCCGCAACGCCCACGCCCGAAGAACTGCGCGGCGAACAGGAACGCGCCAAGCGTGGTGGCTTTCTGGGTGCCAGTTTCTGGTTTCGTGGCGAATGGTTCTGGGGCTTGGACCGCCTACCCTTGCTGCTGCGGCGGCTCGAAGCGGCCGGCCTGACGCGCGATGCGCCTTGGCGCGACTATCCGCAGCGGCCGCTAACGCCAGCAGGAACCACCGCGACTGGCGCGCCTCCGCGCTTTAACAGCGCGGCAGGCAACGGTCTCCCCGTCGTCGAATTCTGGTGTTCGCTGCGCAGCCCCTATACGTACTTGGCCTTGCCACGCCTGCGCGCGTGGGCGGAAGCCGGCGAAGTAGCGATTCACCTGCGCCCTGTCCTGCCCATGGTCATGCGCGGGCTGCAGGTTCCCTTGGTGAAACGGCTTTACATCATTCGCGATGCCAAGCGCGAGGCCGAAGAACTGGGCCTGCCGTTCGGCAAAATCTCGGACCCGGTCGGCCGCCCCACCGAGCGTGGCTTGGGCGTGCTTCACCAAGTGCAGGTCAACCACGGCACGCTCGCCGCGTTGTCCTTTGCGGAGTCTTTCCTGCGCGGCGTGTTTGCTGAAGGCATCGACGCCGGAACCGACGAGGGCTTGGCGCAGATTGCCTCGAGGGCAGGCGCGACGCCCGCGGATGTTGCGGCAGGTTTGGCAGACGACTGCTGGCGCGCTAACGCCACCGCCAACCGCGAGGCGCTGTTGGCGGCAGGGCTTTGGGGCGTCCCCTCCTTCCGCGTGGCTGGTTTCCCCGCACAATGGGGGCAAGACCGCCTTTGGGTGATCGAGCAACAATGGC
>CALQLF020000090.1 GCA_943331345.2 Candidatus Planktophila lacus | reverse complement strand
TGCCCGCGTAATGCCGCAAAGGCTCGCCCACCCGGCGGCGCCTGAAACGGCTTGTCGACCACCGCCTGCTGCAAACGCTCGACGAGGCGGCCGACACGAGCTTCCTGACGCCGCAGACGCTTCAGTTCGGCGTCCCGGCTGGCCACTTGGGCGCGCGCCTCGGCCACCAAACGGTCACGCGAGCGACGCGCTTCTTCAAGCGAACCCACTTCGCCCGCACGCTCGGCCACCAGCGAACGAAGCTCCACCTGTTGGGCGGCCAGCGCGGTGTCCAGTGCATCAATGCGCTCCAGAGCCGAGCGAATCTCGCGAATCTTCTCGGCACGCGCGCGGCCGAAGTAGCCGTACCAAGCCAGCAGGCGCGGCAAGGCGCCGGGGTCGTCGGACTGCAGCAACAGCCGGGCGGATTCAGCGCGCCCCGTGGAATACGCGGCACGTAGCTGTCCAGCCAGCGCTGCGCGCTGGGCTTCCAGCGCGTTCTGCTCGCGACGCTTTTCCGCCGCCAACTGCGCCTGTCGTCGCTCGGCAGCGTCCAGTTTCGAACGCACGCTGTCGAGACGGGAACGGGCGCCAGCTACCTGCTTCTCGGCGCTGCGCAGTGCCTGTACCGCTTGGTCGCGCGCCTCCACGTCCTGCTCGAAGGCCTTGGCCACTTCGCGGATGCGGTCGCGTACCCGTGCGAGGTCCTGTTCGGCTTCGGCGGCGGGGGGCGCCGCCAGCCGGGCCGAGGCAATTGGGGCGAAACCGGCAGCTAGCAGAACCGCCCACGGCAGCACCCAGACCAGCGGCCGCAACGACATGTCGCCCACCTTGCGCAGAGCGCAGAGCAGGAGCGTGGCAGCGGATGGTTTCGGCGAGGCAAGCACGGCGCAAGTCTACCCAACCCCCGGCTGATATACTGCCGCCGCTTGATGAACGGTCCGCCGCCGGCGGCCCCAAGCCCACGGATCCGCCCAATGAATGCCCTGCTTCAGCACCTTTACGCCCATGCCTACCTGTCGGCCGCCGTGGCGGTCGCCCTCGTGGTGCTGCTGGTGGTGGAATTCCGCATGGCGGCCCAGTCCTTCGCCGCCGTCAGCCCGCAAGAAGCGGTGCTGCTCGCCAATCGCGGCGCGCTACTCGTGGACGTCCGCAACGCCGAAGCCTTTGCCGGTGGGCACCTTGGCTCGGCGCGCAACTTCCCGGGCGCCGCCATTGCCGATGGCGCCAAGCAACTTGAAAAGTGGAAGGACAAACCCATAGTGGTTTACTGCGACACGGGGCTCGCCTCCGGAACAGCAGCGCGTCACCTCCAGCGGCTCGGCTTCAGCCAGGTCAAAAACCTGCGCGGTGGCTTGGCTGCCTGGCGGGCGGACAACCTGCCGGTCGTGAAGCTGAAATAACCAACCACTAGGAAACGGGGCCATGGGTTCGCCAAACGTAACGCTGTATGTCACCGGCTGGTGCCCGTACTGCACGCGCGCACGCGCCCTGCTGGACCGCAAAGGCGTGGCCTACACCGCCATCGACGTCGAGTCGGCCGCGGGCCTGCGCGATGAGATGATGGCCAAGGCCGCCGGGCGCCGCTCGGTGCCGCAAATTTTCATTGGTGACCACCATGTCGGTGGTTGCGACGACCTGCATGCTCTGGAAGCGGCCGGTTCCCTCGATTCCCTGCTCGGCCTGAACAGCTGAGCGCCACAAGAAGCAAAGGCAAAGCCATGACTGACGATACCTCTGCCGCCGCCCCGGCGCCGGCCGCTGACGCGAACGCACCCCAGGTGGCCATGCAGGCCATCTACATCAAGGACGTGTCCTTCGAGTCGCCTCTCGGCCCGCTCGCTGCCGCGAATGCACAGGCCCAGCCGGAAATCGGCTTGAACCTGAACACCACCGGCAACCAGCTCGCGCCGGACCTGCACGAAGTGGTGCTCACGGTCACCGTCAGTGCAAAGGCTGGCGAGAACACCTTCTACCTCTGCGAAGTGAAGCAGGCCGGCCTGTTCGTCATTCGCGGCCTGAACGGCGAACAGTTGCGCGGCGTGCTCGCCAGCTTCTGCCCGAACATGCTGCTGCCGTATGCGCGTCAGACCATCTCGGACCTCATCATCAAGGGCGGCTTCCCGCCGTTCTTCGTGCCGCCCGTCAACTTCGACGCGCTGCTCGAGCAGGCCATCGCGCAGCAGGCGCAGGAAGGTTCGGCCAACGACAGCGGCGCGGCGCTGAACTAAGCACCGCCACCCCAGCCCCTGCGCCGGCCCATGGACAGCAAGCCCATCGCGGTCCTCGGTGCCGGCTCCTGGGGCACGGCACTCGCCATTCAGTTGGCGCGTGCCGGGCGCCCGGTCCTGTTATGGGGCCGGGGCGCTGCCCACCTCGCGGCCTGCGCCACCGCGCGCCGCAACGAACGCTACCTCCCCGAAGCCAGCTTCCCGCCAACACTGCAGTTGGAGCCGGACCTCGCCCGCGCCGTGGCCGCGGCACGCGACCTGCTGGTCGTGGTGCCAAGCCATGCATTTCGCAGCTTGCTGCTGGAAATAAACGGGCTTGTGGGAGCGAGCTTGCTCGCGACAGTCGGCAGCGAGCTGCCTCCCACAATGAATGCCCCGCCTGTAGGAGGGAGCTTGCTCGCGACAGTCGGCAGCGAGCTGCCTCCCACAATGAATGCCTCGCCTGTAGGAGCGAGCTTGCTCGCGACCGGGGTTACCAGCCACCGCTTGGCCTGGGCCACCAAGGGCTTTGAAGTGGCCACGGGTTTGTTGCCGCACCAGGTGGCGCACGAAGTGCTGGGCCCAGGCATACCGCTGGCGGTGCTATCCGGCCCCACCTTCGCTCGCGAGGTAGGCGCCGGGCTACCCACTGCCATGACCGTGGCCTCCAACGACAAGACCTTCGCCGACGATCTCGCCTTGGCGCTGTCGAGTCACCATTTCCGCGCGTATACCTCACCGGACCTCATCGGCGTGGAAGTGGGTGGCGCTGTGAAAAACGCGCTGGCCATCGGCACCGGCATCGCGGATGGTCTTGGCTTTGGTGCCAACACCCGCATCGCCCTCATCACGCGCGGGCTCGCCGAGATGAGCCGCCTTGGCGTGAAGCTGGGCGCACAGCCCGCCACGTTCATGGGTCTCGCTGCGCTCGGTGACTTGGTCCTCACCTGCACCGACAACCAGTCTCGCAACCGTCGCTTCGGCCTGTTGCTAGCCGCCGGCAAAAGCATGGACGAAGCCGCCGCCGACATTGGGCAGGTAGTGGAAGGCGTGAAAGCCGCCAAAGCCGTTCATGACGTTGCGGCTCGTGAAGGCATCGACATGCCCATCATCAATGCCGTGCATGGCATTCTGCATGAAGGCCTGCCCGTGGCCGATGCCGTGAAGCGCCTGCTGGGGCGCGAACTCAAATCCGAACTCCAGACCTGAGCACCATGCCATTGGAAGACCACGCTGCTGCCGGACTCACCCGCCATGACGAAGGGGCGGTGGCTATCATCACGCTCAGTCGCCCGCAGCGCCTGAACGCCCTGAGTCGCCCGTTGTGTCACGCGCTCGTTGCCACGGCCGAGGCGCTGTCTGCGGACAACACCGTGCGCGCTGTGGTGCTAACCGGTGCGGGTAGCGGCTTCTGCGCGGGTGCCGACTTGGTGGACGGCGGGTTCACGCCGCTGGCGGGAGAGACGCGCGGTGCTGCTACGCGGCGTTTTCTGGAAGAAGACTTCAACCCGGTGGCGCTCGCTTGGTACCGCCTGGCAAAACCCGTAGTGGTCGCCGTCAACGGCATCGCAGCCGGCGGTGGTGTTGGTCTCGCGCTCACCGGGGACTTTGTCCTCGCTGCCGACACTGCCAGCTTCATTCAAGTGTTCACGCCAAAGCTGGCACTGGTTCCCGATATGGGCTGCAGCTGGCAATTGCCGCGTCTCGTTGGCATAGCGCGCGCCAAGGCGCTGGCGTTGCTAGGTGACCGGCTCGATGCCGCTACGGCGGCGCAGTGGGGATTGATTCACGCGGCCGTCCCAGCGAGTGAACTCGCTACCCACGCGCTAGGCTTGGCGCAGCGGTTGGCCAGCGGGCCTGCCAACGCGCAATCGACGGTGAAGCGCTTGTTCGCCGATGAAGCGGGCTTTGCCGCAGCGCTCGCCGATGAAGCGGGCTTTGCCGCAGCGCTCGCCGAAGAAGCGCGCTTGCAGCAGGCGCTAGGCAACCACGCGGACCATGCCGAAGGCCTCGCCGCTTTCGTCGCCAAACGCGCGCCACAGTACTCCTGAAGCAATTTCACGACACGGCAGCAGTGTCGCCGCGACGTTGAATTTTCCATCAGCCTCGTAGGCACTATCCGCAATACCGCTCCGTACAGCTTTGGCGCAGCGTCTGGAACTGTGAGCCAGTTCCGCGTCGTCGCCAAAAGCGGACGCTTCTTCAAGGAATATTAGCCAAGGGACAGTGCTACGTTCGAACCGGGTGATGATTTCCATCGCACGAAGGAGAGCTCTGATGTCGCTGAACCCCATCCGCCACGTTGATGCCGGCCAAGTACGAGTACGGGCCCCACAGCCTCAAGACACTGCGCGTCGTAGCGCCGAAGTGCCGGCCCGCGAACTGATGACCGACTTCGAACGAACCCAACCGCTGACCGTGGCACCGGACCGCCATATCGACGCCGCCCTGCAAGACATGGTGGTCGGTGGTGTGCGTTCGCTGCTGGTAGTAGAAGCCGGCGAGTTCGTCGGCTTGGTAACTGCTGCCGACCTGCAAGGCGAGAAGCCCATCCAGTTTCTGCAGAGCCCCATGTGTTCGTCTTACCCTTGCAAACATGCGGACGTGCAAGTCCGCGATGTCATGACGCCCATTCGCGAACTGGTAGCCTTGGATGACGCGACCCTGCATCGCACTACCGCCGGCGAAATTCTGGCGCTATTGCAACTGGAACGCCTGAGCCATGTACTCGTGATGCAGTCCGCCGGCGACGGCGAGCGGTCCGTGCGCGGCGTGTTCTCCCGCACGCGCCTTGAGCGTAGCCTGGCGGAGCCAACCCAGACCAACGAAGCGCAAGTCGTGGCCTTCCGTCGCGCGGGCTAAAGCGGCAACCGTGATGGATAATGGGGCATGGACATCCACCTGCCCCTTGGCGAGATCAGCGGCGAGCATAGCGTCAGTCATGCCGCCATGGTGCGTTGGCTGGAACAGGCCGTCATCGGCCTGAACCTGTGCCCATTCGCCAAAGCAGTGCACGTAAAAGGGCTAGTGCGTCTCTCCATCAGCCAAGCGAACGACCCAGACAGCATTCTGGAAGCGTTGGAAGCCGAACTGCAGCACTTGGCTGCCACTGCCGCCAACGTCACTGACACCACCTTGCTCGTACTGCCGCGCGCGTTCCCGGACTTTCTCGATTTCCACCTGTTCCAAGGCGAAATCGCAGCGTTGCTGCGCCGCTTGGACTTCGACGGCATTTTTCAGGTGGCGCCATTCCACCCGCGCTGGGAGTTCGCTGGCAGCGCACCAGAAGATGTGGAAAATTGCGTAGGGCGGGCGCCCTACCCGGTACTGCACGTGTTGCGCGAAGCGAGTGTCGACCGCGCAGTGGCTGCATTCCCCGAGGCAGCTCGCATCTACGAAGCGAACCGCATCAGGCTTCGCGCCCTAGGCTGGAAAGGCTGGAACGCCTTATTCGCGGAAGACGCGTCCAGCCAAGATTAAGGCGGCCCCGGCCTTGCCACCTCCGGCCAGGCCTCAAACGAGCTTGCGCTCGTCCAGCCCGAAGCCACGCGCAATGATTTCCTTCATGATCTCGGAAGTGCCCGCATAAATGCGGCCAATGCGGGCATCTGCATAAAGACGACTGATGCGGTATTCGTCCATGTAGCCAGCACCACCGAAGAGCTGCAGGCATTCGTCGACGGTACGGCCTTCCACTTCACTGGCCACCAACTTGGCCTCTGCCGCAATGTCTGCCGTGAGCTTGCCAGCATTCAACAGGGTGACGGACTGGTCCACAAAGGCCTGCACCACATCGATTTGCGTACGCAGTTCGGCCAGCTTGAAGCGCGTGTTCTGGAAAGCGGCCAAAGGCTTGCCGAAAGCGCGACGCTGCTTGACGAAGTCGAGCGTGATATCCCAAGCCACCTGCGCACCCGTAATGGACTGCACCGCATTCGCGAGACGCTCTTCCGCGAGAAAGTGCGTCAAGTACTTGAAGCCTTGGGTGGGGTCGCCTAGTACATTGGTCTTCGGTATCTTCACGTCATTGAAGAACAGCTCGGCGGTGTCCTGCGCGTGCAAGCCCAGCTTCTTCAGGCGGCGCCCACGCTCGAAACCGACCATACCGCGTTCGACCACGAACAGGCCAATGCCATATTTCTGGTCGGGCACAGTCCGCGCTGCCACGATGAACAGGTCGCCGATGATGCCGTTGGAAATGTAAGTCTTCGACCCATTCAGTACCCAATGGTCGCCATGGTCTTCGGCACGAGTCTTCATGCCGGCCAGGTCGCTGCCCGCCGCCGGCTCCGTCATCGCCACGCCCAGAATGGTTTCACCACTAATGACCTTCGGCATCCAGCGCGCTTTTTGCTCGGCGGTGCCAAGGTGCCCCAGATACGGTGCCACCAGCCGCGAATGCAGACCAAAGAACAAACCGATATCGGCCTGACGGATGACCTCTTCCATCAACACCTGGTCGTAGCGGAAGTCCGTGATACCGGCGCCGCCATATTCTTCCGGCGCCCACATGACGAGCAGACCCGCTTCACCGGCCTTGCGGTAGATGTCGCGGTCCACCATGCCTTCCTCGCGCCAACGGTCCACATGCGGCGTGGCTTCCTGCTGCAGGAAGCGCACGCAAGTATCGCGGAACTGCTCGTGCTCGGACTCGAAATGAAAGCGGGGAAAAGACATGATGCGTACTCTGAATGCTGCAGTGGAATGAGCTGACGCCGGCCGTCAAACCGGCTTCGGGTAGAAGCCTTCGCCGCGGGCGGCTCGCTCCTTCAACCACTTGGAAGGTTTGAAGCGCTTGCCATGGCGCTTCGCCAAGCGTTCGCAGTCCGCCACGAACTGCGCAATGCCCACGGTATCGATATACGACAAAGCACCGCCTGCCCAGGCCGGAAAACCAATACCGAGGATGGAGCCGAGGTCTCCTTCCATGGCACTTTCCAGCACGCCTTCTTCCACGCAACGCGCGGTTTCCAGTGCCTGGATATGCAGCAAGCGCTCGCGCAAGTCGCCCACGGGCGGCTGCACGGCCGCCGGCGGATATTCCTGCGCCAAGCCGGCCCAAAGACGCTTTGGGCTGCCATCGGTGGGGTAGTCATAGAAGCCACCACCCGACTTGCGCCCAAGGCGCTGCAAGTCTTCAACAAAGTGGCGCACCACGGGCCAAGCGGCCGAGTGCTCGTACTTGTCGCCCAAATCCATGGCAGTTTGCTTCTGCACCTTGTAGCTAAGCTCGATGGACACCTCGTCAGTGACCGCAAGCGGCCCAACCGGCATGCCCGCCATGCGGCCGGCATTCTCGATGAGCGCCGGCGTAATGCCCTCTTCGAGCATGCGCACGCCTTCGGCGCAGTACGTGCCGAACACGCGGCTGGTGAAGAAGCCGCGGCTGTCGTTCACCACGATGGGCGTCTTGCGCAGTTGCCCCACATAGTCGAGCGCACGTGCCACGGTTTCGGTGGAGGTGCGCTTGCCCTTGATGATTTCCACCAGCGGCATTTTTTCTACGGGCGAGAAGAAATGGACGCCGATGAAATTCGCCGGGCGCTTCGAACCCTTCGCCAAGCCGGTGATGGGCAAGGTGGAGGTATTGCTGGCGAAGACGGCATCACGCCCAAGCACCGCTTCGGTCTTGGCAGTAACGTCCGCCTTGATGTTGCGGTCCTCGAAGACCGCCTCGATGACGAGTTCGCAGCCCTTCAGCAAGGCGTAGTCGGTGGTGGGCGTAATGCGCGCCAGCACCGCGTCACGGCTTTCTTCCTTGCGACGACCACGGTCCACTTCTTTCTGCAGCAGCTTGGCCGAGTAAGCCTTGCCCTTTTCGGCGGAAGCCTGCGTGCTGTCGATAAGCACGACGTCCATGCCGGCCAAGGCCGACACATGCGCAATACCCGCGCCCATCATGCCGGCACCGAGGATGCCGAGTTTCTTCACCTGCCACTTGGCTACGTCCGCCGGGCGGCGCGAGAGCTTATCTACCAGGCCCTTATTGACGAACATGGTACGCATGAGGTTGCGCGACACCGGGCCGGCGAGCAGCCGACCGAAGTGCTTCGACTCGACCTGCAAACCCTTGTCGAAGGGCACTGCGCAGCCTTCGTAGATGGCCGCGAGAATTTCCTGTGGCGCCGGATAGTTGCGCAGCGTCATCTTCGCAATGAGCGCGGTACCACCCAGCATGGTCTGCGTCACCGCAGGGCTGAGCGAATTGCCGCCACCCGGAATACGGAAGCCCTTCTTGTCCCAAGGCGCCACGGCTTCTGGCGCACCCAACAGCCAAGCGCGGGCGCGCGCTACCACTTCAGCAGTCGGCGCGAGTTCATGCACGAGCCCCAGCTTCTTCGCTTCGGCCGGCGCAATGGGGTTACCGTCGGTGAGCAACTTCGCAGCGGCCATGACACCAATGAGACGCGGCACGCGCTGGGTACCACCGGCACCCGGCAACAAACCAATCTTCACTTCTGGCAAACCGACCACTGCCTTCGGGTCATCCGCCAGCACGCGGTAATGGCAGGCGAGCGCCATCTCGAGGCCACCGCCGAGAGCGAGGCCATTCACGGCGGCCGCCACCGGCTTGCCGCAAGTTTCAATACGGCGGAACAGCCGGTTCAAGGTCTGGCTCCAGCCCGCCGCTTCTACCGGCGTGATGCCGCGGTCGTAGGCTTCAACCAATTCCTTGATGTCCGCGCCGGCCACAAAGGCCGCCTTGCCGGAGGTAATGAGCAGGCCCTTCACGGCCGGGTCCGCCACGGCCGCTTCCACGGCGGCGGCGAGCTCGGCGTTGAACACCGGCTCGAGCACGTTCATGGGCTTGCCGGCAACGTCGAGGGTGAGCGTAGCGATGCCATCGGCATCGACTGCGTAACGCAGGTGTTGGTACATGGTGTGTTCCCCGCCGCTCAGCAGCGTTCGATGATGGTGGCCGTGCCCATGCCGGCACCGACGCAAAGAGTAATGAGAGCCGTGCCAAGACCACGACGCTCGAGTTCGTCGAGGGCGGTGCCAAGGATCATGGCGCCGGTGGCGCCCAACGGATGCCCGAGCGCGATGGCCCCGCCATTCACGTTGATCTTGTCGTGGCTGACGCCGGTGTCCGCCATGAAGCGCATCACCACAGCGGCGAAGGCTTCATTGACCTCGAACAAGTCGATGTCCCCGAGCGACATGCCAGCACGCTTCAGCACCTTGCGCGTAGCCAGTGCTGGGCCGGTGAGCATGATGGTGGGCTCACTGCCGATGCTGGTGAACGCACGGATGCGGGCACGCGGCTTCAAACCCAACTTCTTGCCGATGCGCGCGTTACCGATGAGCACAGCGGCCGCACCATCGACGATACCGCTGGAGTTGCCGGCGGTGTGGACATGGCGAATGGTTTCCACGTGCGGGTAGCGCAGCTGCGCCACGGCGTCAAAGCCGTTGTCTTCGCCCATCGATTGGAACGCGGGCTTCAGGGCGCCCAAATCGGCCAGCGTGGTCTTCGGGCGCGGGTATTCATCTTCCGCCAGCAATACCTGGCCGATGACGTCTTTCACCGGGACCAGCGAAGCATTGAAACGCCCTTCTGCCTGCGCCACCGCCGCGCGACGCTGGCTTTCCAGCGCATAGCGGTCGACATCGTCGCGGGTGAAGCCGGCCAGCGTGGCGATGAGGTCCGCGCCAACTCCCTGCGGCACGAAATAAGTGTTCCAGCCCACGGTGGGGTCGCCATACCAAGCGCCGCCGTCGGAAGAGATAGGGATACGCGACATGGCCTCGACGCCACCGCCGACGACAAGGTCGGACTGGCCCGACAGCACCTGCGCCGCGGCGTTGTTCACCGCCTCGAGGCCGGAAGCACAGAAACGGTTGAGCTGGAGCCCCGCCACGCTTTCCGCGTAGCCGGCGTTTAGGGCGGCCACACGGCCGATGCAACTGCCCTGTTCACCCACCGGGGAAACGCAGCCCAGCACCACGTCGTCGACGGCCGAGGTATCCAGACTGTTGCGGTCGCGTACGGCCTGCAGCGCCTGAGTGGCCAAGCCAATGGCGGGCACCTCGTGCAAGGCACCATCGGGGCGCCCACGGCCGCGGGGGGTGCGGACGTGGTCGAAAATGAGGGCATCAGCCATGGAAAGACTCCGGAAAAATACTTTCGAGAAAGCAGCAAACTACAGCAAATAGCGGCACCGCCGTCGGCACGGCGGCGCACCCGCGCCAACATTGTCGGACTGGTAGCGAAACCCCCAGTCAAGGGCGACGAGTGGCCGCCTGCAAGGCAGGGCCAGCGGCGGCGGCAAAGGAACCGCCGAGCGCCGATGCGAGCGTCAGGCCACCATCGATGGCGATTACCTGACCAGTCACGTAGTCGGTCAGCGGGCTGGCCAGCCAGACGGCAACGTCGGCCACTTCCTCGAGCGTGGCGAGGCGCGGTACGGGCTGCGGCGCTACCAAGGCCCGTTCGCCCGCTACCTTGCAAAAAATTTCGGCACCGTAGGTGCCCGCCACCAGCCCTGGCGAAATGGCATTGGCGCGAACGCCTTCCAAGCCGCCCCATTCCACCGCCAACGACTTCACCAGCATCTCCACGCCAGCCTTGGCGGCACAAGCTGGTGCCTGAAAGGCCATGGGCATGGCGGCCTGCGGGGCGGAAATAGCGATGAGGCGTGCGCGTGGCGCCAAGTGGGCGTGACAGGCGCGGAAAGTGTGGAAGGTACCCTTCAAGTCGATATCGACCACGGCCCCGAAAGCATTGCTGCTGAGCTTCTCGGCAGCGCCCAAGAAGTTGCCAGCGGCCCCGGCCACGACAATATCGTAACGACCAAAGCGCGCCGCGCCGGCCTCGGCGGCGACAGTGACGGCGGCGAGGTCGCGCACATCGGCGCTGTGGCCGCCTACGCGGGCAGCACCTTCCGGCACCGCTGCTGCCAACTCGCCGATAGCGGCATCAAGGCGCACTTGATCACGCGCGACGATGAACACACTCGCGCCATGCTCCAGAAAACGCCGGGCGATGGCCTTGTTGAT
>CALQLF020000089.1 GCA_943331345.2 Candidatus Planktophila lacus | reverse complement strand
TTCTGACCACCTTCATCACCCCGTTGGTGGTGCTGGCGGGTTGGCGCGTCATCACGGACCGCCCCGCGCAGTACATGGCCGCCTTCCTGATGTTGGAAGGCCTCATGATTGGCGTGTTCGCGGCCCTCGATGGCATGCTGTTCTACGTGTTCTGGGAAGCCATGCTCATCCCGATGTTCCTCATCATCGGCATTTGGGGCGGTACCCGGCGCGTCTACGCCACTATCAAGTTCTTCCTGTACACCTTCCTGGGCTCCGTGCTCATGCTGGTGGCGCTTATCTACCTTTACCTGAAGACGGGCAGCTACGACCTGCAGGACTTCTACGCGGTGCAACTCACCCGCAATGAGCAGTTCTTCTTGTTCCTTGCCTTCTTCGCCGCCTTCTCCGTGAAGATTCCGATGGTGCCGGTGCACACTTGGTTGCCCGATGCCCACGTGGAAGCGCCTACCGGCGGTTCGGTCATTCTGGCGGCCATCATGTTGAAGCTGGGTGGCTATGGCTTTATCCGTTTCGCTCTGCCCATCACCCCCGATGCTGCTCACGAACTGGATTGGCTGGTCATTGCCCTATCGCTGGTGGCCGTGGGCTACATCGGCTTGGTGGCGCTTGTGCAGCAAGACATGAAGAAGCTCATCGCTTATTCGTCCATTGCGCACATGGGCTTCGTTACGCTCGGCTTGTTCCTTACCTGGTCCATCGTCGCCAACACCGGCTCGGTGGTGGGTGCGGAAACGGCCATTAACGGCGCCATGATCCAGATGGTCTCGCACGGCCTCATCTCCGGCGCTATGTTCCTGTGTGTTGGCGTCATGTACGACCGGCTGCACACCCGTGAAATCTCGGCCTACGGCGGTGTAATCAATACCATGCCGAAGTTCGGTGCCTTCATGGTGCTGTTCGCCATGGCTAATGCCGGGTTGCCGGGCACCTCGGGCTTTGTCGGCGAATTCCTGGTCATCTTGGCCAGCTACAAGGCCAACTTCTGGTTTGCCTTCGTAGCGGCGCTCACGCTCATCTTCGGCGCGGCGTATACGCTGTGGCTGGTGAAGCGCGTCATCTTCGGCGAGGTTGGCAACGATAGCGTCGCGGCCATGAAGGACCTGCGCAAGAGCGAGTTCACCGTGCTGGCCGTACTGGCGGTAGCGGTGTTGGCCTTGGGCCTTTACCCGAAGCCCCTGACCGATGTGATGGGCCCTAGCGTCAAGCATCTGGTGGAGCAAGTGACCGTGAGCAAGCTCCCGGAGAGCGCACAATGATTCCTTCCAGCCTTGCCGATTTCGCCATTGCCGCTCCGGAGGTCACCCTGTTGGGCGTGGCCTGCGTGGTGCTGCTGTTGGATCTCTTCGTCAGCGAAGCTCGACGCGGTCTGGTTTTCACGGCCACTCTCGTAGGACTGGCTGTTACCGCGTATGTGACGCTTTACTGCGTCCCGGTTGAAGGTCGTACGGTCGGCCTGGGTGGGCTCTACGTCGCCGACGGCGTGGCCACGGTGCTTAAGTTCACGGCCATCGCTACGCTCGCGGTGGTGCTGGTGTACTCGCGGGACTACCTCACGGCCCGTGGTATGTTCCAAGGCGAATACTTCGTGCTTTCGCTCTTCGTGTTGCTGGGTGTGATGGTGATGGCTTCGGCCAGCAGCCTGCTCAGCATGTACATGGGCATCGAGATCATGGCGCTGTCGGCATACGGCCTGGTGGCCTTCAACCGCGAAAACCCCATCGCGGCGGAAAGCGCCATGAAGTACTTTGTGCTGGGCGCCATCGCCTCGGGCACGCTGCTCTATGGCATCTCCATCCTCTATGGCGTTACCGGCTCCTTCGATCTAGCGACCGTGCAGGCGGGCCTTAGCCGCGAGATGTTCTTCGGCGGCAAGCACATTGGCCTGCTATTTGGTCTGGCGTTCATCATCGTGGGCGTTGCCTTCAAGTTCGGCGCCGTGCCGTTCCACCAATGGGTGCCGGACGTCTACCACGGTGCCCCAACGAGCGTTACTTTGCTGCTGGGCTCCGTGCCCAAGTTGGCCTCGTTCGCGCTGGCGTGGCGAGTGCTGGCCGAAGGCCTTGGGCCGCTGGCCGGAGATTGGCGCGGCATGCTTATCGTGCTCAGCGTTCTGTCCATGGTGCTGGGCAACGTGGTGGCAATTGCGCAGACGAACATCAAGCGCATGCTCGCCTACAGCACCATTTCCCACGTGGGCTTCATCCTGCTCGGCATCCTCACGGCCACCCCGGATGGCTACGCGGCTTCCCTGTACTACACCGTCGCCTACGTCATCATGGCCGCCGCTTCGTTCGGTATGGTCATCCTGTTGTCCCGTGAGGGCTTCGAGGCGGACCGTATTGAGGACTTCAAGGGCCTAGCCCAGCGTAGCCCCTGGTTCGCTTGGATGATGCTCATGGTGATGATGAGCACTGCAGGCGTCCCGCCATTCATTGGCTTCTTCGCGAAGCTGTACGTCATTCAGGCCGTGCTGAACGCCAACTTGGCGTGGCTGGCCATCGTGGCCGTGCTGGCCAGCGTGGTGGGTGCGTACTACTATCTGCGGATCGTGAAGGTAATGTTCTTCGACGCCCCCGAGGACCGCGCTCCGGCCCTGCAGGCCAGCCCCCTGATGCGGATTGTCCTGAGTGGCAACGCCTTGGCCGTGCTGGTTGCCGGTGTCATCAGCGGTCCGCTTACGGCGCTGTGCCGGGCGGTCATCCCCGGTTAAGTGTCTGCATAAAGGCTCGACCCCACCCGGTTTTAATTGACAGGGTAGGGTAGTAGTCGTATAGTTCTCGGCTCCGGTGCGGGGTGGAGCAGTCTGGCAGCTCGTCGGGCTCATAACCCGAAGGTCGCAGGTTCAAATCCTGCCCCCGCTACCAACCGGACCCGCCGCGTCTTCCGCGGCAAAAAAAACCCGCCATCGGCGGGTTTTTTCGTTTTCGGGTCCGTACAGGCGCTGGCCTGCCTACTGCGCCGTGAAGCCGCCATCGACGCTGAGGACTGCGCCTTGGCATAGCGTTGAGTCGTCAGAGGCGAAGAACAAAATGGCGCCCGCCACTTCCTCGCCTGTGCCCATGCGACCGATAGGCATCACACCACGCAGCATCTGCTTGGCGGCTTCTTGGTCCGGCATCAGGTTCGTCCAGCGCTCCATCATCGGTGTTTGAATGACGCCGGGGCAGACGCAATTGAAGCGCACCCCGGAGCGCGCCAGCTCGATGGCCATGTCGCGCGTGAACACCACCAAGCCACCCTTGGCGCTGCCATAGGCGGCGGATAGCGGAAAACCTACCAGACCATTGAGGGAAGACACATTGATAACGCTTCCTGAGGCGCGCTTCACCATGTGCGGCACGATGTGCTTGCACATGAGCCACGGGCCCTTGAGGTCGGTTTCCAGCACCATGTCCCATTCGTCCGAGGTAGTCTCGTCGTAGGTACGGTTCAGTTCGCTGCCGGCATTGTTGACGAGGATGTCGATTTGTCCCCAAAGTTCCATGGCGCGGGCGGCCACTGCGGCGGCACTGGCCTCCTGGCGCACATTACAGTCGATGGCCGCTGCATTCGCGCCTAGCTCCGTGACCAGCGCAGCGGCGGCTGCCAGATTGCGGTCGGCGATGAGCACTTTCGCACCTTCCGCGATGAAGCGGCGGGCGGTGGCTGCACCGATGCCACTGGCGCCGCCTGTGATGATGCTGGTCTTACCTTGAAGTCGCATGGGTTGCTCCTAGTGGATACCGAAAGTTGATTTTAGATCGTATGTATCGTAATGGCCCGGACATCAGTCCCCGCTGCTGCGGGAACCACTTCATCAGTGTTACGACGGGGGAAACATAGCCAAATCCAAGCCCGAGACCGCCGATGACACCAAAGCCCAGATAAAGCAGCCACAGTTCATGGGTGTACACCCCTACAGCGGCTACCAGGAAGCTGGCACCAAACAGGACTGCGGCGAGCGCAGTAATGATGCGAGAGTAGCCACGGGCGAGCCAGGGTGCGCTCAGCGCAGCAGCTACACCGAGCATGACGATCGATACGCTAAATACTGAACTGAGTTCTTTCTGGGTCCACTCAGAGCCTGCCAGTAGATGCATGAGAGGGCCCTGCAAGCCGCTCACCGCATAGGCATGTCCGATGCACAGATGCACCGCTAAAGCTGCCGGTAGCATTAGCCAGCGCCGCGCATCCGTCGGAGCGGCCTCTGTTATGGCTTCTGGTGGGATAGCAGTCGCAGTGTGCTCAGTCATAAGCTTTGTTCCGCCAGTACTTTCATGGGACGCGTCGTTATTTCGATCATGATATTTTTTGATAACTCACTACAGTAGACAACGACAACCAGTAACCCTGAGTTAGCCGTCGAATTCGGTGCATCTTAGGGAGGCAGCGTGCGCAAGTAAGCGACGATGGCATCGAGATCGTCTGGCTCCATTTTTGCATATAGCGGGGACGCCATGATTGGCAGGAGAAAACGACCATCGCGACTGACGCCGGTCGTGATTGCCCGCTTGATCTCGTCATCGGTCCAGTTACCGAGGCCGAGAGTCTTGTCCGATGTGATATTGCTGGAAACGGCTGCCCAATCATAAATCATGGGTTTCACGAAGGCGTTACCGCCGTGGCCAAGCCGCTTCATGTCGATTTGGCCATCGACATAGGTGGTGTGGCAATCCATGCAGTGTGCAACCGGGCCGGCGAGGTACTCGCCGTATTTGACCTGGTTGTTTTTTGGCATGTCCGGCACGCTTGTGACCGTCGGCCCATGATTTCCAAGCGGTATCTGGTAGGTGCTTTTTGGCACTTTGTTTTGCACTGCTGGCACGGATTTGATGTACGCGGCGATGGCATGCACATCCGTGTCGGAAAGATGGCGGTACCAGAGGAACGGCATGGGTGGGCCAAGGTTTGTACCATCCGGGCGCTTGCCGTTCCGGATGGCATTGACGATGTCGCCTTCTGACCAAGAGCCGATGCCCGTCTCCTTGTCGGGAGTGATGTTTTTCGCGTAGGCCTCGAATACCGGTTCTTTGATGAGGAAGGCGCCGGCGAATTTTTTGTTTGGATCGGGGGTGCCATCGGGTAATCGAGGCGTATGGCAGTTGCCGCAGCCGGCTACCGTTTCGACTAGATAGCGACCATGCATAAGCTTGTCCGGGCCATCTGCTATGCGTTCGACCGGTCCGGCTACTTTCGGCGTGGTCGGAGCCGCTTCCGGTGCGGATGCACTGCCGGTTGGGGGAGGCTGGCGGCCACAACCCGACGTACCCAACAGGAGGGCCAAGACCACTACAACGCTCAACGTCGAGCGCGCTGTAAGGCGTAAGGCGGGCATAGGTGGCTCCTGACAGGTATGGCTTTTAGGCATGGGGTGGAGAGCACATTACACCGTGCCGACGGTAGCAACGAGTGCCAATGAGACATCCACGTCCACGAAATCAACTGGGTTGTCGACGGGTAACTTAGCCGAGTGAATCTGTAGAGACTGGCGGAATCGATGAGACGCAGAGCTTGCGGCGGGGATGACGTTTCCGGTGGTTCGTCACCGTTCCGGAAAGAAAGTTACGCGTATTGACGCTTTTTTGTTGGTGGGGTGGTATGAGTAATGTGCAGTCCGCACAATAACCTATCGGAATCCGGCACCAGTTTTCCCTTGTCCCAAATGGTTGGCCGGGGGTTTAGTACTACGTCATTCCAAATTTATTATGTTAAATAGCTTTCATGCTTTTTGCCCGGGTACTGATGGTCGCAGATTGGTCGGCCGCCAAGACCATTTCCAAAGTTTCTATGGATGCTGATTTTTTATGCGCTCCATGAACCAAAAAATAGTTCCGGTCTCAACCCGTATTTACCGACTGATTGCCGCTTTCCTTGTCGTGGGCATCATGACTGGCGCAATCTCGTTGTTCGCCCTGTCACGGCTCAAGGTTAACGGTCCCGTCTATCAACAGATAGTCCTGCAGAAAGATCTACTTGCAGACACGCTACCACCACCGCTTTATCTGCTTGAATCCTACACGACTGCTCTGCAAATGCTCGGCGAGAGCGACCCAGTCGTTATGGCAGAGCACATTGCGAGAATACGGAAACTGCATACCGACTTCGAGGAACGTAGTACCTCTTGGAATCAGAAGTTGGCCGGTACACCCATGGGGCAGAAGGTTAGCGAAGACTTGCGGCAGCATGCATTTCCATTAATGGAAGCAGTCGAGAACGAATTTGTACCTGCCATACAGCAGCACGATACGACGCTGGCAGCTTCTTTGGCATACGGAAAGCTAAAAGTGCTGTACTTGGAGCATCGAAAATCCATCGATGGTCTAGTCACACTGGCTGCTGCAAACAGCCAAAGGGACGAACTTGCGGCGCGAAAGGAGGCAAATTGGCTGACTTTCATCCAGATTTCCGCCCTTGCCGCTGGACTGGCGTTAATCGGAATCTACAGTGTTTTTACCGTTCGTTCGTTGCTAGCGATATTGAACAGTACTGCAGACCGTCTTGGCGATGGGTCGGCGCAGCTTGCGACTGCGGCTAACCAGGTTGCCCACTCAAGCCGGAATCTCGCGGCGGCCTCTAGTGAACAAGCAGCTGCCGTCGAGGAGACCAGCGTGGCGCTGGAAGAAGTGGCAAGCATGGTTCGTGCGACGGCATGCAATGCACAAAAGGCGAAGTTACTGGCGGGAGAAACGCGTGCCGCTGTGAATCAAAGTTCGCAAAGCATGAAAGAGTTGAACAGAGCGATGACAGAGATAGATGACGCGAGTACGCAGGTAGCGAGAATAGTAAAGAATATTGACGAGATTGCGTTCCAGACGAATATTCTCGCGCTCAATGCCGCTGTTGAGGCCGCCCGTGCTGGAGAATCGGGTGCGGGCTTTGCAGTGGTTGCCGATGAAGTGCGGTCACTCGCGCAGCGCAGTGCCGCTGCCGCCAGAGAAACGGCTGAAAAAATTGAAGTGGCGCTGGGTAGTAACCAGAAGGGCTTGAAATGCACTGCGATAGTGAGCAAGCAGTTACTTGGAATAATCGAGAAGGTGGGTTCTACAGACCTGGTAGTAGGCGAGATCTCCACTGCGGCGCAAGAGCAGGCACAGGGGCTGGAACAAATAAATACGGCAATTGGACAAGTGGACCGGGTTTCGCAGAACAACGTTAACAGTGCCGACCAAGGAGCAGTCGCGGCAACTGGCCTAAACGAAAGTGCGGGAAATTTGCAGGCAATAGTCCGCCAGTTGCACCAGTTGGTGGATTCCAAGGCACTGCCCGCCGAAAGATAGGTTTCGCGAGCGGGAAATCAGTGGGTCAATACAACTGCCCACCAATGAGGTTCTGCCTGATCATCCCAAGGGAAAAGGGTCCACCCTCAGGAAAGTTCTTTGAGATTAGCACCCGTTTCTATTTTACATAATGCTAAAGCACGCACGCGCAAATTGCGGTGTTTGTACGGTCTTTCCTAAAAAGCTCAGATTTTCCCCTAATATCAACCTGAGCCATCAGGGCGGTACGGGGTTCGACAAGATGAATACCCAAGGTGGATTGGGCAAGAGCACGGCCATCGCCCTCTGGGCCGTCGTGGCCTTCCTGTTGGTTGTCGGTGTCCTGACGACGCTGATGATGGTGAACCAGCGCCAAATTATCGCTGCGCAAGACAACCGCTACCGTTCCTTCGCTCTCGCCGAGGAACTGCGACAAAGCTCCGACGACCTCACTCGCCTGGCCCGTACCTATGCGGTCACCGCAGATCCAAAATTCGAGCAGCAGTATTGGCAGGTATTGGCCATTCGCAACGGCGAGGCGCCGCGCCCCGAGGATTACGGACGGATCTATTGGGACTTCATGGCCGTCGATGGCGTCAAGCCGCGTCCGGATGGTTCGGCGGTATCGCTGCAAGCGCTCATGAAGGAACAGGGCTTCACGGAAGAGGAGTTCGCGAAACTCAGTGAGGCACAGGCCAATTCCGATGGGCTCGTGCAGCTCGAAACGGTGGCCATGAATGCCGTCAAGGGACGCTTTGATGATGGCCGAGGCGGTTTCACCCGGGAAGGGCAGCCCGACCAGGCCTTGGCCGCGCGCCTGATGCATGGTCCTGAATACCACGCCTACAAAGCGCGGATCATGAAGCCGATCGACGAGTTTTTTGCCGAGTTAGACCAACGCACCCAACATGAATTGCAGCAGCGTATCGATCGCAGCGGCACCTTGCTGTGGATGCTGCTGGGGACTGTTTTTCTGGCGCTCATCGCCGCTTTCGGTGCTGGCGTGGCCGTTCGTCGCAAGGTCATTGCGCCCATTGGGTCAGTCATCGGTGGCCTTTGCGGTACTACGCGGAAACTCGAAAAAATGGCAGCGGAGTTAGGTGGTTCGAGCCAGACGTTGGCGGCAGGAACCAGCCAGCAGGCGGCCTCGGTGGAAGAGACCAGTTCGGCCCTCGAGGAGGTCTCCAGCATGGTACGAACGACCGCGCAGAACGCACAGAACGTGCAGAGGATTGTTTCTGGCACGCGACGCGTGGCAGAGGATGCCGCGCGTTCGATGACTGATATGAATGCCGCCATGGAACGCATCAATTCGTCCAGTGCCGAGGTGGCCAAGATTGTCAGGAATATCGACGAAATTGCCTTCCAGACCAACATTCTGGCGCTGAACGCCGCTGTGGAGGCGGCGCGTGCAGGGGATGCCGGTGCCGGCTTTGCCGTGGTGGCCGACGAGGTTCGCTCTCTCGCGCAGCGTAGTGCGTCATCGGCCCGCGAGACTGCCGTGAAGATTGAGGCGGCGATAACCAGCAGCCGTCAAGGTGCGGCTTGTGCCGCGGGGTTCGGTGAGGCACTGGAGACCATTGCGCGGGAAGTCGGTGAGACCGACGCCCTGATGCACCAGATTTCCGCGAGCGCCCGTGAACAATCGCAAGGCATCGAGCAGATTTCGGTGGCGTTAAGCCAGATTGACCGCGCTGCCCAAGGGAATGCCGCTAGTGCCGAGCAAGGGGCACAGGCGGCCGATGCTCTCGGTGCCGAGTCAATCGAATTGCAGCAACAGATAGAGGCGCTAAAGCAGTTGGTCAGCGGCGAAGCTGTCTAACACTTTAGTCACCGCCATCAGTCTGCTGGCGGTGGTGCGGCGACAATCGGGCGCGGCGCAGTAAGCGTTCAGTCGAGTCCGACGTCTGCTTCCGCGGCCTGGCGCTTTTCTTTTTCCACGTCGAGTGACCGGCACGCCAGCAAGTAGACCAGCGCGGAAACCGGCAGACCCACGAGCATGGCGATGTCGGTGCCGCCTAGCGCCACGGCCACGGGGCCGCGGTACAGCCCGTGGCTGAAGAACGGGATCATTGAGACAAACCCGAGCCCGTATGCCAGGAGGCCGCGCCAGTTCCAGCGCCCATACAACCCATTCGGGTTGAAGATCTCGCGGATGGAGTAGTGCCCCTTGCGGACCACGTAAAAGTCCACGAGGTTGACGGCCGTCCACGGGGTGAACAGGTACAGCAGGATGGCGAGAAACTGCTCGAAATCATGGGCGAAGTCGTCGGACGCCCCGAGCGCGATGGTCGTGGAGCCGACTAGGGCCAGCACGATGGTGCCAATGCGCTTGCTCACGGTGGACTTGATGGGACGCAGGGAGTCAGCAACGCTGAGTAGCGTCAGCGAGGCGCCATAGAAATTCAGCGTGGTCATGGTGACCAACCCCAGCAAGGACGCCAGCAGCAGGGGCTTGCCGGCGCCGGGGAGCAGCGTGTCGGCAGCGGCCTTGATGGCGGGAGTCAGTTCAAGACTGGGGAACATGGCGGCGGCGAAGGTACCGATGAGCATGGTCCAGACGCCACCAATGAAGGCACCGACGAAGGTCCACCAGAACGAAGCACGAACGCCGACATCCTTGGGCAGATACCGCGAATAGTCTGAAACGTAGATGGACCACGAGAGTTGGTAGGCCGCCGCCGCGAAAAGCTGCGTCATAAAGGCGCCGCGGTGGAAGTCACCAAGATTGAACTGCGAGGCAGGCCATTCGAAGCGTGGTGCCAGCACCGTCATGATGACCAGCCCAATGATCAGCACGAATGCCAGCAGGCGCTGAGCACGGTGGATGAGGTCGTAACCCACCACGGCCAAGAGGGCCGCCAAGACGCCAATCACTTGGATGGTGATTGCGCGGTCGCCACCGTAGAGCGTGGTGATGGTGTCGGCCGCCAGCACCTGATTGAAAGCGTTGTAGCCCACGTAGGTGATGAGGGCGACGCCCCAGACCAGCAAGGCGCCCACATACCCGAATTGCGGCCGGGATTGGATCATCTGGGGCAGGCCCAGTTGTGGCCCCTGGGTAGAGTGGAAAGCCATGAAGAACGTGCCGAGCGCGCAGCCCAGCAACACAGCGATGGCTGTCCAGATGAGATTGCCGCCGAGGGCTATGCCCACGACACCGGTGGCGATAGTCGCCAGATGGGCGTCGCCAGCGAACCAGACCGGCCAGAGATGCCAGACCTTCCCGCGCCTTTCGGCCTGCGGAACGTAGTCGATCGAGCGTTTTTCGATGAAGGCCGGTTTGTTCACGTGCTGCTCCAAGGGACGGGCCGGGGAGGGCACGGCTAGCCATGCCACCCGGTCGGCCCTGTGCCTGCCCGTGGTTTTGGTCTCCCCTGACCCGATTGTAAACATCTTCAGTGCCCTTGGGGGTCGGGGCGGCGGTTCGCCGGAAAGGTACTATGCTCAACGTTCTCGGTGGTGCGTGGAGTTTTTCTTCGGCCGGGGGATTACCGGGGCCATGGAAATGAAAGTGTCGCAGACCGGCCTTTGCCCAGCCTTGTTCCAGCCTGGCCGGCTCGGAGCACACGAACTTGCCCATCGCGTGGTGTTGGCACCCATGACCCGCACCCGTGCCGACGCATTGACTCTGGCCCCCACGGAACAGACCGCTTTGTACTACGCCCAACGTGCGTCACAAGGCGGCTTGGTCATCACCGAAGCGACGCATATTTCACCGGAGGCAACGCCGGTTTGGACCATCTACGAGAAGGTGCGTGAGTCTGCCGGGCAAGTTCCGGGCATCTGGACCGATACGCAAGTGGCGGGCTGGCAGGCTGTTACGGCGGCGGTCCATGCCCGCGGTGGGCTGATCAGTTGTCAGTTGTTGCATGCCGGCCGCGTGGCTCAGCCAGGGATTGGCGAGCATCCATTGGTGCGCGGAAGTGGTGCGCCTTTGCCACCCGTTTCTGCTTCCAATGTCGCGCT
>CALQLF020000088.1 GCA_943331345.2 Candidatus Planktophila lacus | reverse complement strand
TGGCTGGCGGCGTCGAGCGACAACAGCTCGTGACGCACCGTTTCGCCCTCGCCAGCCGGGGCGGTCCGGCGGAGTACTGCCTGAATTCGAGCCAATAGTTCACGCGGAGAGAACGGCTTGGTCAGGTAATCGTCAGCGCCGCCTTCGAGCCCCGCTACCTTGTCGTGCTCTTCGGCACGTGCCGTGAGCATGATGACCGGCAGGTCGCGGGTCTCGCGGTCTTTCTTCAGTTGCCGCGTAAGCTCCAGGCCACTCATGTCCGGAAGCATCCAGTCGACCAGCAGGAGGTCGGGACGCTGGTCGGCAATGGCCGTCCGCGCTTCGCGACAGTCTTCGGCTTCGGCGACCTCGTAACCGGCACGACGCAAACCGAAAGCGATCATCTCGCGAATCGGGCGTTCGTCTTCGATGACCAGTATGTGGCGATTGCTCATAGATGACGCTTGCCTTGTTGTGCCCTGAAGCACTACCCCGAAATACCCTGAGGGGAGATAAGAAGAACCCTAAGCATTAGATGTCAGCATTATGACATCGCCGTGACATTCACTCCGATAGGCTGCGTCTGCAATATTTCAATAGTGAACCAATCGTGAAAACGCGCGTAAAACGTCACGTGACACGCCCCACGGAAGGTACCGCCACCTGGTCACGCAAGTACACCGGTTGCGCCGCCTCCGCAGGCACGCCCTCCCCAGCCAGCAAGCCTTGGCGTCCGAGGAAAGCCAGAACGCGTGCGTCGGGCCAAGCCAAAACACGGGCATCGGGCCACGTAGGCTCGACCCCGGCCAGTGCGGCAACGCCCAGTGCAGTAACGCCCGGGCCGACGAACTGCCCGACGAATACCCCGGTGGCCGAACCCGATAACTGCGCCAACTGCTCCATCAATGCTTCCGGCTTCAGCAAAGCTTCTGGGAACAGCGGCGCAGCACCAGCGAATGCGGCAGCCGCATCTATCCACGCCGCCGCATAGAACTCGCCCATGCGCGCGTCGATGACAGCGACCACCGGCCCGGGCCCAGTGGCCGCCGCAGCCAGTACTCGCAAACTCGATACCGGCACCACCGGCCGGTCCAAGGCCAGAGCCAGCCCCTGCGCTACCCCGATAGCAATGCGTAGCCCGGTGAACCCACCAGGCCCGCGACAGACCGCAATGGCATCCACCTGACCACGATCAATGTCACTCTCTTGCAACAATTCTTCCACGAGACCCAACACCTGGTTCGCATGCCCCGTACCCAACTGTAAGTGCCGATAGCCGCAGACTTCGTCGTGTAACAAAGCGACGCCGAGCCGTTCCGTACTCGTATCGATGGCGAGAATGGTTGGCTGGGCCGACGCGGTGGCAACTTTAGATATGTCACTCATACCGCCTCGCCGCATAGCCGCTCGCGCACTTGTTCCGCCACAAAAGCACAGGCCTCTTCACAAGACTGTGTACGCCGCATCGGCGGCAGACTGTTCAGGAACACACGACCATAGCTTTTGCTGCGCAGGCGCGGGTCGCACAAGACAATGACGCCAGTATCTTCCGCATCGCGAATAAGCCGCCCTACTCCTTGCTTCAGCGCCAGCACCGCCTGCGGCAACTGGTACTCACCAAAGCCATTGCGTCCACTACGCCGGTAACCTTCCAGGCGCGCCCGCAACACCGGATCGTCGGGTGGTGCAAATGGTAGCTTGTCGATGACCACCACCGACAACGCCGGACCACGCACGTCCACGCCTTCCCAGAAACTCCCTGTGCCGAGCAGCACCGCGTTCCCCAGTTCGCGGAAGCGGCGCAGCAAGGTGTCCCGCGGCATCTCGCCCTGCACCAATAACGGGAAGGGCGTTTCGCTGCCGAGCCGTTCGCGTAGTACGCGCGCGCCTTCCGTCAGCCCGCGGTGACTGGTGAACAACAGGAAGGTACGCCCGCCCGCCGCCCGAATGACCGGCAGCGCACTGTCGATGACTGCCGCCGTGTGCGCGCGGTCAGAGGGCTCTGGCAGATTCGATGGCAGGTACAGCACCGTCTGACGTTCATGGTCGAAGGGGCTAGGCAGCACCATCGCCGGTGCTTCAGGCGCACCGATGCGCGACAGGAAATGCGTGAAGTCGTCGCCAACGGCCAGCGTGGCGGAAGTGAACACGAACGCGCAACGGCGCGAGTCCATGTGAGTACGCAGGCGGTCCGCTACTTCGAATGGCGTGAACTGCGCATTGAAACCGCGTGGGCCGCAGTCCACCCATTTCACGCCATCATCGGGGTTGGCGGCCACCAATTCGCGCAACCGAGCGAGCGTTTCTGCGCAACGGCGCGCAAATGCCTTGGGTACCGGCTCCTCGCCCGCTGTTTCGTGGAGGTGGCTGTATACCGCGTCTAGTTGAGCAGCCGCGTCGTCGAGGGCCTCGAGGAAGGCATCCGGCAGCTGCGCCCAGTCGATGCGGGCACTGCTGGCCCCTACCGCACGCACTGCGGCGGCGATGGCCAATTCGAAGGCCTCCAGCCCGCGGCGCAGCGTGCCATCGAAGGCTCCACTGCCCGGCAATTGCTCCCAAGCGTCGCGTGCCAGCGTTGTCATGGTTCGTGCCGACATGGCGTGCCCGAAAAACTGCGCGGCAATCTCCGGCACCTGGTGCGCCTCGTCCAGCACCACCGCGTCCGCGCCCGGCAAAAGCTCGCCAAAACCCTCTTCACGCAGGGCTAAGTCCGCCAGCAGCAAATGGTGGTTCACCACCACCAAGTCGGCCGCCATGGCCTCGCGGCGGGCCAACACCACATGACAACGTTGGAACTGCGGGCACTCGTTGCCGAGACAGTTGTCGCGGGTGGAGGTGGCTTCCATCCATATCGGGTCGGTCTCCGGCACGCTCGACAGTTCGGCGATATCCCCGCTGCGAGTGGTTTCCGCCCAGCGCGCAATACGCGTCAGGGTAGGCGCCGTCCGACCACGCGTTGCCTCCTGCAAACGTTGTCTACACAGGTAATTCGCTCGTCCTTTGAGCAGTGCCACCTTTACCGGCCGCCCCAGTGCCGCCGCCAACATGGGCAGGTCGCGGTGGAATAACTGGTCCTGCAGGGTACGGGTACCGGTGGACACCAGCACATGGCGCCCCGAGAGTAGCGCCGGCACCAAGTAGGCGAAGGTCTTGCCGGTACCCGTGCCCGCCTCCACCACCAGCTTGCTGCCGAGTTCGAAGGCCTCGGCCACCGCCTCGGCCATTCGCAACTGCGCCGCCCGCGGCCGGTAGCCAGGAACCGCGCGAGCCAACTGGCCGTCGGCAGCAAAAAGGTCACGTAAAGAGGACATCCGCGCATTATCCCATGGGGCGACAAGGCTCACCGGTTTCCGTGACCTACCTCGCGTATTTGTATACAGCCATGCCAGTTATGCCAGCAATTGCACCCTGCGACGATTCGGGATGTTGCACCGCGTTATACTCGCGGCTTCTGTTGATTGGCGTGAAGGACGACGTTACTCATGATGATGGTCCCGAATGGCGCTCCTGCATCGCTGGTGCAGTGGGTGGAAGACATGGCCCGACACACCCAGCCGGACAAGATTCACTGGTGTGACGGTTCGGCCGAAGAGAACGCCGCGCTAATCGCGGGACTCGAGCAAACCGGTGACCTCCTTCCGCTGAATAGCGACACCTTCCCGGGCTGCCACCTCTACCGCTCGCACCCTTCAGACGTCGCACGCGTCGAGCACCTCACGTTTGTCTGCACCGAAAAGCAGGAAGACGCCGGCCCCAACAACCCGTGGATGGACCCCGTGGAGGCGCACGCCACCATGGATGCCCTGTTCGCCGGTTGCATGCGCGGACGCACGCTCTACGTCGTGCCCTATTGCATGGGCCCCATCGGCTCCCCGTATTCGCGTTGCGGGGTGGAGATCACGGACTCCGCTTATGTGGTTATCAACATGCGCCTCATGACGCGCATGGGGCAGGCTGCGCTGGAGCGCATCGCCGCCGACGGCACTTACGTGAAGGGCCTGCATTCCACGGGTGAACTCGACCCGAACCGCCGCTTCATCATGCACTTTCCGGATACGCTCACCATCAAGAGCTTTGGGTCGGGCTATGGTGGCAACGCTTTGCTCGGCAAGAAGTGTCATGCGCTGCGCATTGCCAGCCACCAAGCGCGCCGCGAAGGTTGGCTCGCCGAGCACATGCTCATCCTCGGTCTCGAAAGCCCCGCCGGTGAAACGCACTACATTGCGGCTGCTTTCCCTTCGGCTTGCGGCAAGACGAACCTCGCCATGCTCATTCCGCCCGACGCCTTCCCCGGCTGGAAAGTATGGACAGTCGGCGACGACATCGCCTGGCTCCATCCGGGGCCCGATGGTCGCCTCTACGCCATCAACCCGGAAGCGGGCTACTTCGGCGTAGTGCCCGGTACGGCGCCAGCCAGCAACCGTAACGCCTACGAAATGATTCGCCGTGACACCCTGTTCACCAACGTGGCGCTCACCGCGGATGGCGAACCTTGGTGGGAAGGCCGCCCGGACGGCAAGCCGGTCATCGACTGGCAAGGCCGCCCGTACGACGACCATGGCGACCCGAAGAAGAACCCGGCAGCGCATCCGAATTCGCGTTTCACGGTTTCCGCCAAAGCCAACCCCTGGTTCAGCCCGGCCGCGGAAGCACCGAGTGGGGTGCCCATTTCTGCCATCGTGTTCGGTGGTCGTCGTCGCGAACTGGCACCACTCGTTTACGAAGCCCGCGACTGGCAGCACGGCGTGCTGGTAGGCGCAGGCGTTGCCAGCGAGACCACCGCAGCTGCCACCGGTGCCGTAGGCGTGGTCCGCCGCGATCCCATGGCCATGAAGCCCTTCGCCGGCTACCACTTTGGTGACTACTGGCAACACTGGCTGGACATGGGTACGCGCCTCGCGAACCCGCCACGCGTGTTCCATGTGAATTGGTTCCGCCAGAATGCCGCCGGCAAGTTCCTGTGGCCAGGCTTTGGCGACAACCTCCGTGTGCTGAAGTGGATGGTGGACCGCGTAGCGGGCCGTGCCGGCGCCAAGGATGCCGCCATCGGCCATCTGCCACGCCCGGAAGACCTCGACCTGAACGGCTTGGACCTGGCCCCGGAAACGCTGAACGAACTGCTGGCCGTGGACCACGCCGCTTGGGTGAAGGAACTGGCGGAAGTGGAGAACTACCTCAAGGAGTTCGCGCCGCGTACCCCAGCCACTCTGCACGTGGAACTGGGCAAGACGCTCGGCAAGCTGGGTTAAGCACCCCGTGCACCTGCGGGCCTCGGCAACGGGGCCCTATTCCTCGCAGGTGTACTCGAGCGTCTGTAGCCCGCCGGGCTCGGGGCTTTGCCCGAGACCAATGACGCCACTCCCCTGCAGCACGAAACTGTCGCGCCGCAGGAACATCTCCGCAGAACCCGCGGGCAAGATGAAGCAGCCGTTGGTGCTCTGATCGATGAGCATGAACCGGCTGCGCGCCAGTTCGATACGCGCATGCAAGCGCGACACCAGATTACCCTTCAGCACGAGGTCGTTGTCATCGGCGCGCCCGACCGTCACGGCTGACTGCCGTGCATCCACCCAATATTCGCGCCCACTGGCACGCAGCAACAACCGCGATGGCGAATGCCGCACGGCCTGCGTGAGCACTAGCGGCCGTAACATGCTGGTGACGTCTTCCTGCTCTTCCTGCCAGAAGACTTCGTAGACCATCACTTCGGCCGAAGCGCCCTTGATGGCAGTAAGGTCCACTTGCCGAACGGCAGAGCGCCACAGACTGCCGAGCTGCGTCACCATGGCGGCCGTGGTGATGATTTGCCCGGGCTTGGCTTGACTGGTCATGCGGTTCGCCGTCGCCACCGCTGCGCCAAAAACATCGCGATGTTCAATGACGACTGGGCCGAAGTGACAACCGATACGGATGGCGACCTGGCCGTCAGGCATGGACAGCAGTGGCTGTTCGCCAATGGACTGCTGCATTTCAGCAGCGGCCGAGAGCGCATCATCGGCACTGGCGAAGGTGGACATCACCTCATCGCCCATGGTCTTGATGACGGTGCCACGAAATTCTTCCGTGGCTTGGCGCATGAGCCGAATGCACAGACCTACCGTTTCACTGGCACGCTTGTCACCCAGCTGTTCATACAGCCGTGTGCTGCCGACCACGTCGGCGAACAATATTGCCAGTTCCCGCTCTACTCCCATTCGCCCGATTATAGGGACTTGTCATAACGCCCATCCAGTAGAATTCGGGCATTCGCGTTTCCGGAGCCCACCATGCCGCATGCACACCGTCGCTCGACCGCTGTATTTGCCCTGAAGTTCGCCATGAAATTCGCCACGCCGGCCGCACTGGCCATCGTCTGCCTAGGTGCCACCGTCGCCCCGCAGGTGATAGCCGCGGCCGCGAAGCCGGACGTCGCGAAGGCAGCCCCTGCCCCGGCCCCCTGGACGCGCGAAGACCTCGCCGCGGCCAAAGCCCTGCGCGACCGCTTGGCCAAGGGTTCCGAAGCGTTCGCGTTCGTGCGGGACCTGACCACCGAGGTTGGCCCCCGTTCGGCCGGTTCCGCTGGGGATGCCACCGCCGTGGTCTGGGCGAAGGCCAAGCTCGAAGCACTGGGCTTCGACCGCGTTTACACGCAGGAAGTGACGGTTCCCCACTGGGACCGCGGCGAACTGGAAGTACGCACCGAAGCGCCGTTTTCGCAGCGCCTGGTAGCGGTCTCGCTCGGCGGCAGCATCGGCACAGCGCAAGAAGGTCTGCGCGGTGAGGTGGTGCGCTTCGACAGTCTGGAAGCGTTGAAAGCAGCCCCCGACGCCACCGTGGCTGGGCGCATCGTGTTCCTCGACCAAAGCATGATGCGGGACCGTGAAGGCAAGGGCTACAGCCCCGTAGTGCGTGGCCGTGCCGATGGCGCCAGCCTGGCCGGCGCCAAGGGCGCTACCGCCATCGTCATCCGCTCCGTGGGCACCGACGCCACCGCCCGGTTTGCGCATACCGGTGCAGTCACCTACGCCATCAATGCCCCGCGCATTCCGGCGGTAGCACTGGCCAACCCCGACGCCGACCAACTGGCGCGACAGTTCGCCACCGCCATCGAGCGACAAGCACCTGTCCGCCTGTTCCTGCGCTCCACTGCGCGCGAACTGCCGATGGCGAAGTCGGCAAACGTCATCGGTGAAATCACCGGCAGCGAATTACCCGATGAGGTGGTCTTGCTAGGCGGCCACCTCGACTCCTGGGACTTAGGCCATGGTGCCATCGACGATGGCGCCGGCGTGGCTATCGTCACGGCCGCGGCCATTGGCATCAAGCAGGCGGGCTTGAAGCCGCGCCGCACCGTGCGCGTGGTGCTGTGGGCGAATGAAGAGTTCGGTCTGTCGGGTGCTAACGAATACGCTCGCCGCGAAAGCGCGAATCTGGCCAAACACGTGGGTGCTGTCGAAGCCGATTTCGGCGGTGCCCGCGTATTCCGCTTCTCCTCGCGCGTGGCTGCAACTGCCGTGCCCGCCCTACAGCAAGTGCAAGGTGTGTTGGCGCCGCTAGGCATCGAATGGGGCAACAACGAAGCTGGTGGTGGCGCAGACACCAGTCCGCTACGTCGCGAAGGCGTGCCGGTATTCAACTTGCAGCAGGACGGCACCTTGTACTTCGATAACCACCACACCGCGAACGACACGCTCGACAAGGTAGACCCGGCTGCCGTGGACCAAGCGGCTGCGGCTTACGGCGTGCTGGTATGGCTACTCGCGCAGGGCAATCTCGTCCTGCGCTGAAATCCTTGTAGGAGGGAGCTTGCTCCCGACAGGTGCCCTTTCCATTGTGGGAGGCAGCTTGCTGCCGACAGGGAAGAGTCGCGAGCAAGCTCGCTCCTACAGGTGCCCTTTCCATTGTGGGAGGCAGCTTGCTGCCGACAGGGAAGAGTCGCGAGCAAGCTCGCTCCTACAAGAGCGCGCTGTCCACTACCAACTGCCGCGCTACCTGCGCGGCATTGGCGAACACGTTTGGCGTCACGTCGCGGCGATTGGAGTGTTCGCTCAGATAGCGCCGCCAAGCGCGCGCGCCGGGCTTGCCGGTAAACAGCCCCAGCGCGTGGCGCGCCACATCGTGTACGCGGCCACCGTTGGCCACGTGGCGCGCTGTGTATTCAGCCAACCAATCCGCCATCTCTTCCTCGCCAGGCGCAGGGCCAGCGCCCCAGAACGCCTGCTCCAACTCCGCGAGCACATAGGGCCGGTGATAAGCCTCGCGGCCGAGCATGGCGCCGTCTACGTGGGATAACTGTTCACGCACTTCTGCCACCGTCTTCAGCCCACCATTGATAACCACGGTGTAGTGCGGAAACGCCCGCTTCACCCGCCACACTTCGGCATGGCGGAGCGGCGGAATCTCGCGGTTTTCCTTCGGGCTGAGTCCGCCCAGAATGGCTTGACGCGCGTGTACCACGAAGTGGCTGCAGCCGCCCTCGCCCACCTTCACCAGAAACTCCTCGAGAAATTCCCAGTCGTCGCGGTCATCAATGCCCAAACGGCACTTCACCGTCACTGGCACCGTCGCAGGAACGGCGCCGCGCATGGCCGCCACGCACTCCGCGACCAGTGTCGGTCGCTGCATCAGGCAGGCACCGAAGGCGCCATCACGCACGCGGTCGCTGGGGCAACCGCAGTTCAGGTTGATTTCGTCGTAGCCATAGTCGGCACCGATGCGCGCTGCGGCAGCTAACTTCTGCGGGTCACAGCCACCCAACTGCAAGGCCACCGGGTGTTCGGCTTGGTCATAGCCCAGCAGGCGTTCGCGCTTGCCGTGCAACACGGCGTCCGCGACGATCATTTCCGTATAAAGCCGAACACGCGGCGCGATGCGCCGATGGAAGGCCCGGCAGTGCCGATCCGTCCAGTCGATCATGGGCGCAACGGCCAGCGCTTTGGCGAGCGTCTTATCCAGCGGTTTGGCGAGGGTATCCACCCGCCTATTGTGACCGATGTAGCACCCTCCGCCGTAACCGCTGCGCCCGGGGCGAGCACCGCGGTACCAACCACCCAGCCCATTTCACCCTCGGTGGGTTTTCTAGCGGGCTTTCGGTGTATGTTCCCGTGGGGTCGCGGTTGCAACGGCCCCCCAAGCATACGGAGAACTCTCGCATGTATCGCCAACGTCACCTCTGGGCCGCCTGCCTGCTCAGCCTGTTCCTCACCCCCACCCTGGCCGCCGCACCGCTTGAAGTGGAGGTATTGCGCACCAGCGCCGGTTCGCTCTACGCCAACATCGCGCTCATCAAAGGCGAAAAGAAGGCTGTGCTGGTGGATGCGCCGTTCACCATGGCAGATGCACACCGCGTGGTGGCCATGGTGCTCGACAGCGGCAAGGAACTGGAAACCATCTTCGTCACACACGACCATCCGGACCACTTCTTCGCGATGGAAGTACTCACGACGGCGTTCCCGAACGCGCGGGTCGTCGCGCACCCCGTGGTTGTGGCGGATATCTGGGCTTCGCTGCCCTATAAGGTAAAACGCTGGAGCCCCTTGCTCGGCGCGAATGGCCCGCGCACACCTACTGCGCCGGCAGCCTTGGACGGCGATACCATCCTGCTAGAAGGCCAGCCATTGAAGGTGCTCGGCCCCATGCGCGGAGACCACGTGCACGCCACGGCGCTGTGGGCCCCCTCCATCAAGGCCTTGTTCCCCGGCGACCTCGTCTACAACGAGATGTACCTGTGGTTAGGCGAACACGATGCCGCTGAAGTCGCTGAATGGGGCAAGTCGCTCGATGCGCTAGCCGCGCTGCAGCCCACCACCGTGGTGCCAGGGCATTCGAAGCCGGGCCTACCGAATGATGCTTCGGGGCTCGACTACAGCCGTCGCTACATCGCTGCTTGGCCAGGGCTCGTAGCCGCCTCCAAGGACAGCAAAGACCTGATGCGCCGGACCGAGGCCGCCTTCCCGGGCAGCATCGATGTGCTGGGCGGGTTCCTGCTGGGCAACTCGGCCACCGTAGCCAAGGGCGAACAGCCCAAGTGGCGGGAGTAATTCCCGCCAGCGAGTAGTTCAGTTAGCCGCTCTGCAACCATTGCAGGGCGCGTTGAACCCAATTAGGCGTTGACCACCCGCGTGCCCGCGAGGTGGTCATGCAGGCAGCGCTGGTCATCGCGGTAGATAAACAGGATACCGACCACGCCGATGAGCCAACCGAACACCGGCACGGCCGTGATAAGCGCCCACACAAACGTGCGCAGCAGCACTGCTTTCACGAAACCCGGGTTGCCGCCGTCTTCGAAACGCACGATGCGCAAGCCCATGACAATCTTGCCGATGGTCTGGCCACGCTGCGCCAGCAGATAGCACTGGCACACCAGCATGCCTAACCACACGATGCCCATGAGCCCCAAGCCAGACAGCAAGCCGACACCCCAGTGAAAGCCACCACCGCTGAGAAACCCCAAACCGAAGGCCATGCCGGCCGTGACGCTGAGGATCAGTCCATCCAGCGAAGTAGCCACCAGACGCTTAATCCGGTCTGCCGGCGGCCCACCCGCCGCACCTAAGGCTGTGGCAGCGACGCCAGTAGGCGGCGGAACTCCCAAACCGACGATGGTATGCAGCGGCGCCCATTCGGCCATGCCTTCGTGCCAGCCGAGGTCCGCGGCGGAAAGCAAACCGCTGCGCACCATGCTCTGCACCTGCTCCACCGAATACGGGCCCGATTGCTGGCCGGCCTTGGCCACATGAATCTGCATCTTTGCCCCTCCAGGGGTGAACTGGCCGGCAGTACCGGGGAGACCGATACGCACGGTAACTGGATACCTAGAGTGTACCGCCAGCCGCAGCCAAGGCGTCACCCACGACGCGCGCCCAGCGTGCAACGCCGCCGGCAGCCAACAACAAGTCCTGCCGCACCTCCAAGCCCACATGGTGCCGCCCCCACGCTTCGCCGTGACGCTCGAGCGTGTAGCGCGCCGGGTGTCGCAGGGAATACGGGAGGTTATCGCCGATGCAATGCCCAGCCCCCCGCAGCGCACCCAGCAAGGGAACGGCAAAAGCGGCGTCCCGGTCCCACAGCACGCCCACATTCCAAGGGCGTGGCGTGGCACTGGCCAGCGCCGGAGTGAAGCTGTGCACCGCAACGAGGATTGGCTTGGCGACTTGCGCACAGGCCGCAGCGACGGCGGCATGGTACGGATGGAAAGCGAGCCGGGCGCGCGCTGCCCGCGCTTCAGGAGACAGTCGTTGGTTACCAGGAATGGCAGTGCCG
>CALQLF020000087.1 GCA_943331345.2 Candidatus Planktophila lacus | reverse complement strand
GGTGCCACCACACGCGCCTCAATGCCGCCCGCCTCGACCAATTTGCGCAAACGCTGTTCGACGAATGGACCATGGCCCGGGTTCGCCGCATTCGGGTACAGCGTGGAAAAGGTCAGAACGCGTAGTGTTCGGCTAGTGGAGTTAGTGAAGGTCACGCGGCCAGCTCCTTGCGCGCAAAACCTTCCAGCATCAGCAAGGACCATACGGCGGCAGTGTGGTCACGCCGGCCCGAAACATGCTGGGAAACCAGCTGTCCGACAGCCTCGGTTTGGAATACGCCAAGGCCGGCCAAGGCCTCGCTACGCGCCAGCCCCTCAACGCGACTGCGCAAAGGGCCACGGAACCAGCGACCCACCGGGACGGAGAAGCCCATCTTCGGACGATAGAGAATGTCGTCAGGCACCTGCCCTTCCAGCGACTTCTTGAAGACGTATTTACCTTCGCCGCGGTGTAGCTTCAGTGCCGATGGCAAGCCGCCAATCCACTCCACCAGCGTATGGTCGAGCAGTGGCACACGCACTTCCAGCGCGTGTTGCATGCTGGCCCGGTCCACCTTCGTCAGGATATCGCCCGGCAGCCAGGTCTTGAGGTCGAGATATTGGATGAAAGACAGCGCATCGTCCGCTGGAGCACCATCGACATGCTTACGGAAAACCTCGAGCGCGTGGTAGCCGCCCAATTCGCGGCGGAAACCACTGTTGTACAAGGGCAGGCGTACGCGGTCCGGCATGACCGACACCGAATGGAAATAAGCCGCCATGGAAGTACGTGCCAAGGCCTCGAAGGTCGTCTTCGCACGCAGCCATTGCGGCGCCCAGTCCAGCTTTGGGTAGAGCGCTCCTGCCAAGCCAAAAAGCGGCCCGCGAACACTCTGTGGCAATAGCCGACGCAAACGCTCTTCGTGCATGTGCCAGCGGTAGCGGCGGTAGCCGGCGAAGTTTTCGTCACCCGCATCGCCGGACAGTGCCACCGTAACGTGTTTGCGTGCCAACTGGCAGACGCGGTAAGTGGGGAGTGCCGAGCTATCGGCAAAGGGCTCGTCATACGCCGCCACCAGCGTGTCGATCAAATCGAAGTCGTCGCTGTCCACCTGCTCCACATGATGGTTCGTACCAAAACGCTGCGCGATATTGGCCGCGTACGTCGATTCATTGAAGCGTGGGTCACCGAAGGAAATAGAGCAGGTCTCTACTGGCTCCTCCTGCAGCCCGGCCATGCTGGCCACCACCGCACTGGAATCCACGCCGCCGGAAAGAAAAGCACCCAACGGCACTTCAGACACCAACCGCAGCTTCACCGCCTCACGAAAGCGTTCCTGCAACTCCGGCACGGCCGCTTCCAGCGTACGAACGCCATTCGGCGCGAAGCTGGGCTGCCAGTACTCCCGGATGCGCGGCGCTCCGCCGACCTGCAGGGTCATGGTGTGTGCAGGCGGCAACTTGTGCACGCCAGCATAAATAGTGCGCGGTTCTGGCACATAGCCGAGCGCCAGATAGTCTTCGACGGCGGCAGGGTCCACGCGCCGGCTTTGCCCGGGACGCGCCACCAAAGACTTCAACTCGGAAGCGAAGGCAAACCACCCGTCATCGCCCAGCGTCCAGTAAAGGGGCTTTTCGCCGAAGCGGTCGCGCGCCAGAAACAGCGTGCGCTGGTTGCGGTCCCACAGACAAAACGCAAACATGCCATTGAATTCGGCGACGCAGGCTTCGCCCCACTCTTCCCAAGCATGCACGATGACTTCCGTGTCGGAGCGTGTGCGGAACACATGCCCGGCAGCCTCAAGCCGCGGAATGAGCGAGCGATAGTTGTAGATCTCGCCGTTGAAGACCACGACCACGCTGCGGTCTTCATTCCACAAGGGTTGCTGCCCGGTGGCGAGATCGATGATGGACAGGCGGCGGTGGCCAAGGCCTACCCCCGGTTCGGCATGCTGGCCACCTTCGTCGGGGCCGCGATGAAACTGCACGGCATTCATTCGGCCGAGGACAGCAACGTCCACGGCACGCTGCTCACGCGTGTCGAACAACCCCACAATGCCGCACATGTCTCACTGTTTCCCGGCGCACTGGCGTGCGTAGATAGCCGCATACGTCTGCTGCATGGCGGTGAAGCTGAAGCGGGCCACTACCGTGGCACGCCCGGCCTCGCCATGCTGCTGGCGTAGGGTGGGAGTTTCAACATAATCTGCAAGGGCGTCCGCGAATCCGTTCACATCTCCCGCCGGGACTAGCCGTCCAGTGGCCCCGGAAGTGATGATTTCCGGATTACCGCCCACCGCGCAGGCCACCACCGGCACGCCGGTCGCCATGGCTTCGAGCACCGTGTAGGAAATACCCTCGTTCAGCGACGCCAAGCCAAAAACAGCGAAATGCGGCAACAAATCGGGAATGTCGTTACGGGCGCCGGGTAGCCAGACCCTCGCAGCCACACCGGCCGCCGACACGGCAGCCTCCATACGGGCGCGCTCGGGCCCATCCCCAAGCCATGCCAACCACAACGGCGGCGCGCTCGCGGGGCGCCGCTGCAACAAGGCGACATAAGCCGCCAGCAAGGTCAAGGGTGCCTTCACGGGGTCCAATCGGGCCACGCAGCCGATCACTACGGCATTAGCCGGCCAAGGCACCGCCACCGTTGGCGGCGTGAGCGGCGTCGTCTGGCGCGGCGCAAACCGCACGGTATCCACGCCATTCGGGACCAGTTCCACCTTGCGCGCCGGCAAGCCGATGAAGTCCGTCAGCCAGCGCGCTATGTCGCGCGAGACGGCGATATAGGTGCCAACGACGGGGTCGCAGACGCGCCGCAACCAGCGGTGACGCGGGTTCTGCCCTTGCGGGTCCGCGGCCAGCCAACCATGTTCGCTGTGTACCCGGCCCTTCACGCCGGCCAGCGCAGCAATCCACTGCGTTTCCAGCGCCGCCAGATTGTTGGTATGCACAATGGCCGGCCGCAGTTGCCGCAGCAAACGCCACAGCCGGGGGTAGATACCCAGCCCCAAGCCAGCAGGCTTGTGCAGTTCGAAAATCTCCACGTCCGCGCGCTGCAGGCGTTCGCGGAAAGCCGAGGCGCGGGTGAGGCAGACGATGGCGTGGCGATAGGTTTCGCCCAGGGGACTGTTGATGAGGTTGACGAGACCATTCTCGAGACCGCCAACACCCAGCGAATAGACCACGTGCACGATGAGAGGTCTGCTGACCCCAGTGGCCCCGGTAGCCCCAGCGGACCCAGGGTTCCCAGCGGCCACCGTTGGCGACCCTGCCGCAGCGCCGTTCACCCGCCCTCTACCAATTGGAGGAAGTGCGCCAACTGCGGCTCCCAGCCGAACTGCGCGTCCACAAAATCACGTAGCGCAGGCGCGTTCCCGCCCACCTGCAAAGCCACCAACACGGCTGCGGCGACTTCAGCGGCGGACTCGCCCACGCCAAGACCGGCCGCTTGCACTGGACCTAAGCCCTGCAAGGCGGCGGGCGTTGCCACCAGTGGTCGTGCCATGCCCATCGCCTCGAGTACTTTGTTCTGTACGCCGCGCGCCACGCGTAACGGCGCTACTGCCACGGAAGCGTTGGCGAGGTAAGGACGCACGTCCGCCACGCGGCCAGTGACGGTGACATCCGCCGCGGCGAGTTGCTGCACGGCGGCGCTGGGGTTCGACCCGACAATCCAGAAACGCGCCGCCGGTTCCACCGCGCGCACGCGCGGTAACACTTCAGCGGCGAACCACGCCACCGCATCGGCGTTGGCCCAGTAATCCATGGCGCCAGTGAACACCAGCGCCTTCTCATCAGCCGCGAACGGCGAAGGCTGCGCCAGCACAGCGGGTTCGGCCGGGTTCCAATACGCAAGGTCCACGCCATTGCGCACCACGGCGACATCCTCACGCGCGCAGCCCGTAACTTGTGCCAGCAAGTCGGCTTCCGCATCAGAAATGACCGCAGTGGCTGCGCACTTCTCGACCGTCAGCCTTTCCAATGCGGCCAGGGTTCGCGCTTCGCGTGCGTACACCAGCCGTGCGGGCAAGCCTTTCCAGCCACGGCGCCCAGCGGCGTATTGCGCCCACTTGTCCGAATCGACATCGCAAAGGTCCGTGACCACGCGCACCTGCTGTGGCAGACCGAGCGTGTAGGGAACCATCGAAGAGGAAAACACCACAATGCGGTCCACTTTTCCGGTGGCCACGAGCTGGCGAACCCAACGCTGCAAGACCGGGTCGTGGTAGTAGCCCTGGCTGAGCGAACGCCCGACCAAGGCGCCCAACGCCGCCCGCAGTAAAGCGACTGGCTTGCGCAAGGGCCGCAGACAAGTGTCCACGCACCATTCACGCAAAGCCGGGCCCGTGGCCAGTTCCGCGGCGGTTTCCCCGAAGGTACCGAGATAGACTGGCCCGCGCCGGGCCAGCGCCTTCAGAAAGTGGAAGGAACGAATCTTGTCGCCCTTGTCGGGCGGAAACGGCACCCGGTGCGGGAGAAAGAGCGTCCCGCTCATCCGAGCGACCGCGCGAGCGGCGGCCCCACCAGCTTGCTGGCCCACAGTGGCAGACGCTGCCAGGCGTTGATGAGCAGCGAATATTTCGGGTTGGTCGGGCTCAGGTTCGGCATTTCTTTGGCCTTCACCAAGCGGTACTCATAGGCCAACGGCGTTTCCGTGAAGCCCATGTTTTTCTTGAACGAATAAGAGCCAGTACCGCGCTTGCTGCGACCGAAATCGAACGCCGTACAGCCACGGGCCCGCGCACGACGCATGACCTCGTAGTACATGAGGTCATGGGCGCCCGTAGAACGAGCCGCCGCACCACCGCCACCGTAGTAGGGCAGTACTTCACCGCGGAAATAAAAGCTGAGTACGGAAGTAAGCGGCACGCCCGCAGCCGAGTGCAGCGTCAGCACCTCGCAGTCTTCCCCAAACACCTCCAGCAACACGCGGGCATAGCGCTGACCGAAGACCGGAGTGCCAAGGTTGCGCAGGCTCTCCGCGTAGAGTTCATACCACTCCTTGGGGTCACGGGAAACCGTGGCCACCAGGCCATTCTTGAGGCCTTTGCGAACCTCGGCGCGGGCCTTGCGGGGAATGGCAGTGAGTTCGGCTTCGTCATCCGCCGCCAATTCCTTGCGGAACGTGACATAGAGATCTTTGCGTTGCCAGTCCTCGCGCCGTGGCGTGAGGTTCCGAAACTCCACATGCGCCACGCCGAGTTGCTCGCCTAGCGCTACGGCGGCGGCTTCCAGTACGGCCTGAACCGCCGCATCCGCAGCCAGCACGCCCCCGTAAACACAGAACGGCGTGGACACCAATGAATGTCCGAACAGCGGGCTCTTCAGTTCGGCCAAGGGCAACACGCCCACCACCTGCCCTGCCCGCTCGGCGAGCAGGTAGTGCGGCACGTGGCCGAATGCTTGCTGCAGCACCTGCGCCCATTCGGCACGATGGAAGAACGTGGCCTCCGCGTGCGCGAGCACGAAAGCGTTCCACTTGTCCGTATCCGCGGCAGTCGCCGCGCGTACCGCGAGACTAGCCGACACCGAACACCTCATCCATTCGCCCCCAGCGGAAATCGCCGAGCAGGCGTTCAATGCGCTGTTCCATGGTTCCCAGATTCACGTAGTGACGCACCCGGCTCTTGAACGAGGCCTTGGCAATGCGTGGCTGTCCCGGGTCAATTTCCCAAGGATGAAAATAAAAAATACCGGCACGTTGGTCGGCCGCGTTCACGCGCCGCAAAGCCCAACGGCACAAGCGGTAAGGCAGTAAACGGAAGTAACCGCCACCGCCGCAGGGCAACTGGTGGTTGCCTACTTCAACGGTCGTTACCGGCAGCTCCAGCAAACCGTCCGGCCGTGTACGGAACGCAAAGCGTGGCGCTTCTGGCATGCCGTAGTGGTCGTGGTTGATAGGGTAGATGCTAGAACTGTAGCGGTGCCCCTCTTCCTGCAGCACATCGAGGGCCCAGAGGTTGGTCCGCCCGATGGAATAGGAAGGGGCACGGTAACCCTTAACCTCGGCACCACCGAGATCTTCGAGTAAGGCCTTGGTCCGCCGAATATCGCAGCGGAACTGGTCCGGCGTCAATGTGGTTACCTTGGCATGGTCGTAACCATGACTGGCCACTTCATGGCCTTCAGCGACCATGCGTCGCACCAGGCCCGGGTGGCGTTCTGCCACCCAGCCCAATGTGAAGAACGTACCCTTTACCCCGGCGCGAGCAAATAAATCGAGTACTGCATGGGTGTTGCGCTCCACACGGCCAGGACGGGAATCCCAGCCGCTGCGGTCTACCACCCCATCGAACGCTGCTACCTGGAAGTAATCTTCCACGTCACAACTGAGGGCATTCACCGTACCGTTGTCGCGGGTGACGGCGGCAACGGTTGCCGGTGATGCTGACAAGGGAAGACCTCAGAACTTCTTTGCGACCTGAACGTAGCCAGCGACCACCTTGAACGGCGATGCACCACCACGTTCCCAGCGACGGACACCGAAAATAATATCCGTGTTGGCGCCGATTTCGCGGGATAGTTCCAAGCCACCTTCAGCCTGTTTATAGCCGCCACGGCCATCGATACGCACCTGTTCCCAGGACCCATCGAAGCTGAAGTCCATGCGCGATGACAGGTGACGCGTGAAGCGCCCCGTCAAACCGCGGCGCAGGTCGTCGCCACGCAGCGCGGCAGCACCGAAATGGCGCTGGCGATGGTAAGCCTGCACTTCCAGCACCGAACGTGAGCCGGTGAGCATGGCCGTGAACTCCGCTTCCTTCAGCAAGAACGGCGCATTGATGGGCGAATCGGTGCCGACGTCAAATGTCGGGACCGCGCGCGTCAAACGCGAAGTCTCGGTGGTGGGCTCTTCGCTGTAGCTCGCCGAAAGCGTCAGGAACTTCGCTTGGCGCGCGAAAGCGGCACGGAACGAATTACCGAAATAGCGTTTGCCGTAGGCCGCTTCAAAGTGGGTGAGGTTCTGCGGGCCGCTCCAGCGCACGCCGCCTTCCCAAACCGTGCTGTCGAGGCCGCCCTTGCTGGACGACTTGGCAACATCGGATTCTTTGCCGCCGCTGGCGATGACCGACCAACGTGAGCCGACAGGCACACTGACGTTCACGCCGACACGGTCGTACTGAAAGGGCTGGAAAGCATTGGTGCCGTAGGTGGTGCGCTGGTGCTTGGCATCCACCTGCCAGCCAAAACGGCCTTCGTCCTTGTCGGTGCCCCAGGACAGGTAGCCGTCCTGGTCGTTGGCATCGCGAACAAAGCCATTCACCAACTGGCCACGAGTACCGTAGCGGGTACGCGTGAGCGTGTAGCGCCCCTGCAGCAGGGTGTTACCGAACTCATGCCGCAGACGCGGACCGAACGACGCACTGTCGACGTCGACGCGATTGTTGTCGCCGAGCAGACCATTGAGATTGGAAGCGCCGAGTGGGTCCGCTGCCTGCTGCACGCGAGAAGCCTTGGCTTCCACGCTCAGCCAATCCGGCAGAGCCTTCCAGAGCGCACGCCCAAGAATCTTGTGCTGAACGCTGTTCAGCCCGTCAGTGCTGCTGTACCGCACAGCATCCATGGCGTACGAGACGTCGACTTCGATGCTGTCCGTATTTCGCCGATAGCCTACCTGCGGCATCAGGCGGGCAGCACCATCACCCTTCTTCGCCTGGCCGGGGCCAACGGTGAGGGGGTTATTGATGTAATACGCGCCGGCCTTGATGACGCCATAGAAGCCCTGCTGCGCGGCCTCACCGAGGGCGCCAGTAGTCACGCTGGCACCTGCCAGGCACAACAGCGCCGAAATGGCGCGGGTAAGAGTTTTACGCTGCACGGTTTTCTTCTCCTTCCAGTTCATTCGCATCACTGCCGCCGGAGGCGTCTTCCTCGCCATAGCGGTAACTTCCATATTTCTTGCCGTAGGGGCCGTAGTAGCCGTAATAGCCGTAGTGGGTCGACATGAGCCCGTATTCCACGCCATTCAGGATGGCAGAAGACGGGATGCCTTCCGGGATGAGTTCCGAAGCCGCAATGACGGCATCACGCGGGGTTTGCCCGGCACGGACCACCAGCAACAGGAAGCCGGCAAAACGCGCCAGCACTTGCGACTCGTTCGTGGCGAGCAGCGGCGAGGTGTCGAACAAGGCGATGCCGTTGCCGACGAACTCGGAGATCTCTTCGGCCAGCTTCGCCATACGCGGCGAACCAAACAGTTCCGGCGCACGCGAGTCGCCGCGGCCTGCCGGCAGAATGAACAGCGACGGACGATCGGTCCGCAGCAAACATTCCTGAAGCGTGGCCTCACCATTCAGAATTTCCGTCAAGCCCGGGCGATCTTTGATACCGAGATTGCGCGACTGCGTCGCGCGCGCCACGTCGGCGTCGATGAGCAACACGCGCATACCCTTTTCACGAGCCAGCGTCAGCGCAATACCCAGCGACATGAACGTCTTACCTTCGTGGGGCAGCGAACTGGTCAGCATGAGGCGGTTGTTCAGGGCCTCCTTCGGGCCGCCACGGCCTTGCATGGCCTTCAGCAGCGGCCACTTCAGGCGCCGAAGCTGGTCCACGCTGTCCTGCATGCACTCTTGCGCGGGCAAACCACCCGTGGCACGAATGGCAGCCATGTCGAGCTTGAAGTAGGCGAGGTCCTCGATGGGAAATGGGGACGGGTCCACATAGGGCAGCGCTTCCACCGGCGGCGCTTCCGCTGCCGGCTGCACGCTATACCGCGACTTGACGTTATTCTGCGGGGCCGGGGCCGGACCGTTAGCCGTCAGCTGGGCCTTCGCCTGCTTGGCGCGCTCCATCGCACGTTCCACGATACTCATGCGAATACTCCCTTCACCAGCAGACGGACATATTGGACAAGAACCACATTGAGCAGCGTACCCATGACCAGGACACCGAGGGCGATGCCGACCTGCGGCACCTCCTTCTCGAACCACTGCTGCACTACCTTGGGCTTCAGTTCGCTCATGGTGGCCATGACCGGCAGGCCGATGGCCGAGTGCAGTGCCTCACGGGTCATGATGACCGGCTTGAGCAGATGCAGAGCCACCGTGACACCGATACCACCGATAATTGACAACAGCATGACGGCGAAGAAGAACAGGCGACGCGGCGGACCATCCGGCTGCAAGGCCAGGACCGGCGGGTCGACGATGCGGAACTTCACGTTCTCCGCACTTTCGTCCGCGTTCTCGCTGATACGTGCCGACTCGAGACGCTGCAATAACGCCTGGTATTGCTTGTTGTTCACGTCGTAGTCGCGCGTCAGGCGAGCGAGCTCCGCTTCCACCTCCGGCACCACCTCGGCCTTGCCACGTAGCTGCGCAATGCGCGATTGCTCGGACCCGATGCGACCGCGCAGTGCTGCAAGCTCTGCGTCCGTCTGGCCGAGCGAAATCTTCACGCTCTGGTAGACCGGGTTGACGTCGATGACTCGCGCACCGGCGCCGTCGCCCACGATCATCTGGCCGGCTGGCATAGGCTTGCTGGTGACCAGGGCAATCTTGCGTTCGGCCTCCAAGCGACCGATGGTGTCGGCGATGCCCACCACGTCCGGGTGCTTGTCTGTGTACTGCACCAGCAACGCGGCGCGCTGCGCCTTCAGCTTGTTCAGTTGGTCGTCGATGGCCTGTACGGCCGGCGGCATAACGAGAGCCATGCTGGCGCTCTCGCCCGCTACCTGTCGACGCAGTTCGGCGCGGCGCTCCACCAACTGGGCGTACTGCGTCTGCAGATCGCTCAGGGCGGAACTACGGGCCTGCAACTGGCTAAAGTAGTCGCTGCCCTGCTCCGGCATAAGCCCAAAGTTCTTCTGCTTGAAGTCCGCCAAGCGCTGTTCGGAATCGTTCAGACGCTGTTCGTATTCACGCAATTGGTCGCGAAGGAAGCGCTGGGCCACGCCCGAGTCGGTGCGCTTCATGCCGAGGGTGTCCTCGATGAAGGTATCGAGCAAGGTCTGCACCACTTTGTAGGAAGTGCGCTTGTCGTGGTCCTCGAAGCTGATTTCGAACACGTTCTTGCCGGTAGTGTTCACCTCGATGGAGTCCTGCAACTGCAGCACCAGGTTTTCCATGGACTTTTCGTCCGTGGAACGCAAACCCAGGTCCGTGGAACGGATGACCTTCTCTAGGTTCGGGCGGCTGAGCAGCACCGTGGTCATCAGCTTCACCTGAGCATCTACGTCGCGCTGCACGGCAATGCCGGTGAGCAGCGGACGCAGGATGCTTTCGCTGTCCACATAGACGCGGGTGCGGGAAACGTAGACATCGGGTAGCGAATACACGAGTGCCCAGCCGGCGATGGCGAGCAGCCAGGCGGCGATGACACCAACCCAGCGGAAACGCCAAGCGCCAAAGGCTACCTGCCGCAGTTCTATAAGCAGTTCATTCATGCGCGTAGGGCCTTCAGAAACGGGATTCGGGGATGACGAGCACGTCGCCGGGGCGAATCGCGACATTCGTCTTCAAGTCCCCCTTCTCGGCGATGTCCGCCAGCCGCACCTTGATCTTGGTGGGCTTGCCGTCGACCATGCGGACGATGTGCGCGCGGTTGCCGGCAGCGAATTGTGCGAGGCCGCCCGAAGCGATGAGTACGTCCAGCACCGTCATGTTGGCGCGGTACGGCAGGGACTGCGGCTTGGCCGCCTGCCCGATGACACGCACCTGGTCTGGCAGGTCGCCGACGAAGCCGGTGACGATGACGTTGACCTTCGGCGAGCGAACGTATTCGGCGAGTGCCGCTTCCATTTCGCGGGCCAGCTGCAGCGGCGTCTTGCCAGCAGCAGGCAGGCTTTCGATGAGCGGCGTGGAGATCTTGCCGTCCGGCCGCACGGGCACGGTGAGCGTGAGTTCCGGGTGGTTCCACACGTAGACGTTCAGCTGGTCGCCGGCGCCAATGTGGTAATCCGCCTGCTCGGCCTGCTTGGCCTCCACGGCGGCGGGCGGCGTTTCTTCCGCGCTGGCAGGGGGCAGCCAGCACAGACTGGCCGCTAAGCTCGCGGTAAGCAGCGGCAGCAAGCCGCGCAAAGACTTCAGGGACATGTCCTAACTCTCCATGTAACCCAAGGATGGGGGCATCCCGGTGTTAACGTAATGTTAGGTGAACGCCGAATGCGGTTCCGGTATTGGCGCACAAATTGGTACGGTGCCGGAGGGGGCGAAACCCGCGAAAAACGCGAAATGGCACACGAAAACGAAGGATTCGGCACACGCAGGGGGTTGCGGACCCCGTTGGCAGGGCCGGGAGCGCCGCCCGCATGGGCTTTCTCGCGAGGACCACGCGGAAAGCTGAACGAATAGAAATGGCGTCCCTGACGGGATTCGAACCCGTGTCGCCACCTTGAAAGGGTGGGGTCCTAGGCCTCTAGACGACAGGGACGCTGCCGACCGAACGGCTGGGCCGGACGGG
>CALQLF020000086.1 GCA_943331345.2 Candidatus Planktophila lacus | reverse complement strand
GACCTGAAAGCTGACGCGGGTGTGCAGCGAGTGCAAGCTGAGGTGGAAGCGCGGCTCGCCGGCGCTGGGCGTGTGGTGCTGCGCGCTTCCGGCACCGAACCGGTCATCCGGGTGATGGTCGAGGCCAGCGACGCCGATACCGCACGGGCCGAGGCCGAGGCCTTGGCAACTGCCGTACGCGCTGCGGCGGCCTGAGGCCGCCGCGAGCAAACCCTTTTCTGCCGGGCGCGCCTAGGCGTCGCTAGGCGCTCATTGCATTCAGGGCGGCGCAGGCATAGCATGCGCGCCGCCTCTCACCCCCCTGGAGTAGTGCATGGACCGTCGTCCTTTCGTCGCTGGCAATTGGAAGATGCACGGCTCTCGTGCCGAGAACGCCAAGCTCATCGATGCCTTGCTCGAGACCCTCGAGGCCCCGCGGGCCGAGGTGCTGGTTTGCCCGCCGTTCCCGTACCTGGCCGAAATTGCGCGCGCCGTAAAGGGCAGCCCCATTCAAGTCGGGGCACAGTCGGTCTGCGCGGAAGCGCAGGGCGCGTTCACGGGTGAGGTGGCGGCCGCCATGCTGCGGGACATCGGGTGCACCCATGCCTTGGTAGGGCACTCGGAGCGGCGTGCCCTTTACGGCGAAGACGATGCACTCGTCGCGCGCAAGTTCATGGCCGCACAAGCGGCGGGGTTGACGCCCATCCTGTGCGTTGGCGAAACGTTGGAGGAACGGGAGGCAGGCGCGACGGCTGCCGTCATCCTGCGGCAGTTGGAAGCTGTGGTTGGTTTGGCCGGAATTGGTGCCTTCGCCAAGGCCGTTCTTGCCTACGAACCCGTCTGGGCGATAGGCACTGGCAAGACGGCCAGTCCGGCCCAAGCGCAGGAGGTTCACGCCTTGTTGCGCGCTCGCATCGTGGAGAAAGATGCTATACTGGGCGGCCAGTTGAGGATTCTTTACGGCGGCAGTGTCAAGGCGTCCAACGCTAGCGAACTGTTCGCCCAACCGGATGTCGATGGTGGTCTCGTCGGTGGGGCCTCGTTGCAGGCGGAAGAGTTCTTGCGGGTGGTGGCCGCGGCGTAAGCCGAGGTCTGGCCGGTACAACAAGGTAGTCGCTACTAGTGTTGCAGTCGTTCATCGTTTTTATCCATGCGGTGCTGGCCCTGGCCATCATCGGCGTGGTGCTCATGCAGAAGGGCAAGGGTGCCGATGCCGGTGCCGGCTTCGGCTCGGGCGCTTCCGGCACGGTGTTCGGCGCGCGCGGCTCTGCCACGTTCCTGTCGAAGACCACTGCCGTGCTCGCCACGCTGTTCTTCGTCACCAGCATGTCTCTGGCGTACATGGCGGCTCATCGCCCCAAGGTTGCCGTGGACAGCGTGCTGGACAAGGCGGCTCCCGCCGCCCCAACGGCGGCACTGCCGCTGCCAGTCGGTCCAGTTCCGGTGGCGCCTGCCCCCGCGGCACCGGCTGCTCCCTAAGTTTCACGGTTTTCCGGAGTTCCTCGACTGCCTTCGTGGCGGAATTGGTAGACGCGCTAGCTTGAGGTGTTAGTGGGGTAACCCGTGCCGGTTCGAGTCCGGCCGAAGGCACCAGTCGATTGGAACTCCAGTAATTAAGAAACCCGGCTCAGTGCCGGGTTTTTTTTGCCTGCCCCGCACCATTCCGGGGCGCGGAGGGGAAAGTAGGGAGTGGGTACAAATATGACTTACATCACACTACTGCGATGCATTAGAATGCGCCCGCTTTACGGGGCCTTCTGCAACCCCGCCCAACAGGCTGGATATGCTCGCTAACTATCTGCCCATTCTCATCTTCCTCGTGGTGGCCGGCGGCCTCGCGGTGGTGCTGGTCGGTCTCGGCTTCCTGCTGGGCCCTAGGCACCCGGACGCGGAAAAGTCCTCTAGCTACGAGTGCGGCTTCGAGCCCTTCGAAGACACCCGCATGAAGTTCGACGTCCGGTACTACCTCGTCGCCATCCTGTTCATCATTTTCGACCTGGAAATCGCCTTCCTGTTCCCCTGGGCCGTGTCGTTGGATGCCATTGGCACCTTCGGTCTGGCCACCATGGGAATCTTCCTCGGCGTGCTCGTGGTCGGCTTCATCTACGAATGGAAGAAAGGGGCTCTGGAATGGGACTGACCGCCAGCGCATCGGCTGTGGCCGATCCCCGCGACCTCATGCAGGGCGACGCGATGGAAGAGGGCGGGATGGCCGGCAAGGGCTTTCTCACCACTACCGTCGACGCCGTCATGAACTGGGCGCGTACCGGTTCTTTGTGGCCCATGACCTTTGGTCTGGCCTGCTGCGCCGTGGAGATGATGCATGCCGGCGCTGCCCGGTATGACCTCGACCGGTTCGGCGTGGTGTTTCGCCCCAGTCCCCGCCAGTCGGACGTCATGATTGTGGCCGGTACGCTGGTGAACAAGATGGCTCCGGCCCTGCGCAAGGTTTACGACCAGATGCCTGAGCCGCGCTGGGTCATCAGCATGGGTTCTTGCGCCAACGGCGGTGGCTACTACCACTACTCCTATGCCGTGGTGCGTGGCTGCGACCGTATCGTCCCTGTAGACGTTTACGTGCCTGGCTGTCCGCCCACTGCCGAGGCGCTGCTGTACGGCATCATCCAATTGCAAAAGAAGATTCGCCGTACGAGCACCATCGCGCGGCCGTAAGGCAGCGTTCCGGTTCCCGCGCCTGGCCCCCAGAATTCGAGCACGAGAAGGCCCATGACCAACCTAACCGAAGCGCCTGCCGAAGCTGCGGCAGAAGTGCCCGCCACCCCGGTTGCCCGCCTCACGGCGGCGCTGCTGGAGCGTTTTGGCGAGCGCGTCAAGGCGCTACCAGCCGTGGCTGGCGAAGTGGCTATCGAAGTGGCGGCAGCGGACTGGCGTGCAGTTTGCGCTGAACTGCGCGATGCCCCTGAACTGCGGTTTGAGCAGATGGTGGACCTGTCTGGTATCGACTACCTGCACTACGGCATTGCCGAGTGGAAGACCGAAAGCGCCACGCGTTCGGGTTTCAGCCGTGGCGGTACCCGTTTCGTTGGGCTTGGTAACGAAGCTCCGGCAGAAACTGCCCAAGCTGCGCGTTACGCCGTAGTGGTCCACTTGCTGTCGCTGACGCACAACTGGCGTGTTCGCGCGCAGTGCCCGTGCACTGGCGGTGAAGTGCCCATCGTCGACTCCATCATCGAAGTGTGGCCGGCGGCCAACTGGTACGAGCGCGAAGCGTTCGACCTGTACGGCATTCTCTTCAACGACCACCCGGACCTGCGCCGCATCCTCACGGACTACGGCTTCATCGGTCATCCGTTCCGCAAGGACTTCCCGCTGGCTGGCTACGTTGAGGTCCGCTATGACCCCAACCGGCAGCGTGTGGTGTACGAGCCCGTTTCCATTGAGCCGCGTGTGGTGGTCCCGAAGACCCTGCGCGACGACAACCGCTATGCCCCGGGCCTCACCGCCCGTCCGGCTGGCCGCGGCTGAGGCAGCAACATGAGCGAATTTCGCAATTTCACGCTGAATTTCGGCCCGCAGCACCCGGCAGCACACGGCGTGCTGCGCTTGGTGCTGGAGATGGACGGCGAGGTCATCCAGAAGGCAGACCCGCACATCGGTCTGCTGCACCGTGGTACGGAAAAGCTGGCCGAGACCAAGCCGTTCAACCAGTCCATTGGCTACATGGACCGTCTCGACTACGTGTCCATGATGTGCAACGAACACTCGTACGTCATGGCCATCGAAAAGCTGATGGGCGTCGAGGTGCCGCTGCGGGCGCAGTACATCCGCGTCATGTTTGACGAAGTCACGCGCATCCTGAACCACCTCATGTGGCTCGGCGCGCACGGCATCGACATCGGCGCGATGACGGTCTTCCTGTATTGCTTCCGTGAGCGCGAAGACCTCATGGACTGCTACGAGGCGGTGTCGGGCGCGCGCATGCACGCCACCTATTACCGGCCAGGCGGCGTCTACCGGGACCTGCCCGATACCATGCCGCAGCACAAGCCTTCGAAGTTCCGCTCCGTCAAAGACATCGCCCGTCTGAACGAGAGCCGCTCCGGTAGCCTGCTGGACTTCCTGCAGGACTTCACCGACCGCTTCCCGGCGTGTGTGGATGAATACGAAACCCTGCTGACGGACAACCGCATCTGGAAGCAGCGCACCGTGAACATCGGTGTGGTCTCGCCTGAACGTGCCTTGGCACTGGGCTTCTCGGGCCCGATGCTCCGCGGTAGCGGTCTGGCCTGGGACTTGCGCAAGAAGCAGCCGTACGACGTCTACGACCGCGTCGACTTCGACATTCCGGTAGGGCGCAACGGCGACTGCTACGACCGCTATCTGGTCCGCGTCGAAGAAATGCGCCAGTCCAACCGCATCATCCGCCAGTGCGTGGATTGGCTCCGGGCCAACCCGGGCCCGGTCATGGTCGACGACCGCAAGGTGCGTCCGCCGCGTCGCGAAGAAATGAAGGGCGACATGGAATCGCTCATTCACCACTTCAAGCTGATGACGGAAGGCTATTCCGTGCCGGAAGGGCAGGCCTACGCCGCCGTCGAAGCGCCGAAGGGTGAATTCGGTATCTGGCTGGTGTCCGACGGCGCCAACAAGCCTTACCGCGTGAAGTGCCGTGCGCCGGGCTTCCCGCACCTTGCCGCTATCGACGAGATGGTCCGTGGCCACATGCTGGCGGACGTGGTGGCTGTCATCGGTACGGCCGACATCGTGTTCGGGGAGATTGACCGCTAATGGCCATTGATTCCGTAACGCCCGTGGCGGGCAAGGCAGCGCTGCTCTCCGAGCACACGCGCCACGAAATCGACGTGTGGCTGGCGAAGTTTCCAGCCGACCGTCGTCGCTCTGCTGTGCTGGCGGCCCTTCGCGAGGCGCAGCACCAGAACCTGGGCTGGCTCTCCACGGACATTATGGATGCCGTGGCCGACTATCTCGGTCTGCCGCCCATTCAGGTCTACGAAGTGGCCAGCTTCTATTCCATGTTCGAGACCAAGCCTTGCGGGCGTGTGCATGTTTCGGTGTGCACCAACATTGCGTGCATGTTGCGCGGTTCCGACGAAATCGTTGCGTATGTCGAGAAAAAGCTCGGCATCAAGACGGGCGAAAGCACGCCGGACGGCAAGTTTTTCCTGAAGCAGGAAGAAGAATGTCTGGCCGCTTGCAACAACGCGCCCATGATGATGGTCGACCACGTATTCCACGAAAACCTGACGCCTGAGAAGGTCGATCAGGTTCTCGATGCCGTCCAGTGAGGCTGCCCGCATGACGACTGCCCTCGGCAAATATCCGTTGAACCAAGTGGTGTTCGAGCCGCTAGCGCTGGAACGCAGCTGGGAACTGGAAACCTATCGCAAGATTGGTGGTTACCAGGCCTGGGAAAAAATCCTGCGCGAGAAGACCCCGCCCGAGCAGATTATCGAGGAGCTGAAGGCTTCCGGTCTGCGTGGCCGCGGTGGCGCCGGCTTCCCCACGGGCTTGAAGTGGAGCTTCATGCCCCGCAACGCCCCGGGCCAGAAGTACGCGGTGTGCAACTCGGACGAATCCGAGCCCGGCACCTGCCACGACCGTGACATCCTCCGGTACAACCCGCACTCGGTCATCGAGGGCATGGCCATCGGTGGCTACTGCATGGGTGCCACGGTGGGTTACAACTACATTCGCGGCGAGTTCCTCGCCGAGCCGGTTCCCCGTTTCGAGGCCGCGCTGAAGGAAGCCTATGCGGCAGGCCTGCTCGGGAAGAACCTGCTGGGCTCTGGCGTTGATTTCGACTTGTACACAGCCGTGGGCGCTGGCGCTTACATCTGCGGCGAAGAAACCGCGCTGCTCGAATCGCTGGAAGGCAAGCAGGGCAAGCCCCGCTTCAAGCCGCCGTTCCCGGCGAACTTCGGCCTCTACGGCAAGCCGACCACCATCAACAACACCCAAAGCTATGCCTCGGTGCCCACCATCCTGCGCAAGGGTGCTAAGTGGTTCGCCGACCTCGGCACCACCAACGCGGGTGGCACGGTGGTGTTCTCGGTGTCGGGCCATGTGAACAACCCGGGTAACTTCGAACTGCCGCTGGGCATTCCCTTCCGTGACCTGCTCGAAGTGGCCGGTGGCGTTTGGAAGGGTCGCAAGCTGAAGGCGGTCATCCCCGGGGGTTCGTCGGTCCCGGTCATGCCGGCGGCGAACATCATGGACGCCAACATGGACTACGACAGCCTGAAGAAGGCCGGTTCGTCCGTGGGTTCGGCCGCCGTCATCATCATGGACGAGACCACCTGCATGGTGCGCGTGCTCGAAAGGCTTTCTCGCTTCTACCGTGCGGAAAGCTGCGGGCAGTGCACGCCGTGCCGCGAGGGTACCGGCTGGATGAATCGCCTGATTCAGCGAATCATGGCTGGCCAAGGCCGCCGTGAAGACCTCGACCTGCTGCTGGATGTTGCCGGCCGCATCGAAGGTCACACCATTTGTGCGCTCGGTGACGCGGCCGCTTGGCCCGTGCAGAGCTTCCTGAAGCACTTCCGCCATGAGTTCGAATACATGATCGACCATGGCGGTCGCAGCATTGTTGACGACCCCGCGCAGCGGGCAGCCTGAGGCGTACGACCCCATGAGCCAAGATCTGGTCAACGTCGAAGTCAACGGCGTCCCGATGCAGGCCCGCAAGGGCCAGATGATCATCCACGTCACGGACGCCAATGGCGAATACGTGCCGCGGTTCTGCTACCACGACAAGCTGTCGGTGGCTGCGAACTGCCGCATGTGCCTCGTCGAGGTGGAGAAGGCGCCCAAGCCGCTGCCGGCTTGCGCTACGCCCGTGATGGAAGGCATGAAGATCTTCACGAAGTCGCCGCGCGCCATTGGTGCGCAGAAAGCGACGATGGAGTTCTTGCTCATTAACCACCCGCTCGATTGCCCCATCTGCGACCAGGGCGGCGAGTGCGAACTGCAAGACTTGGCGATGGGCTTCGGCCGCGACATCGCGCGCTACAACGACCAGAAGCGCGTGGTGAAGGACAAGAACATCGGCCCGCTCGTGTCGACCGACATGACGCGCTGCATTCATTGCACGCGTTGCGTGCGCTTCACCGAGGAGATTGCCGGTCTGCAGTCGCTTGGCACGCTTGGCCGCGGCGAGAACACCGAAATCGGTACGTTCGTAGAGCAGGCCGTGGACCATGAGTTGTCCGGCAACCTCATCGACCTGTGCCCGGTCGGTGCGTTGAACTCCAAGCCGTTCCGCTTCCAGGGCCGCAGTTGGGAAATGACCCAGCACGCCATGGTGTCGCCGCACGACAGCGTGGGCAGCAACCTTTACGGCCACGTGCTGCGCGGCAAGCTCATGCGCGTGGTGCCGCGTACCAACGAAGCCATTAACGAAACGTGGATTTCCGACCGCGACCGCTTCTCGTATGAAGGCGTGTATGCGGCGGATCGTGCGCAAAAGCCCATGATCCGCGATGGCGGAGACTGGCGCGAGGTGGATTGGGAGACGGCGCTGGAGCGTACCGTCGCAGGCCTGCGCAACGTCGCGGACCAGCACGGTGCCCACCAGATCGGCGTCCTCGGGGCGCCTTCCGCGACGGTGGAAGAACTCTATTTGTTGGCCCGTGTGGGTCGCGCGCTTGGCACGGCCAACCTTGACACCCGTTTGCGTCAGCGCGATTTCCGCGACCAAGGCGCGGACCCGCTGTACCCGGCGCTGGGCGTGGGCCTGGCGGATGTGGAAACGCTGGACGGCGTGCTGGTCATCGGCGCGGACCTGCGTCGCGAAGCCCCCATCCTCGCGCATCGCCTGCGCAAGGCGGCGCTGCGCAAGGGCGCTGCCGCCAAGGTGGCCTTCGTGAATACCGCCGCGCTGGAAGTGCGGCACCCGCTGGCGGCCCAAGTGGTGACGCCGGCCGCGGCGCTGGTTGCCACGCTCGGTTCGCTGCTGAAGGCGGCTGCTGAAGCCGCGGGACAGCCGGTGCCGGCCCATTGCGCCGCGCTGGTGGCTGGCGCCAACCCGAATGAAACGGACCGTGCTGCGGTAGCGGCGCTGCTTTCCGGCGAGCGTCGTGCCGTGTGGCTCGGTGCGCAGGCCCTGCGCTACAGCGCCTATGCGGACCTGCGAGCCGCTGCGGCTGCTCTGGCGGCCCTGACTGGCGCTACCTTGGGCTATGTCCCGGAAGGCGCCAACGCCGCTGGTGCCGCACTGGTGGGCTTCCTGCCGCACCGCGAGGCGGGTCTCCGTGCGCTCCCGCGCCCGGGTCTGGATGCCCGTGCCATGCTACAAGCACGCCTCAAGAGCTATGTGCTGTTCGGTGGTGTGGAACCCGCGGACCATCTGGATGGCGAGACGGGTGCCGTGGCGGCTGCGGATTTCGTGGTCGCCGTGACTCCGTATGCCTCGCAGGCCACGTTGGATGCCGCGGATGTCATTCTGCCCATCGGCACGTTCGCGGAAACCTCTGGGACGTTCGTGAACCTGAACGGCACTTGGCAGAGCTTTGGCGGCGTTGCCACGCCGGTCGGGGAGTCCCGTCCGGGCTGGAAGGTGTTGCGCGTCCTCGGCAACCTGCTGGGCCTGCCGGGCTTCGACTACACCACTTCGGAAGAAGTGCGTGACGAGGCCCGCAAGGCTGCCGGTGCGGAAGCTGGCAACGTTCAGGTGGCGGCCTATGCCGGCACTCACGTGCCGGTGGCGGGCGAGGGCGGCGCTACGGTGTCCGTGCCCATGTACGCCGTGGATGCCGTGGTGCGTCGCGCTCCGGCCTTGCAGCATACGCCTGAAGCGCTCCGCGGCGCGGCAGCGGTCTGAGGGGGAACACAGTCATGGAACTCATCCAGCACCTGCTCGTTTCTCTCCTCGGTCTGGAAATCGGGTTGGCAGCCACGGTAGCCAACCTCATCTGGATCGTGCTGCAAATCCTTCTGGTCACTATCGTGGTCATCCTGTGCGTGGCATACACCACGCTGGCCGAGCGAAAGGTGATTGGCTGGATGCAGTTGCGTATTGGCCCGAACCGCGTGGGGCCGTACGGCTTGCTGCAGCCCTTCGCGGACGTGTTCAAGCTCTTGATGAAGGAAATTTTGGTGCCGGCCAGCGCGGACCGGTTCCTGTTCCTGTTGGCTCCCATCATCTCGTTGGTGCCGGCGTTTGCGGCTTGGGCCGTGGTGTCGTTCAACCCCACCTTCACCATCGCGAATATTGATGCCAGCCTGCTTTACATCCTGGCGCTCACCTCCATGGGCGTTTACGGCGTCATCCTGGCCGGTTGGGCGGCGAACTCGAAGTACGCCTTCCTGGGTGCCATGCGTTCGGCGGCGCAGATTGTCGCTTATGAAATCGCCATGGGCTTTGCGCTCGTGGGCGTGCTCATGACGTCGGGTTCGCTGAACCTCGGCAAGATCGTGGAAGCGCAACACGGCGGCTTCCTGGCGTGGAACTGGTTCTGGCTATTCCCGTTGTTCATTGTGTACTTCATCGCTGGCGTGGCGGAAACGAACCGTGCGCCGTTCGACGTGGCGGAAGGCGAATCGGAAATCGTCGCCGGCTTCCACGTGGAATATTCGGGTGCCACCTTCGCGGTGCTGTTCGCGCTCCCCGAATACGCCAACATGATCCTCATCAGCCTGCTAACAGCCACCATGTTCCTAGGCGGCTGGCTGAGCCCGCTGGACGGTTATGTGGCGGCGGATGGCGCCCTCGCGGCACTCGCGGCGCCCAGCTTCCTGTGGCTGGGCATCAAGACCAGTTTCTTCCTGTTCGTGTACTTGTGGATCCGCGCAACTTTCCCGCGTTACCGCTATGACCAGATCATGCGGCTTGGCTGGAAGGTGCTCATCCCCGTCACCATCTTCTGGCTCGCGGTTGAGGGCGTGATGGTGTGGCTGAAGATCGGTCCTTGGTCGGAGTGATGTCCATGCCTTCCTTACGCAATCTTGCCAAGACCTTCTTCCTCGGCGAACTTCTCGCCGGCATGGCGGTAACCCTGAAGGCGATGTTCGCCACGAAGGTGACCGTGATGTATCCGGAAGAGAAGGCGCCCCAGTCGCCGCGCTTCCGTGGACTGCATGCGCTGCGCCGCTACCCGAACGGCGAAGAGCGCTGCATTGCCTGCAAGCTGTGTGAAGCCGTTTGCCCGGCGCTGGCCATTACCATCGACAGCGGCGTAGCGGATGACGGCACGCGCCGCACCACCCGCTACGACATCGACCTGTTCAAGTGCATCTTCTGTGGCTTCTGCGAGGAAGCGTGCCCGGTGGATGCCATCGTCGAAACGCGTATCCATGAATACCACATGGAAAACCGCGGTGAGAACATCATGTCCAAGGACAAGTTGCTGGCCGTAGGCGACCGGTACGAAGCGATGATTGCTGCCGACAAGGCAGCCGACGCCCGCTACCGTTAGGCCGCCAGAACCCAAGGCAGGAACCGCAGTGCTAACCACAGTCCTCTTCTACCTTTTCGCCACCGTCCTTGTGGGCGCGGCTATTGGTGTCATCACGGCCCGGAACCCAGTGCACTCTGCGCTGTTTCTGGTTCTGGCCTTCTTCAATAGCGCCGCGCTCTGGCTGCTGCTGGAGGCGGAGTTCCTTGGCATTGCCTTGGTGCTGGTCTACGTCGGCGCCGTCATGGTGCTGTTCTTGTTCGTGGTGATGATGCTCGACATCAACGTCGCCAAGTTGCGTGAAGGCTTCGCCAAACACGCGCCGCTGGGAGCGTTGGTCGCTGGCCTCATGGTCTTCGAGATGTACCAGGTCTACGTGGTTCGCCGTCTCGGGAACCCGTCTCTGCTTGCCGGCGCGCAGCCAGCGGCGGTGGAAGCGGGCGCTTCCAACACCAAGGCGCTCGGTACCTTGCTGTTCACGCAGTACGCCTATGCTTTCCAGTTGGCGGGTGTGGTGCTGCTGCTGGCCATCGTTGCTGCCATCGCTCTCACCATGCGCAAGCGTCCGGGCCTGAAGGTGCAGGACGTCTCGGCGCAGGTGGCGGTCACCAAGGAACAACGCCTGCGTATCGTCAAGATGGAAGCGGAGAAGCGGCCATGAGCCTGAACCTGCCCCCTGTGGGCCTGGAACATTTCCTGTTCCTGGCCGGCATCCTGTTCAGCATCGCGGTGGCGGGCATCTTCCTCAATCGGAAGAACGTCATCCTGCTGCTCATGTGCATCGAACTCATGCTGCTGTCGGTGAACTTCAACTTTGTGGCCTTCTCGCACTGGTTGGGCAACCTCGACGGCCAGGTGTTCGTGTTCTTCATCCTCACTGTAGCCGCTGCGGAAGCCGCCATTGGTCTGGCCATCCTCGTCGTGTTGTTCCGTGAACGCCGGACCATCAACGTCGAAGAACTCGACACCATGCGGGGTTAAGGGAACATGCAAACCTACCTCATCATTGTTCTTGCGCCGCTGCTGGCGGCCATCCTCGCCGGCCTGGCCGGCAAGGTCATCGGCCGGGCTGGAGCGCACACCGTTACCATCCTCGGCGTTGCCACCAGCTGCGTGCTGTCCATGGGCGTGCTGAAGGGCTTCATCGACGGCACGAGCGAAGTGTTCAACGGCACGGTGTACACGTGGCTGGTTACCGACGGCATCCGCATGGAAGTCGGCTTCCTGGTCGACCAACTCACCGCCATGATGATGGTGGTGGTGACGTTCGTGTCGCTGATGGTGCACATCTACACCATCGGCTACATGCACGACGACGCCGGCTACCAGCGCTTCTTCAGCTACATCTCGCTGTTCACCTTCGCCATGCTCATGCTAGTCATGTC
>CALQLF020000085.1 GCA_943331345.2 Candidatus Planktophila lacus | reverse complement strand
GATGGCGACGGCTTCATCGAGCGTCTCATACGGAATGACCACGAGTACGGGCCCGAAGATTTCTTCGCGGGCGATCGTCATCTGGTTGTTCACGTTGCCGAACACGGTGGGCTTCACGTAGTAGCCAGCATCATGCCCTTCCACGCGTCCGGCACCGCCGACGACCACTTCCGCGCCTTCGGCAACACCCTTGGCGATGAGCCCTTGAATCTTCTCGTACTGGCTCTTGTTCACCACCGGGCCGATGTGCGGGCCAGCTTCGGCCGGGTTGCCGACGGGCTTGCCGCCGAAGATGCCCTTCAGACCCTCGAGAGCCTCCGCGTACTGCGAGGTGTGTACCAGCAGGCGCGTCGGGGCCACGCAGCTTTGGCCGGAGTTCAGGAGCACGCCGCCAGCGGCGCCAGAGAGTGCCTTGTCGAGCGGGGTGCCCGGCAGGATGATGTTCGGCGACTTGCCGCCCAGTTCCTGGTGCACGCGCTTGACGGTGTCGGCCGCGTTCTTGGCCACCTGAATGCCCGCGCGCGTAGAGCCCGTGAAGCTGATCATGTCGATATCCGGGTGGCGCGAGAGGGCCTCGCCCACGCCCGGGCCGTCGCCCTGCACGAGGTTAAAGACGCCGGCGGGTACCCCAGCAGCGGCCATCACTTCAGCAAAGATGTGAGCGCAGCCCGGCGTCTGCTCGGAGGGCTTCAGGATGACGCAGTTGCCGGCAGCGATGGCCGGAGCCACCTTGGCGCAGATCTGGTTCATCGGCCAGTTCCAGGGCGTGATGAGGGCGACGACGCCGATGGGCTCGAACACCACCTTGTTCTTGCCGGTGGACTCTTCCAGATCAAAGTTCTTCAGGGCCTCGAGCGTGGCGCCAAGATGGCCCATGCCGGAGCCGGCCTGCGCCGTTTGCGCCAGCGAGATGGGGGCGCCCATTTCTTCGCTGATGGCCTTGGCGATGTCGCCAATGCGGGCCTTGTAGCCTTCAATAACGCGACCGAGCAGCGCCATGCGCTCTTCTTTGGAGGTCTGCGAGAAGCTGTCGAAAGCGGCACGCGCGGCCTTCACGGCAAGGTCTACATCCGCGGCGGTGCCCAGCATCACTTCGGAGACCGGTTGTTCGGTAGCCGGGTTCAGCACGGTGTGCAGGCGGCCACCGACACTGTCGGTCCACTGGCCGTTGATGTAATGCTTCAGATACTGGTTCATGCGCGGTTCCTCGCGTGGAGAACACGCCCGGCGGGGCGTGCTGGAAGGGGAAAGAGGGTAGGGAGATTGTAAGCAAGCCCTACTATTCGCTGATTGTAGGCGCGCCAAGGGCATTGTCCAGCGCGCCCAGTCGGTTGCGTTTCGCTGATGGTCGAACCAGCCCGGCTCGTTGGCACCAAGGGCCGGTTTTCGGCCCGCCCAACTGACGAACTGCCTACTACTCCACCCGCCATTTGAAGCCGGCGGCGCTGACGATGAGGAAAACCAGCACCATGCCGGCCAAGATAGCCAGATGTGGCCACACCTCGGCAATGCCGGCGCCGTCGATCATGATGGCGCGAGCGCCGTCCAGAAGATGTGTCAGCGGTAAGCCCTGGGCGATGCGTTGCAGCCAAGGGCTGGCGCCCTCGAGCGAATACCACACGCCCGACAGCAGCATCATGGGCCAGGTGCAGAGGTTCAACAGACCGCCGGCGAGTTCCTCGCTGCTGACGTAGGCGGCCACGACGAGCCCCAGCGAGATGAGGCTGAGAGCCCCGAGCGAGGCCAGCAAGAACAGCAGCAAGCCGCTGCCTGCTACGTGTAGGCCGACTATCCAAGTCAGTGGCACGAACACCAGCGTGGCGATGGTCATGACGAGCAGCAAGCGCGATAGCACCTGCGCGGACAGGAACTCGAAGGCGGTCAGCGGCGTGGCACGCAAGCGGCGCAGATAGCCGCTCTTGCGGTAACGCACGATGACGTAGCCGGCGCCGAACACGCTGCTGAACATGAGGTTCAGGCCGAGAATTCCGGGCAGCACCCAGTCCACATAGGTTACTGCCTTGCCCGTGACGGTATTGCGTACAGCGGTACGGTCGTTCAGGCGCAGCAGCTGTTCGGTGATGTAACCCTTGGGCGAATCCGGATTCACCCAGTAGTGCGCTGGAGCTGCGGCGGGCCGCAGGTCCAGCAACAGGTCTACCTGATGCCTGGCCAGCTTGCGCACTGCGGCATCCGCATTGTCTGGGGTGTAGAAATCCATGAAGCGCGTGCCGAGCAGGGGGTGCAGGTGCGCAGCCTTCGCTTGGGCCAGCGTGACGCCGGGAGGCGTCAGTACGCCCACTTTGAACAGCGGTTTCTCCGGGCCGGAGAAGATGAAGGCGAACGCAAACACGATGCCGAAGGGCATCAGCAGGTTCCAGCCCAGTGTGCGGCGGTCGCGCACAAATTCCAGATTGCGGGCGTGGAGCAGGGCCAGCAGGCGGCGCAGGGGGGCGAAGCGGCGGGTATTACGGTTCACGTGCGCAGGTCCCGGCCGGTGAGTTTCAGGAACAGGTCTTCGAGGTTATGCGGACGCCCCTCGGGGCCTGGACGTTCAGCAGCGCCTTCGCCAAAGTGCTCCTCGATGAGGCCGCGCGGCGTGCCTTCGGCAATGAACTTGCCGTGGTCCATGATGATGATGCGGTCGCAGAGCACGTAGGCCTCGTCCATGTAGTGGGTCGTCAGCAGCACCGTGGTACCGCGGGCCTTGATGCCCTGCACCAGTTCCCAGAAGGCGCGGCGTGCCTGCGGGTCCAGCCCGGTGGTGGGCTCGTCGAGGAACAACACGTTGGGGTCATTCACCAGCGCTACTGCCAGCAGCAAGCGCTGCAGCTGGCCGCCTGAAAGCTTCTTGTTGTCCCGGCCTTCGAGTTCTTCGAGCGCACACAAGCGCAGGACTTCATCGATGGGCAGCGTGTGGTCATACAGGCCGTGGAAAAGCTCCACGGTTTCCCGCACTGTCAGAAACTCTTGCAGCGCGGTCTTCTGGAACTGGATGCCGGACTCTTGCCGGAACCGGTCGCCCAGCGGTGCGCCACGATAGCGAATGGTGCCGGCGGTAGGAGGCAGGCTGCCTTCCAGCATCTCGATGGTGGTGCTTTTGCCGGCGCCGTTCGGGCCGAGCAGGCCAAGGCAGGTGCCGGCGTACAGTTGCAGGCTGACGCCGTCTACGGCCTTCACTTTCGCGTAGTGCTTGATGAGGCCGGTGGCCTCCAGCAGTACTTGGGGCGAAGCGGCGACGGTTGACAAGGCGGCGCTTTCGGTGGGTCCGGACGCCGTTGCCGCGGCTGGTCCGACATTCGTAGTAGGTTGCATCTGCATAGGGTACACGCCCCGGCTACACTCGCCGTATGAATACCCACACTGCCTCCACCGCGGGCGCCAGCCCCTACCCCCACTTGCTCGCCCCGCTGGACCTCGGGTTCACGCAGTTGCGCAACCGCGTGCTCATGGGCTCCATGCACACGGGCTTGGAAGACCGCGAAGCGGACTACCCGAAACTGGCGGCGTATTTCGCTGAGCGCGCGCGCGGCGGGGTGGGGCTCATCGTCACCGGAGGCATTGCGCCGAACATTGCCGGTTGGCTGACGCCCTTTGGCGGCAAGCTGTCTGCGCGCCGGGAAGTGCCGCGGCATCGCTTGGTCACCGAAGCGGTGCACCGTGAAGGCGGCAAGATTGCCATGCAGATTCTGCACGCCGGGCGCTACAGCTATCACCCGCTGTGCGTGTCGGCCAGCGCCATCCGTTCGCCTATCAGTCGTTTCACACCGCGCGCGCTAACGACTTGGGGCGTGCGGCGCCAGCGCGCGGCCTATATTCGCTGTGCGACGTTGGCGCAGGAGGCAGGCTACGACGGCGTCGAGGTGATGGGCTCGGAAGGCTACTTCCTGCATCAGTTCATCGCCCCGCGCACCAACCATCGCACGGATGAATATGGTGGCAGCCGCGAGAATCGTCACCGGCTCGCGCTGGAAGTGGTGCGCGGCATCCGTGAAGCGGTAGGGCCGAATTTCATCATTATCTTCCGTCTTTCCATGCTCGACTTGGTGGAGCAGGGCAACGACTGGGAAGACATCGTGGCGCTGGCACAAGGCCTGGAGCAGGCAGGCGTCACCATCATCAACACCGGCATCGGCTGGCATGAAGCGCGCGTCCCCACCATTGCCACTTCCGTGCCGCGCGCGGCGTTCACTTGGGTAACCGCCAAGCTGCGCAGTGCTGTGCGCGTGCCGTTGGTGTCCACGAACCGCATGAACGACCCCGCCGTAGCGGAGCAGGTGCTGGCGGCGGGCCACTCTGACATGGTGTCGATGGCACGCCCGTTGCTCGCCGACGCCGAGTTTGTGAACAAGGCCGCGGCAGGTCGGGCCGCCGCCATTAACACCTGCATCGGGTGCAACCAAGCCTGCCTGGACCATGTGTTCGCGCAGCAGCGCGCCTCCTGCCTCGTCAACCCGCGGGCTGTCTACGAAACGGAATTGGTGGTCCGTCCGGCGACGTCGGCGAAGCGCATCACCGTGGTGGGCGCCGGGCCGGCGGGGTTGGCTTGTGCCACCACGCTCGCGGAGCGCGGCCACGCCGTCACGCTGGTCGATGGTGCCAACGAAATTGGCGGGCAGTTCAATATCGCCAAGCGCATTCCGGGCAAGGAAGAGTTCCACGAGACGCTGCGCTATTTCCGGACGCGTCTTGATGAACTGAAGGTGGACGTGCAGCTGGGGCAGCGCGTGGATGCCACGGCTCTGCAAGGTGCAGACGAAGTCGTGCTGGCCACCGGCGTCACACCGCGTCCATTGGCGTTGCCCGGAGCGGACCACGCCAAGGTAGTCAGCTATCTGGACGTACTGCTCGGGCGTGTCACGCTCGGCCCGCGCGTCGCCATCATCGGCGCTGGTGGCATCGGCTTCGACGTTGCGGAATTCCTCACGCACCCCGCGGATGAGGCGCACCCCGCTACCATTCCCGCCTTCCTCGCGCAGTGGGGCATTGACCCGCAAGCCGAAGTAGTCGGTGGCCTCGTAGGTTCGCCCACTTCGCGGTTGCCGTCGGCGCGGCAGGTGTGGCTCCTGCAGCGGAAAGAAGGCTCGCCGGGCAAGGGTCTCGGCAAGACCACCGGCTGGATACATCGCGCAGTGCTGAAGCGTCGCGGCGTGCAGGCCTGGGGTGGCGTCGAGTACTTGAAGATCGACGACGCTGGCTTGCACCTGCGGGCGCGTGGCAGCGAACAAGTGCTAGAGGTGGACCACGTAGTGGTCTGCGCCGGCCAAGAGCCGCTGCGCGAGTTGGAGGCGCCCTTGCGGGCCGCGGGCAAACCGGTGCACATCATTGGCGGGGCTGCGCTCGCCGCAGAACTCGACGCCAAACGTGCCATTCGCGAAGGCACGGAACTGGCCGCGCGCCTGTAAACTACTCTGCCATGAAGCCCCGCCATGGTCTGCCCGCCAGCCCCGTTCCTGAACGGAGCGATCAGCTATCGCTGTTCGACGTGCAGCCGACGGAGCCTACCTGGGAAGTGAAAGTCAGCGGGCGTACTCGCCGCCTGACGGTTCGCGTGTATCCGGGCGGACGCGTGGAGATTGTGGTGCCGCCGCGCACGAGCCCGAAGGCTATCGAGGGCTTCGTGGCACGCCATCGGCGCTGGATTGATGCGAAGGTCGAAGAGTTCCGGGCGCGCTTGCCCGCGGCACGCAAGCTTCCCGAACACATCGACCTGCGCGCTACGGCAGAGCGGTTGCAACTGCACTGGACTGCAGCCACCGGCAGGCCGAGCATCATTGAAGGCGAGGGCGGTTTGCACTACCGCGGCCCCTTGGATTGGAAAACCGCCACCCCCGTGTTGCACCACTGGTTGCTGGACGCCGGCAAGCGGCGCTTGGTGCCGTGGTTGGCCGAGGTGGCTATTCACCAAGGCTTTGCCTATTCGCGTGCGCAGGTGCGTCGCCAGCGCACCCGTTGGGGTAGTTGTTCGCGTTCGGGCACCATCAGTCTGAATGTCTGCTTGCTGTTTCAGCAGCCGGCGGTAGTGCGCTACCTGTTCATCCACGAACTTTCCCACACGCGCCACATGGACCATTCGGACCGCTTCTGGGCCACGGTGGGCCAGCACGAAGCGGACTGGAAAGTGCTCGACAAGGAACTCACCCGAGGCTGGCAGGGTGTGCCGGACTGGGTGTTCGGCTGAAGGGACTGCTGGGCGGGTATACTTCAGGCGTTTGGTATATGAAACGCTGCTGAAGGCTCGCTGATGTCTACCCGTCTTGTCGATACGAATGTTCTTGCCGCCGATGTGCTGCCCACGCCCGCCGCGGTGAAGCTGCAACTACCGCAGCCCGAGGGCATCGAGGAATTCGTCTACCGCTCGCGCGAAACCGTTCGCGCCATTCTGGAAGGTCGCGACCCACGCCTGTTCGTGGTGGTGGGCCCTTGTTCTATTCATGATGTCGCTGCGGCCAAGGAATATGCGCTGCGTCTGAAAGAACTGGCCGCGCGCGTGCAGGATTCGCTGTTCATCATCATGCGTGTGTATTTCGAGAAGCCGCGTACCACGGTGGGCTGGAAGGGCCTCATCAACGACCCGGACATGGACGATTCCTTCCACATCGAGAAGGGTATCGCCAAGGCGCGTGAACTGCTGTTGTGGCTGGCCGAAAACGGTCTCCCTGCGGCTACCGAGGCGCTCGACCCCATCATGCCGCAGTATCTGGGCGACCTCGTGACCTGGACCGCCATCGGCGCCCGCACGACCGAAAGCCAGACCCACCGCGAGATGGCCAGCGGCCTGTCCACGCCCGTGGGCTTCAAGAACGGCACCGATGGTTCGCTGTCGGTGGCCATCAATGCGCTGCAAAGCGCGCGTAGCCCGCACCATTTCCTTGGCATTACCGAGAGCGGCCAGAGCGCCGTGATGCGCACTCGTGGCAATGCCCATGGTCACTTGGTGCTCCGCGGCGGCGGTGGGCGTACCAACTACGACAGCGTGAACATTGCGCTTTCGGAGCAGGAACTGCGCAAGGCAGGCCTGCCCGAGAACATTGTCGTGGACTGCAGCCATGGCAATTCGAACAAGGACCCGGGCTTGCAACCTCTGGTGGCAGAGAACTGTGCGAACCAAGTGGTGGAGGGAAACCGCTCCATCGTCGGCCTCATGCTGGAAAGCCATCTGCACTGGGGCAGCCAATCCATCCCGGCAGACCTGTCGCAACTGAAGTACGGCGTGTCCGTCACGGACGCCTGTATCGACTGGCCGACCACGGAAGGTTTGCTCGCTTCGCTTGATGAACGACTGCGTCCCGCCATGGCGGCGCGCACGCCGCGCGGCTAAAACCGCGAATGCGACCAGGCCCGTTGCCGCCGGGACTGGTCCTCGCCGTTGCTCTGCTATCGGTTTCCTTCGGTGGCCTGTTCGCTCGTTGGGCGGCCATGCCCGCGTTGGCAGTCACCGCCTGGCGAGTAACACTTGCCACGCTCATCGTCTGGCTGGCGCGGGCGGTGTGGCATCGGTTTCGGCCAGCGCCGGCCGCCGAGTCCTACCTCACTCGAGATGTCCTCCGCGCGCGCGGGCAAGCCACCGCCTGTGGGTTGTTGCTGGCGCTGCATTTCGCTACTTGGATTACTTCGCTCGGGTACACCACCGTGGCGGAAAGCACGCTGCTGGCGGACTCCACTCCCGTGTGGGTACTGCTGGTCGGCTGGGCAGTTCTCGGCCGCCGGCCGCAGCCGCGCCAATGGGCGGCTTTGCTGCTGGCTGCCGCCGGCATCGTCGTCTTGGTGGGCGGTGAAATTTCGGCAGGCGTCAGTTTGGGGAACCTGCTGGCCGTGGCCAGCGCGGTGTTCATGGCGCTGTACTTGCTGGTGGCCGAGGCAGCCCAACGGGTGCTGCGCTTCGGGCAGTTCGTAGCCCATTCCTATGCGGTGGCGGCGGTGGTCGCCTGGGGGTTGGTGCTGGCCACAGGCACTTCGGCGGCCTGGGAGGTTGCGCAAATTCCCTCGAGCTCGTGGGGGGCGTTGCTCGGCGTGGCCGTCGTTTCCCAGTGTATTGGCCACGGCGGGTTCAACTATTCGGTTCGGTCGGTGCCGCCAGCCGTCGTCAGCCTCACCATTCTCGGCGAGCCGGTCATTGCAGGCTTGCTGGCTTGGGGTTTGCTCGGGGAGGTGCCTGCAGCGGCTTTCTACCCCGGGGCGGCCTTGGTTCTGGCCGGCGTTGGGCTGGCCGCTTGGCCTGCCAAGTCAGGCAAGCGGGCGTAACCGCGTAAGGTCTTCACGGGGCCTTCCTCTGGCCTGCCTCAGGGGCTCTTCAGGGGTTCCTCGGGCGAAGATGGCGGGGCAGTGGCGCGGGTTAGTACAAGCGTTTTGCGTATTTGTCCGTGCGGGTGAATGGCCGCCCGCCTAGCATGGTAAACATGGGGCAGCGAGACCCCGGACATTCATTTGGGGGCTTCCATGAACCGCTTTTCCGGAAAAACTGTATTGGTAACCGGCGGTGCCACTGGCATCGGGCGCGCGACGGCGCGGGCTTTCGCTCTGGAAGGCGCCAACGTGGTCATCGGCGACATCGATGGGCGCGCCGCTGACACGGTGGCTCTCATCGTCGCGGACGGTGGCAAGGCGGTGTGGGAGATGGCGGACGTTAGTCGCCCCGAAGACGGCACCCGGTTGGTAGAGGCTTGCGTGCGTCACTTCGGTGGCCTGCACGCGGCCTTCAATAACGCCGGCGTCCTGCCGCCCCCGATGCCCATGCATGAAATGCCTGCGGAAGACGTCGAGCGCATTCTGGCCGTAGACCTGAAGGGCGTGTTCTTCTGCATGCAGGCCCAGATTCGCCATTTCCTCGCCAATGGTGGCGGCGCCATCGTGAACACGGCTTCCGTGGCTGGTGTGGTAGCGGACCCGAACATGGCGTCCTACGTCGCCGCTAAGCATGGCGTGGTGGGGCTCACGAAGGCCGCGGCCATCGAATACGCCCAGCGCGGCATCCGCGTGAACGCCATCGGTCCGGGGTTCATCGTCACCCCCATGACGCAGGCCTGGGCGGACAGCGAGGAGTTCAAGGCGGCGTTCTTCGCCCAGAACATCAGCGGTCGCGCTGGGCAACCCGAAGAAGTCGCGGGTACGGTCCTGCACCTGTGCTCCGATGCCGCCAGCTTCATCAATGGTTCGCTGTTCATCATCGACGGTGGCCAGACAGCGCATTAGCGGTGTTAGTCGAAGCCTCGGCTGGGTGGTCCCGTTGCAAACGCCGCACGGACACTCAGCTAGGAATTGGTCTGTATTTTCGATCATGAACGTCCTCTAGTTAGTTCTCTTTTATTTCGTTGCCTGGAGCCTGCCATGTCTGCTTATAAACTCCTCATCAATGGTGAATTCGTGGACGGTGCCGGCGGCACGGCGGATGTCATCAACCCGGCCACGGAAAAGGTGGTGGCTGCTTGCCCCATCGCCGACGTGGCGCAGGTGAATGCCGCTGTAGCAGCCGCCAAGGCGGCCTTCCCGGCGTGGTCGCGTCGCACGGTGGCGGAACGTGGTCAGTTGGTGGAACAGTTGGCCAACGCGCTCATGGCCCGTCAGGACGAATTCGCCGGGCTGCTGACGGCGGAACAGGGCAAGCCTCTCGACCAGGCCGCCTTCGAAGTCATCGGTTCGGTGTTCACGCTGAAGGGGTTCGTTGACATGAAGCTGGAGCCGAAAGTGCTCCGCGAGACTCCGGAAAACCGCGTCATCGAATACCGTGCGCCGCTCGGTGTCGTGGCCGCCATCACGCCGTGGAACTTCCCGCTCATCCTCTTGATGAACAAGCTGGGCCCCTGCCTGCTGGCGGGCAACACCATGGTGTCGAAGCCGGCTCCGACCACGCCGCTCACCACCCTGCTGTTCGCCACCATCGCGAATGAAATTCTCCCGCCGGGCGTTTTCAACGTCGTATGCGACCGCAACGACTTGGGTGGCGTGCTCACCGCACATCCGGATGTGGCCAAGGTAGCCTTCACCGGCTCCACGGCCACGGGCCGCAAGGTCATGAAGAGCGCCTCTGACACGGTGAAGCGCGTGACGCTGGAACTGGGTGGCAACGATGCCGCTATCGTGCTGGACGACGTGGATCCCATCGAGATTGCCGGCAAGCTGTTCTTCGGCGCTACCTTGAACGCCGGCCAAATCTGCGTCGCCGTAAAGCGCGCCTACATTCCCGCTTCGATGTACGACGGCGTGTGCGGTGAACTGGCTCGCTTGGCGGATGCTGCTGTCGTGGACGACGGCGACAAGCCGGGCACCCAGATTGGCCCCGTGCAGAACAAGGCGCAGTACGAGAAGCTGAAGGAGTTCTTGGCGGACGCGAAGGCTAACGGCAATATCATCGCTGGCGGCACGACCCTGAACCGCCCGGGTTACTTCATCCGTCCGACCATCGTCCGCGACATCCCCGAGACTTCGCGCATCGTGGCGGAAGAGCAGTTCGGTCCCATTCTGCCGGTGCTGTCCTACACGGACGTCAACGACGTGGTGGCTACCGTCAACCAGTCGGAGTTCGGCCTGGCCGGCACCGTATGGGGCAAGGATGTGAACCGCGCCATGGCGATTGCCGCGCAGGTGGACAGCGGCACTATCTGGGTGAACCAGCACTTGGCCATCGAAGCTGCCATTCCGTTCCGTGGTGCGAAGCAGTCGGGTCTCGGTGCTGAACTCGGCGAAGCCGGGCTGCTGGAATACACCCAAGCGCGCGTCGTCAACGCCGCGCTGGGTTGACCTGCTGGCGCTTACTGCCTGAACACCTTGTACTGACTGGAGCCCAATGATGACGCAGATTTCTACTACCCACGTTGGCAGCCTGCCGCGCGGCTCCGCTCTTACTCCCTTGCTGCTCGCACGTGACAAGGGAGAGGCTTACGACGCGGCCGAGTTCGACCGCGTTGTGCAGGCGGCTGTCGATGAAGCCGTGCGCCAGCAAGTGGCGGCGGGCGTTTCGGTCGTCAGCGACGGCGAACTCGGCAAGGTGGGCTATTCGACTTACATCATCGAACGGCTAACAGGCTTCGGCGGGCACAGCCCGCGCAAGCCCGCGCTGGACTTGGCGCCGCTCCCCGAGTTCCGCCAGAAGATGACGGCGCTGATGGGTGAGCAAGAGTTCACGCGCGCCTCGTGCATCGGCGAAGTGCGTATTAAAGACATGCAGCCGCTCGAAGACGACATTCGTCGCTTCACGCTGGCCATGCAGCGTAACGGCGGTGGCGTGCGTGGCTTCATGAACGCAGCTTCGCCCGGCCTTATTACAGCTTTCCAGCCGAATGCCTTCTACCCCTCGCATGAGGCGTATCTGGCGGACTTGGTCACTGCCATGCGCCCGGAATACGAAGCCATCGTCGCAGCAGGCTTTGACCTGCAGCTGGATTGCCCGGACCTCGCCATGTCACGCCATACGGGCTATCAGGACCTGGACGAACCGGCGTTCCTGCGTCGTATCGAGCAGAACGTGGAGGCCTTGAACGCCGCCACGGCCAACATCGACCCGCAGCGACTGCGCATGCATATCTGTTGGGGCAATTATGAGGGGCCCCACAACCACGACATCCCGCTCGAGAAGATCATCGGCACCCTGCTGAAATCGCGCCCGAGCACGCTGCTGTTCGAAGCCGCCAACCCTTGCCATGAACACGAATGGAAGGTTTGGCGCGACGCGGGTGTGGGTGATGACCGAATTCTTGCGCCGGGGTTGATTGATACTTGCTCGAACTATGTGGAGCACCCGGAGCTTATTGCTCAGCG
>CALQLF020000084.1 GCA_943331345.2 Candidatus Planktophila lacus | reverse complement strand
TATAAGAAATTGTTGACATGATTTCGCCAACCCCGTCCGCTAGCCTGCCCAACCTCCGGCACTTGGCCCTTTGTTGCCGGGTGGCAGGGGAGGGCAGCGTTTCCGCCGCCGCCCGCGCCCTGCACCTGACTCAGCCGGCGGTCACGCAAGCCCTGCAGTCCGTGGAACGTGAACTGGGTGGGTCCCTGTTTCGCCGCGAAGCCGGGGCGCTGGTGCTGACTACGGAAGGTTCTCTGGCCTGTGCCCGTCTGGAGCGTGCGTTGGACTTGCTGCGCCGGGCCTTGGCGGATACGCGTGGCTGGCCGAAGGGTCGCGATGCCGGGGACGCCTTGCACGGTTGTTCGGCATCCCGGTTGATGGCACTCGAGCAAGTAGTACGGCACCACGGCTTTGCATTGGCGGCCCGCGCCGTTGGGGTTTCGCGCGCGGGCCTGAACCGCCATGCTCGAGGACTGGAGCGGGCCACCGGCGCCACACTCTTCGAACAAACCAGCTTCGGCCTGATGGCCACCCGCGAAGCTGAAGCCTTGGCGCAGGCGATTGGTCTAGCGCGCAGCGAACTGGCACAGGCACGAGCCGAACTGCAAGCCGCAGCACACGCCGTAAACGGGGGACGCACGGTCATCGGCGCCATGCCGCTCGCCCGCAGTTGGTTGGTGCCTTCTGCCGTGCTGCGGTTTCTGGAAGCGACCCCGGGGCACACGGTAGAAATTCTCGACGGCCCCTACGACACCTTGCTGGAGGCGCTGCGCCGCGGTGAAGCAGATGTCTTGGTGGGCGCCTTGCGCCACCCGGCGCCTGCCGATGTGCTGCAGGAGCATTTGTTCGACGACCCTTTGGCGGTCGTCATGCGCGCAGGGCATCCTTTGGCACCGGGCGCCAACCAGGAGGGGACCGTCACGGCGGCGCAATTGGCGCGCTACGCCTGGGTGGCGCCAAGGACCGGCTCGCCGCTCCGTGCGCAATACAACGCGCTGTTTCAGGCAGCAGGTTTGCCCGTGCCCATTGGCGCGGTCGAGTGCAACTCTTGGGTAGCAGCGCGGTCGCTGCTGTTGGCTAGCGACCGCCTCATGCTGCTTTCAGCTCGCCAAGTTCATCAAGAACTGGAAGCCGGGCTGCTTGCTGTCTTGCCTCACCCGGCCGGTGAGGTGACGCGCGATATTGGCTTGACGCTGCGCCGCGGCTGGCAACCGACGGCGAGCCAAGCCGGTTTGCTGGAAGAGCTACGCCTGTCGCCGCGGCTTCGGTAGTAGCCCGGGTGGTCGTCCTTGCGGTCAGGCCACGGGCTTGTTAGCGCGCCAGCAGTTCCCGCAAGGCTTGAGTCACCGCAGCTGGCTGTTCCAGCGGTGCGAAATGCCCGGCTTCCGGCACGATCACCAAGCTGGCGCCGGGAATGGCGGCGGCGATGGCTTCGTGTTGCTCGGGTGGGCTCCACTCGTCCTCGCGGCCAGTTAGTACCAGCGTCGGGCAATGCACTTGGGCGAGTACGGGTCTGGCATCTGGCCGCGCGAGCAGGGCCTCTTGCTGGCGGCGGAAGCTGGCAGCCGTACGCCCGGTGACCATCGCTGCCAGCGGGGCCATGAAGGTGGGCTCCCGACGGCGTGCCGGATGCAGCATGGGTGGCAGCCATCGCTCGGCGACGGCGGCAAGGCCAACGGTTTCCCCCAGCACCACCAACTCCAGCCGCGAAGCGCGTTCCGCAGGCGAGGGTGGACCCACGCCGGTATCCATGAGGGCCAGGTGGGTGACGCGCGCGGCCCCTTGCCTGACCACTTCCAGCGCAATTCGTCCGCCCAAGGAATGCCCGGCCAGCGCGAACCGTGCGGGTGCCGCTGCAAGTACGGCTGCGCCCATCGCTTCGAGACTGGTGTAGTCGCTCAGTTCCGGGACGAGCAATTCATGGGTGTCGGCAAAGGCCGCCAGCTGGTGTTTCCAGACCAGAGAGTCGCAAAGAAGACCCGGGACAAGGACAAGCGTCGGCTTCATGGCAGAAGAAGATTCCGTGGTGACTGTGGCATGGCATAGAGTACGACGCGGCGGGCCGGGTTGACCCGTCATCAGCGAACCGGGGGGTGGCATGAGCGCGAATCAGTCCAGAGGACCGTGGTTGACGGTCCTGTTGTGCCTTGGGGTGGCAGTCCTCGAAGGGTTCGACATTCAGGTGCTCGGGGTGGCCATGCCGCGGCTGTCGCCGGAGCTGGGTCTGCAGCCCCTGCAAAAAGGCTGGGTGTTCGCGTTCAGCAATATCGGCCTCGTTATCGGCGCCAGCATTGGCGGCTGGCTGGCGGACCGGCTCGGGCGCAAGCCGGTATTCACCATGGCAGTGCTTGCCTTCGCGTTGTTCACGCTGGCCACTTCACTGGTCCATACGCCGGTGCAGCTCTGCTTGGTGCGGCTCCTGGCTGGCGTGGGCTTTGGGGCCGCCATGCCGAACATGATGGCGGTGGCCGCAGAGATTAGCGCTCCCGGGCGGCGCGCCTTCACCACGGCCGCCATGTTCTGCGGTATGCCACTGGGCGGTGGCTTGTCGGCGTTATTGACGCAATTGCTGCCCGCCGGCTTCGACTGGCGCACTTTGTTTCTGATTGGTGGCGTGCTGCCATTGCTGCTGGTGCCGTTGCTGCACTACTTCCTGCCGGAAACCTTGCCGATGGAGAGCCAGCAGGCAGCACGTACTGCGCGTACCCCGCTCCGCGAAGTGCTCTTCGGTCAGGGACGTGCTGCGCCTTCGGTGTTGTTGTGGTTCATCTTCCTGCCGACGTTGGTGGCGCTGTACCTCATCTTGAATTGGCTGCCAACGCTGGTAGAGGCGAAGGGCTTTTCGAAGGCAGTGGCGCCGCAGGCTTCCATTACTTTCAATTTCGCCAGCGTCATCGGTGCCTTGGTCATTGGCTGGCTGGCGGATCGCTTCGGGGGGCGTTGGGTGCTGACTTTCGCCTATGGCTGCGTCATCGTCGGTCTGTTTCAGTTGGGTGCCGCCACCGACCTCGTGTCGGTGTTGTGGCTCAGCGCGGCCGTCGGCTTCTTCCTCATGGGGGCGAACTACGCGCTTTACGGCATGGCAACGGCCTACTACCCCACGGCCATCCGCGGCACGGGGTCGGGTGTGGCGGTAGGCGTGGGGCGCGTGGGTTCGGTGCTGGGGCCGCTGGTTCCCGGCCTGCTGCTGCAGAGCGGCATGAGCGCCACGGACATCATCATTCTCATGGCGCCTACTACGGCCGTGGCGGGCGTGGCGGTCTACGTACTGAGCTACTTGCCGCCGGCGAAGGACTGAGCCACGCCGGAGGCACCGACGCAGCGCGGAACGGCAAGATGACGACTATTTGATTATAAGTTATCATCATTATTATTCGAAACTGAACCGTCTGCCGTCTTTCCAACTGCGTGAGGCCTCCATGAGCGCCGACCGTTCCTCTGTCCGCAAGCCGGCAGCCGCTGCGCCTGCCACTGCCGAACTCGGGCTCCTGCGCGACGACTTGGGTTACTTGCTGCGCCGCGCGCAGTTGGCGGTCTTCGCCGATTTCGGCGAGAAACTCGCGGAGCTGCAATTGCGCCCCGGCCAGTTCGCCGTGCTCATTGCCATCGACCACAACCCTGGCGTCACGCAGTCGGATGTTTGTCAGTTGCTCGGCATTCAGCGGCCGAACTTCGTGGCGGTCATCGATGACTTGGAAGCTCGCGGTCTGGCGCGGCGCACCTCATCCGCTGCCGACCGGCGCTCGAACTCCCTGCTACTCACTGCCGCGGGCAAGCGCCTGCTGCAGCGCGCGGTCGATTTGCAGCGTGAACATGAAAGCCGTTTGGCGCGGCGTTTGGGCCCAGGCGGACGCCAAACCCTGCTGGAACTGCTTTCACGCCTTGCGAACGCCGAATGACCATTTTCAATTCCGGAGTCTCCCGATGAGCAAGCCTCTTGCCAGTGTCGAGTTCGTGGACGGCATCGCCGTCATCACCATCGACAACCCGCCCGTCAACAACATCAGCATTGCCCTGCGCGGCGATCTGCACACCGTGTTCGACCAAATCGCCGCCACCGCCGGTGTGCGGGGTGCGCTCGTGGTCTGCGCCGGTAACACCTTCGTGTCGGGTGCGGACATCAGCGAGTTCTCTGGCCCGCCGCAGGAAGAGGCCTACCGCGAACTGTTCTTCCGCTTCGAAAACATTGGCCTGCCCATCGCCGCTGCCATGCACGGCACGGTGTTCGGTGGCGGCGTGGAAATCTCGCTGGCCTGCCACTACCGTCTCGCTGCTCCGGGCACGCGCTTCGGCCTGCCGGAAGTGACGTTGGGCATCTTCCCCGGCGCCGGTGGTACGCAGCGCATGCCGCGTCTCATCGGTATCGACAAGGCCCTCGAGATGATCGTCTCGGCCAAGCCTGTCGATGCCGCCGGGGCCGTCGAGCTCGGCTTCGTCGACGCGGTTATCACCGGCGACCTGCGCACGGGCGCACTCGCTTGGCTGAACGACGCCATTGCCGCCGGCAAGGGCGTGCGCCGCACCAGCGACCTCACCGTTGCCCCGGTGGACGAAGCCGTGTTGGAAAAGCACCGCGCTACGGCCCGTAAGCTCTACCCGAACCGCGCTGCGGCTCTGGCTGCCATCGACGTGGTGGCCGCTTCGGCCCGCCTGCCGCTGGCCGAAGGCTTGGTCTTCGAGACCGAACAAGTGAACCTGCGTAAGGAATCGGTGGAATCGCGTGCGCTGGTGCATGTGTTCTTCGCCGAACGCGAAACCCGCAAGATTCCCGGCCTGCCGGCTGATGTGAAGTCGCAGAAGGTGTTGCAGGGCGGCATCGTCGGTTCCGGCACCATGGGTGGTGGCATCGCCATGTGCTTTGCCAACGCCGGCTTGCCGGTCACTATCGTCGACATCAACGCCGAAGCGCTGCAGCGTGGCCTTGGCGTGGTGGATGCCAACTACGAATCCATGGTGAAGCGCGGCCGCCTCACGGCTGAAGACAAGGCGAAGCGCATGGCGCTCATTACGGGCAGCCTCGACTACGCAGACCTCGGCAATGCCGACGTCATCATCGAAGCTGCCGTAGAGCGCATGGACCTGAAGAAGGCGGTGTTCGCGAAGCTCGACGCCGTTGCCAAGCCAGGCGCTGTGCTGGCCACCAACACCTCGACGCTCGACATCGACGAACTCGCCACGGCTGTGTCGCGTCCGCAGGACGTCATCGGCATGCACTTCTTCTCACCGGCCAATGTCATGCCGCTGCTCGAAGTCATTCGCACGAAGTCCACGAGCGCGGAGTGCATCCGTACCGCCATGGACCTCGCCAAGCCGCTGCGCAAGACGCCGGTGCTGGCGCGCGTGTGCTACGGCTTCATCGGCAACCGCATGATGGAAGGCTACGCTCGCGAAGCGCAGCGTATGGTGCTGGAAGGCGCCACGCCGCGTCAGGTGGACTCGGCGCTGGAGAAGTGGGGCATGGCCATGGGCATCCTCGCGGTGTTCGACATGGCCGGCGTGGATGTGGGTGTGAATGTGCACCGCTCCAACGCCGACCAGTACCCGCCCGACCCAAGCTACTACCAGGCGGACATTGCCCTTTACGACGCTGGCCGCCTCGGCCAAAAGAACGGCAAGGGGTATTACCGCTACGAGAAGGGCGACCGTACCCGCTACGACGACCCGGTGGCGCTGGAGCTTATTCGTGCCAAGGCGGCGGCCGTTGGCGTGGCGCCGCGCGAGCACACCGAAGAAGAGGTGCTGGAGCGCTGCTTGTATCCGCTCATCAACGAAGCTTTCCGTATTCTCGAGGAAGGCGTCGCGGTGCGCGCCAGCGACGTCGACGTGGTGTGGGCCGCCGGCTACGGCTTCCCGCGTTACCGCGGCGGCCCGTTGTTCTACGCCGAGACCATCGGTCTCAAGACTATTTACGAAGGTATGCTGAAGTATCGCGACCTGTTCGGCCCCATGCACTGGCAGCCTGCTGCTTTGCTGGAAAAGCTGGTGAAGGAAGGTAAGACATTGGCTCAGTGGGAAGGAGAACGCGCATGAAGACCGATGACCTGATTGCCATTGATGTGCACACCCATGCTGAGGTGTCTTGCCGCCAGCCCACCGATGAGGTGTGGCAGGAATACGAAGACGCGGCCAGTAAGTACTTCAAGGCCGGCAAGCGCCCTACCATCCTTGAGACGGTCGCTTACTATCGCGAACGCAAGATCGGCCTCGTCATGTTCACCGTGGACTCGGAACACGAGATGGGCAGCCGGCGCATTCCCAACGAAGAAATTCTGGAAGCGGCACACGCCAACAGCGACATGATGGTGGCCTTTGCCAGCATCGACCCGCACAAGGGCAAGTTCGGTGCGCGCGAAGCGCGTCGGCTCATTGCCGATGGCGTCCGGGGCTTCAAGTTTCACCCCACCTGCCAGGGTTTCTTCCCGAACGACCGCATGGCCTACAAGCTTTACGAAGTGATTGCCGAGCACAAGCTGCCGGCTATCTTCCACAGCGGCCATTCGGGCATCGGTACGGGCATGCGCGGCGGTGGTGGCATGCGCCTGAAGTATTCCAACCCTATCCACGTCGATGACGTGGCGGTGGACTTCCCGGACATGAAGATCATCATCGCTCACCCTTCGTGGCCGTGGCAGGACGAGGCGCTGTCCGTCTGCTTGCACAAGCAAAACGTCTACATCGACCTTTCCGGCTGGTCGCCGAAATATTTCCCGCCGCAGTTGGTGCAGTACGCCAATACGCAGCTGAAAAAGAAAATCCTGTTCGGCTCGGACTTCCCGCTCATTCCGCCCGACCGCTGGATCAAGGACTTCAAGGAAGCGAACTTCAAGCCTGAAGTTCACGACCTCATCCTCAAGCACAACGCTATCGAAGCACTGGGCCTCGCCGGCTAAGCCGGCGGCCCTTTCGGAGACAACGACTATGGTGATGGAAGGCGAACTGCTCTGGACCCCGTCGCCCGCCCGCACGGCGGCCAGCAATCTCACGAAGTTTTCGCAGTGGTTGAAAGAACACCGCGGGCTCGACTTCGCCGACTATCAGGCGATGTACGAGTGGTCCGTGGCGGACGTCGACGCTCTGTGGGGCGCGCTATGGGAATACTTCAACCCGAAGGTGAGCGCGCAGCCCACCGCCGTGCTTGGCAAGCGCACCATGCCGGGAGCTGAATGGTTCCCCGGTGCCGTGCTCAACTACGCCGAAAACCTCATGGCGAAGGCCGTGCCCGGCCAGACAGCACTCATCCACTTCAACGAGCGTGATGCTGCGGTTGAAATGTCCTGGGACGAGCTGGGCTCGCAAGTGCGTCGCCTCGCCACTGCCCTGCGCAGCCTTGGTGTCGAGCCGGGCGATCGCGTGGTGGGCTGCTTGCCCAACACGCCGCATGCGGTCATCTCCATGCTGGCCACCACCAGCATCGGTGCCATTTGGTCCGGCTGCGGGCCGGATTTCGGCTCGCGCGGTGTGCTGGACCGCTATTCGCAGCTGGCCCCGAAGGTGATGATCTGCGTCGATGGTTACCAGTACGGCGGCAAGCCGTTCGACCGTCGCGACGAGATGGCGCATATCGCCAACAACCTCCCGACCTTGCAGAAGGTGGTGTTGCTGCCTTATCTCGACCGCAACAACCGCGCGCCGCTGGTGGAAGGCGGCTTGCTGTGGGACGACCTGCTCGCCACCGCCGACCCCGGTGAAGCTGCGTTCTTGTTCGAGCAGGTGCCGGCGCAGTCGCCGCTCTGGATTCTCTTTTCTTCCGGCACTACGGGCCTGCCGAAGCCCATCGTGCACACGCACGTGGGCATTACGCTGGAACAGCAGAAGCTGGTGCAGTTGCACATGGATGTGAAGGTAGGCGAGCGCCTGTTCTTCTACACCACCACTGGCTGGATGATGTGGAACTTCCTGGTCAGCAGCTTGCTGTCGGGGGTGGTGCCGGTGCTTTACGACGGCAACCCCGCCTGGCCGGGCCCGGACCAGCTGTGGAAGGTGGTGCAAGATTTCAAGATCACCTTGTTTGGCGCCAGCCCGACTTACCAGCAGATTCTCGAGAAGCAAGGCATTGTGCCGAAGGACCGCTTCGACCTGAGCCACTTGCAGACGGTGATGCTCGCCGGCTCCCCGGTGACGCCCGAGTGCATGGCGTGGTTCTACAACCATGTGAAGGCGGACCTCTGGGTGCAGTCGGGTAGCGGCGGCACCGACATTTGCAGTGGCTTCTGCGGTGGTGTGCCTACGCAGCCGGTGTACGCCGGTGAAATCCAGGCGCCGCACTTGGGCGTGAACTTGCTGGCCTTCGACGCCGATGGCAAGCCGGTGGTGGACGAAGTGGGCGAGATGGTCATCACCACGCCCATGCCTTCCATGCCCATGGGCTTCTGGAACGACGCAGGCCACGCGCGCTATACCGAGTCGTACTTCAGCGACTATCCGGGCATTTGGCGCCAAGGCGACTTCTTCCGCTTGAACGCGCGCCGCGGCTGTTTCGTGCTGGGGCGTTCGGACGCCACGTTGAACCGCCATGGCATTCGTATTGGCACGGCAGAAATCTACCGTTCGCTGGCCTTGTTGCCGGAAGTGGAAGATTCCCTCGTGGTGAACCTTGACCTGCCGGGCGGGCACTTCTTCATGCCGTTGTTCGTGAAGGTCCGTGCAGGCAGCGTACTGGACAAGGACCTCGAAGACCGCATCAAGGCCGTGTTGCGTACGGAATATTCGCCGCGTCACGTGCCGGACCGCATCTTCCCGGTGCCCGCCATTCCGTACACCATCACGGGCAAGAAGCTGGAAGTGCCGGTGCGGCGCATTCTGGCCGGCTACGCGGTGGAGAAGGCCGTGAACCGCAGTGCGATGGCCGATGCCACCGCCATCGACTGGTACATCGACTACGCCGCCAACCAGACCGACTACAAGATGTAGTCGGCGTGGTCAGCCTCCACCGGTAAGGGCATTCTTGCGCCGGCAGAAGCGGCGGCCGCGAAGGTGAAGTAGCGTAGCCCGCCTATGGCTTTGCTTTGACGCCGGCGGCGGGCGGCGGGGCTGGTGCCACGGCTGGCACCAAGTCGAAGCTGGCACTCACACTGGCCCGGAAAACGAGTTCGCCGGGCTGGTAGGTCTGCGGCGCGCCGGCGTTGGCATCCGCCACGGCCATGGTGCGCATGGCCATGGCGAACGCTGGCATGGGGGCCGGCGATTCTTGCGCGGCGTTCAGGCTCCGCACGGGGCCGACTCCGGCGCTCAATGCACCCGCCATGGCTTCGGCGTTCCGCAGGGCGTCTTTGGTGGCCAGGGCTAGCGCTTCCCGCTGCAGTTCTACCCGGCGGCTGTGGTCCAGCACGGGTTCGCCCACCTGGTTGGCCCCCAAGGCCAGTCCGCGCTCCAGCAGTGCGCCTAGCTTGTCCAGTTCGCGCAGATCGACGGCCACCGAGCGGGAAACCACATAAGCGATGAGCTTCCGGGTACGGGTTTTCTCGAGCCACGCGTATTCGGGCTGGACGTTCAAGCGCGTGCTGTTCACCTGCCGGTCCGGTACCCCCAGTTCGCGGGTGAGTTTCAGCAAAGCCTCCACGCTCCGGTTCACCTGCGCACGGGCGGCGTCCAGCGTTGGTTCTCGTGCCTCTACGCCCAGCGTCAGGCGGGCCTGGTCGGGCTCGACGCGAATTTCGCCCTGGCCACTGACCGTGGCCAAGCGCGGATTAGCCGATTCCTCCGCCGCCACCGCCCCATAGGGAGCGCTGGCGAGCAGGACGCAGGCGAACAGCGCCCGACCCAAGCCTTGGATGTTCATGGTTAGTTCCCTCGGTGGTCTTTACGGGTGGAAAAAAGCCAAGCAAAACCGTACCATGCGGCGCTTGATTTAGATGTTGCGGAGAACCCTGAAATGTCCCTGAAGATGGTCCGGTCTGGCCTTTGGGCCCCCCTGGTGGTAGCCCTCGCGCTGTCGACCCTGGCTTCCGCGGCTGCGGCCCAAGCCGCCGCTGGCGATGCGGTTCGCGGCGCCAAGGTGGCCTACACCTGCTACGGCTGCCACGGCATCCCCGACTACCGCAACACCTACCCCACCTATCATGTGCCGAAAATCTTCGGTCAGCGCGCCGATTACATCATCGCTGCCTTGGGTGAGTACAAGGCTGGCACGCGCCAGCATGGTCGTAACGGCACCATGAACGCTCAGGCCGCCAGCCTGTCGGACAAGGACATCGCAGACGTGGCCGCCTTCTTCGCTGGCGCCACGCCGCTCAAGGGTGATGGCGCCACCGGGACGCCCCCGGCCATCGTCGCCACTTGCGCGGCTTGCCATGGCCCCGATGGCGTGGCCATCGCCGGCACCGGCGCGCCGAACCTGGCTGGCCAGCACGCGGACTACCTCGTGAATTCGCTGCATGGCTACCAAAAGGGCACGCGCCAAAACGCCATCATGCAAGGCTTCGCCGGGCAGTTGAAGGAAGAGGACGTGCAGGCCGCCGCCAAGTGGTTCGCCGCGCAGAGCCCCGGCCTTTGGGCGCAGAAGGCCAGCGGCGCGAAGTACTAATCGCTCATTAGCGGTGGCTATCGCGAACGGCTGCTGAAGGAAAAGGGCCCGTGAGGGCCCTTTTTGGTTACTGCATTTTTTATTGAGCCTGGCCCGGATCCCGCGCGGCAATACCCAGCCAACGCGCGGTTTCCTGCCGCATCACGTACTTCTGCACCTTGCCCGTTACGGTCATGGGGAAGCCGTCCACCAAGCGCACGTAGCGCGGCACCTTGTAGTGCGCAATGCGCCCGCGACAGTACTCGCGCAGCGCGTCCGCTGTGGTATCCGCTCCGGTGCGTAGTACCACCCACGCGCATACTTCTTCGCCATAGCGCTCGTCGGGCACGCCAATCACTTGCGCATCGGCTACCGCCGGGTGGCTAAGCAGGTATTCCTCGATCTCGCGCGGGTACACATTCTCGCCGCCACGAATGACCATGTCCTTGCTGCGCCCCGTGATGCGGCAATAGCCCTGCTCATCCAGCGTGGCCAAGTCCCCGGTGTGCATCCAGCCTTCGGCATCCACGGCCTCGGCGGTCTTCTCGGGGTCGCCCCAGTAGCCGAGCATCACCGAATAGCCGCGCGTACAGAGCTCGCCGGGCACGCCACGCGGCACGGTGTTGCCGTCGGCATCCACAATCTTCACTTCCAAATGCGGCTGCACGCGGCCCACGGTAGAAACGCGCTCTTCCAAGGGGTCGTCGCGGCCGGTCTGGAAACTCACGGGGCTGGTTTCCGTCATGCCGTAGGCGATGGTCACCTCGTGCATATGCATGCGCGCTATTACTTCCTTCATGGTGGCGATGGGGCAGGGCGAGCCGGCCATGATGCCGGTGCGCAAGCAGGCGAGATCGAATTCGGCGAACTGCGGATGGTTCAGCAGTGCGATGAACATGGTGGGCACACCATAAAGCGCAGTGCAGCGTTCGCTGGCGACCGTTTGCAGCACTGCCAAAGGGTCGAAGCTTTCGGCTGGGTACACCATGGTGGCGCCATGCGTCACGGCAGCCAGATTGCCCATCACCATACCGAAGCAATGGTAGAGCGGCACTGGGATGCAGATGCGGTCTACAGGCGTCAGGCCGATGGCTTCGCCCACGAAGCGACCGTTGTTCAGGATGTTGCGATGGGTAAGCGTGGCGCCCTTTGGAAAGCCGGTAGTACCGCTAGTGAACTGGATGTTCACGGCATCGGTGCACTTCAGTTCGGCCGCCACGGCCGCGAGCCTTGCCGCATCTACAGCGCAGCTAGCAATCGTATTGAAGGACACGAACCCGGCGTGAGCTGTTTCGC
>CALQLF020000083.1 GCA_943331345.2 Candidatus Planktophila lacus | reverse complement strand
CGAGGAAGTCCTGTGCGAAGCGCTGCAGCACGCCGCCCGCTTCGTAGATGGACACCTCTTCCGCCGTGTCCAGACGACAAGTCATGGGCACTTCCACGCGTTCGCCGTTGCGGTGATGGATAACCAACGTGAGGTCCTGCCTAGCCTTGCGCTCACCCACCACATCGAACGTTTCCGTGCCGTCGATACCGAGCGTCAAGCGGTTCACGCCCGGCTTGAACTCCAGCGGCAGAACGCCCATGCCAATGAGGTTCGTGCGGTGAATGCGCTCGAAGCCTTCCGCCGCGATGGCCTCCACGCCGGCCAACCGCACGCCCTTGGCCGCCCAGTCGCGCGAAGAGCCCTGCCCATAGTCCGCGCCCGCCACGATGATGAGCGGCTGCTTGCGCTCCATGTAGGTTTCGATGGCTTCCCACATACGCACCACTTGGCCTTCCGGCTCAACACGCGCGAGCGAGCCCTTCTTCACCTTGCCGTCCACCACCGCCATCTCGTTCATGAGCGTGGGGTTGGCAAACGTGGCGCGCTGCGCTGTCAGGTGGTCGCCGCGGTGCGTGGCGTAGGAATTGAAGTCTTCCTCCGGCAAGCCCATCTTCGCGAGGTATTCGCCCGCCGCGCTGTCGAGCAGAATGGCATTCGAGGGGGACAGATGGTCCGTGGTGATGTTGTCCGGCAGCACCGCCAGCGGACGCATGCCGCGCAGCGTGCGTTCGCCAGCCAGCGCACCTTCCCAGTAAGGGGGGCGGCGGATGTACGTACTCTGTGGGCGCCAGGCATACAGCGGGCTCACCTTCGGGCCGGTGTCCACGGCGAAGGTGAACATGGGCTCGTACACCTTGCGGAAGTGCTCCGGCTTCACGCTGCGCGCGATGACGGCATCGATCTCTTCGTCCGCCGGCCACAGGTCCTTCAGGCGAACTTCAGCGCCACTCGCATCAACACCGAGAACATCCTTTTCGATATCGAAACGCACCGTGCCGGCAATGGCGTAGGCCACTACCAGCGGCGGCGAAGCCAGGAAAGCTTGCTTCGCATACGGATGGATGCGTCCGTCGAAGTTGCGGTTGCCCGAAAGCACTGCCGTGGCATAGAGGTCGCGCGCGATGATCTCTTGCTGAATCTTCGGGTCCAGCGCGCCGCTCATGCCATTGCAGGTGGTGCAGGCGAAAGCGACGATGCCGAAGCCCAATTGCTCCAGTTCCGTGAGCAAGCCGGCCTCTTCCAAATAAAGCTGCACCGCCTTCGAGCCCGGCGCGAGCGAGGTCTTCACCCAAGGCTTGCGCACCAAGCCCCGCGCGTTCGCGTTGCGCGCCAGCAGGCCGGCAGCAATGACGTTGCGCGGGTTGCTGGTGTTCGTGCACGAGGTAATGGCCGCAATGATGACGGCGCCATCGGGCATCTCGCCCGGGGTCTCGGTCCACGGGGCCGCAATGCCGCGTGCAGCGAGGTCCGAAGTGGGCAGGCGCTTGTGCGGGTTCGAAGGGCCCGCCATGTTGCGCACTACGGTGCCCAGGTCGAAGTGCAACGTGCGTTCGTATTCGGCGGTACGCAGGCTGTCCGCCCACAGGCCCGCCGTCTTCGCATACGTCTCCACCAACTGCACTTGCGCGTCTTCACGGCCCGTCAGGCGCAGGTAGTCCAGCGTCTTGTCGTCGATGAAGAACATGGCCGCTGTGGCACCGTATTCCGGTGCCATGTTGGAGATGGTGGCGCGGTCGCCGAGCGTGAGCGCAGCCGAGCCTTCGCCCTTGAACTCAAGGTACGCACCCACCACCTTTTCCTTGCGCAGGAATTCGGTGAGAGCGAGCACGACGTCGGTAGCAGTAATTCCCGGCGCCGGCTTGCCTGCCAGCTCCACACCCACGATGTCCGGCAGCCGCATCCACGAGGCGCGGCCCAGCATCACGTTCTCGGCTTCCAGCCCGCCCACGCCGATGGCGATAACACCCAGCGCATCCACATGCGGCGTGTGGCTGTCCGTGCCCACGAGCGTATCCGGGAAGGCCACGCCGTCTTGCGCATGGACCACCGGCGACATCCGCTCCAGATTGATCTGATGCATGATGCCGTTGCCCGGCGGAATGACGTCCACGTTCTTGAACGCCTTCTTCGTCCAGTCGATGAAGTGGAAGCGGTCTTCGTTGCGCCGGTCTTCCACGGCGCGGTTCTTTGCGAACGCGTCCTTGTCGAAGCCGCCGTATTCCACCGCTAGCGAATGGTCGACGATGAGCTGCGTCGGCACCACCGGGTTCACTTGTGCCGGGTCGCCGCCCATGTCCGCGATGGCATCACGCAAGCCGGCCAAGTCCACCAGTGCGGTCTGGCCGAGGATGTCGTGGCACACCACACGCGCCGGAAACCACGGGAAGTCGAGGTCGCGCTTGCGGTCGATGAGCTGGCGCAACGAAGCGTCCAGCGTCTCCGGGCTGCAGCGACGCACCAGGTTTTCGGCGTGAACGCGCGCGGTGTAGGGCAGCCCGGCCCAGGCACCGGCCTGCAGCGCTTCAACAGCGCCAGCAGCATCAAAGTAATCTAGCTTCGTGCCGGGCAGCGGCTTGCGGTGGGCAGTGTTCATGGGCTTCAGACACGCTCGCTCATCGGGGGCACCGGACGCTCGTCCGGGCCCACGTAGTTGGCGCTGGGACGAATGATCTTGCCGTCGATGCGCTGCTCAATGACGTGCGCCGCCCAGCCCGTGGTGCGGGCAATGACGAACAGCGGCGTGAACATGGCCGTGGGCACACCCATCATGTGGTAGCTCACCGCGCTGAACCAATCGAGGTTCGGGAACATCTTCTTGATTTCCCACATCACCGTCTCGAGACGTTCGGCAATGTCGTACATCTTGGTGTCGCCGGCTTCATCGGACAGGCGCTTCGCCACGCCCTTGATGACGACATTGCGCGGATCGCCGATGGTGTACACCGGGTGACCGAAGCCGATGACGACTTCCTTGTTGGCCACGCGACGACGGATGTCCGCCTCGGCCTCGTCCGGGTTTTCGTAGCGCTTCTGCACTTCGAACGCTACTTCGTTGGCGCCGCCATGCTTGGGGCCGCGCAGCGCACCAATGGCACCGGCAATGCACGAATGCATGTCGCTGCCCGTGCCGGCGATAACGCGCGCCGTGAACGTGCTGGCGTTGAACTCGTGCTCGGCGTAAAGGATGAGCGAGGTGTGCATGGCACGCACCCAGCTAGCGCTCGGCTCGGTGCCGTGCAGCAAATGCAGGAAGTGGCCGCCCACCGTTTCGTCGTCCGTTTCCACGTCGATGACGCGGCCGTTGTGGCTGAAGTGGTACCAGTAGCAAAGCATGCTGCCGAAGCTGGCAATCAAGCGGTCCGCGATGTCGCGCGCGCCAGCGGTGCCGTGGTCGTCCTTCTCCGGCAACGCACAGCCCAGCGCGCTCGCGCCAGTGCGCAGCACGTCCATGGGGTGGCTGTTGGCCGGCAAGCTCTGCAGCACTTCCTGCACCACGGCCGGCAGGCCGCGCAGTGCCTTCAGCTTCGCCTTGTAGCCCTTCAGTTCCGCGGCGTTCGGCAGCTTGCCGTGCACCAGCAGGAAGGCCACTTCTTCGAATTCGCAGGCCTCGGCAATCTGCAGGATGTCGTAGCCGCGGTAATTCAGGTCGTTGCCACTGCGGCCGACCGTGCACAGCGCCGTGTTGCCGGCAGGCACGCCGGACAGCGCCACGCTCTTCTTCGGCTTCGGGCCAGCGGCAGCGGGCGCGGTGGTGGTTTCTTCAGCCATGGTGTGCTCCTTGAAGGGTTTGCAGCCGCTTGCGGCAGCATGTCATTTGACGTTTGCGGTGTACGGTTGTGCGCAACTTGTTACGCGTTACTTCTTGCGGGCAGCGAACAGCGCGTCGAGCTTCTGCTCGAACGCGTGGTAGCCAATGCGGTCGTAAAGTTCCATGCGCGTCTGCATGGTGGCCAGCACGTCCTTCTGGTGCCCGTTCTGGCGAATGGACGTGTAGACGTTTTCGGCGGCCTTGTTGGCCGCGCGGAAAGCGGACAGCGGGAACAGCTGAATGGCCACGCCCACCGAGCCCAACTCCTCGCGCGTGAACAGCGGCGTGGCACCGAATTCGGTGATGTTCGCGAGCACCGGCACCTTCACTGCATCCACGAACTTCTGGTACGTGGGCAAGTCGTATGCCGCTTCCGCGAAGATGCCGTCCGCACCCGCTTCCACGCAGGCGATGGCGCGTTCAATGGCCGCGTCCACGCCTTCCGCCTGAATGGCATCCGTGCGCGCAATGATGAAGAAGTTCGCATCCGTCTTTGCATCGGCAGCGGCCTTCACGCGGTCCGCCATTTCGTCCTGCGAAACAATCTCCTTGCCCGGACGATGCCCGCAGCGCTTCGCGCCCACCTGGTCTTCAATGTGGCAGGCCGCAGCGCCCGCCTTGATGAGCGACTTGATGGTGCGTTCGATGTTGAAGGCGGAAGGCCCAAAGCCCGTGTCGATGTCCACCAACAGCGGCAGGTCGCACACGTCCGTGATGCGCCGGACGTCGATGAGCACATCGTCCATGGTGTTGATGCCGAGGTCAGGCAGGCCCAGCGAGCCCGCGGCCACGCCACCACCAGAGAGATAAATGGCCTTGTAGCCGGCACGTTGGGCCAGCAGGGCGTGGTTGGCGTTGATGGCGCCGACCACCTGAAGTGGCTTTTCGGCGGCCAAGGCAGCGCGGAAGCGCGCGCCGGCGGAAGCGGGCTGGGACATGGGCTTTCCTTCGGGAACTTGTATACGTATTTTGGCAGGTTCTGCCGGCGTCTTCCCGGTTTTGGGTCGGGAAGCGGACTAGAGTCGGACCCCCACCAACACCCACTCTGCAAACCCCTTTCTCCGCATCACCAGCGTAATGCCTTCACCCGGCAACCCCGCCTGCTGAACGTGGACCAGAAACACGTCGAGCCCTTCATAGTCGAAATTCAGCTCGGGCGACGTTCGCTTGCGCTGACCAACTCGCGGCGCACCCGGCTCTGCATCACTGGCCGCCAGCAACTTCGCCACACCGTCCGGCGTTACCAAATCATCAATGGCATTTCGCGCCAGCGTGCTGAGCAGCACCGCGCCCCATATCGTTTCTGATTTCCGGTGAGGTTTCGCCGCCAGCTTGCGGCCCACCTTCGCGTCCACGGCATGCTTCGCACTGGCCCGCAGCGCCGGAAAGTCGATATGCGCGCTGAGCGCGACTGCGTCTTTCTGCTCCGCTGCTTGGCGCATTTGGTGGAGCGCCAAGAACGGCGAACCGAGGTAAGCCCCTAGAAAAACGGCGAGGCCGACCCATATAGCCAGTCTGCTTCTGTTCACGCCGGCACTCCCTGTTTCCCGGTATTCCCCTGCCCGCATTGCAGAGTAACGCGGAGGCTTCTTCAGGGCACTTCCCCCGCCCCTGAAAAACTAATTTGAAAAATGTTATTGACAACATTCGATGTCATCGTTACATTAAACGCCGTCACTAACATTCTTCACCGGCCCAGCTGGCCGCCGTAGTCCAGCCCCCGGGAAGCCAGACAGGAGGTCTTCACCATGCCCCACTCGTCCATGTCCACGCCCACGTTCACCGTCAGCATCCAGCCGGAGCGCAGCGCCCTGCTCGCCGGCCACGGCCAGTCCATCCACGCCCTGGTGCGCATCCAGGCCCCGGCCGCGCCGGCCGCCCACCAGCAGCGCCAGCCGCTGAACCTCGCGCTCGTCATCGACCGCTCCGGTTCCATGTCCGGCACCCCGCTGCGCGAAGCCCGCCGCTGCGTGCAGATGATCCTCCGCTCGCTGCAGCCCACGGACAGCGTCGCCGTGGTCTCGTTCGACGACGAGGTCACGGTGGATATCCCTCATCAAGTGGTCGGTTCGCAGGCCGAAAAGCTCTGCCATGTGGTGGACAACATCCACTCGGGCGGCAGCACGGCTCTCTACGACGGCTGGCATGCTGGCGTCGGCCAAGCCCTGCAGGGCCCGAAGGGCACGGCACTCAGCCGCGTGCTGCTGCTGTCGGACGGTGGCGCCAACCGCGGCCTTGCGGACCCGGAAGAGATTGCCAACCGCGTGGCTGCCATGGCGCAGGCCGGCGTCAGCACGTCGACCTACGGGCTCGGCAGCGGCTTCAACGAACATCTCATGATTGGCATGGGCCGCGCCGGCCGCGGCAACCACTACTACGGTGCCACCGCGGAAGACCTCGAGGACCCGTTCCGCGAAGAGTTCGACTTGCTGCGTGCCCTGCATGCCCGCGGCCTGCGTCTGCACCTGCAAGCCCCTGAAGGCGTGAAGGTGGAAGTGCTGAACGGCTACACGCAAGACCCCGAGCGCGGCGCCTACTGCCTGCCGGACCTGCCCTATGGCGGTGAAGCCTGGGCGCTGGTGAAGCTGACGGTACCCGCGGCACTGGTGCCGACGATTGAGGCTTCGCCGAGCATGCTGCTGGAAGCTACCGTCACGGGTGTGGACTTGGAAACCCAGCCGCTGCCGCCGCAGTCCGGTTGGCTGTCGCTGGCTTCACTGCCGGCGGCTGCCTACGGCGTGCTGGTGGAAGACGAACTGGTGGCCTCCCGCCGCAGCGAGCTGCGCGCCGCGGACTTGCAGGAGCGGGCCCAGGCCGCTGCGCGCAACCGTGACTGGCGCTTGGTGGACAAGCTGCTGGCCGAAGCGCTGCGTGAAGCGGAAAACAACCCCTGGCTGAAGGGCGTGGTGGAAAGCCTGCAGCGCTACGCGGCCATGCGGCAGGAAGAAGCCATGTCGAAGGAAGCGATGTACGGGGCGCAGCGCATGCGCAGCCGTATTGCCGCCCAAGACGAGCAAGTGGGTGTCTACGCTTCCCACCAGGAAGCGGACCAAGCCAGCTACCTGCGCCGCAAGCTCGAACAGGGCAAGCGCATGGGCCGCCCGCCGCAGCCCTGAACCGTGCCTCGCCCTGCGGCCGGATGCTGCAGGGACGGCCGTCGCGGCAGGAAGCTGCGGCGGCCGTGCCTTGGCGGGCCACGGATGGCCCATAATGTTTCGGCGGTGGACGGGCGCCGGCTGGCTTTTTCCAGCCTGCGCACGCCACCACCGCCGGACTGGTGCAGGAAGAAGCATGCGTAACCTGGATGAATACCGCGACTGGCAAGGCACCATCGACGAACTCGTCGATACGGCGAATATCGCCCTGCAACGCTTGGGGCGCGGACGCAACGCCGACCTGAACATACGCCTGGTGCGCGACTACGCGCAGCGCGGCATCCTCAGCCCGGCGGAGCGCCGCGGCAAGGAAGCGGTGTACCGCTTTCAGCATTTGAATGAAATCATCGCGGCCCGCGTCCTGCTGAACGATGGCTGGCCGCTGGCGAAGATAGCCGAGCAGTTCCAGACAGACCGCAACATCGTCGTGCTGCCCATCAGCCCCGACGACGAAATGACCTCCGGGTTCGTGAAAGAGATGGCAGCGGAAGCGCCACCCACCAGCGCCGAAGACCTGTGGAAGTCGCTACGCATGGGCGCTGTAGCACCAAGCCTTTCCAGCCCCCGCTCCTCAGCACCGCCCATACGTACCACCCACGAATTCGCCAGCCGCTCCATGGAGACCACCACCCGCCGGTCTTCGCTGCACCGCTCGCTACGCGAACTAGGTGCGCACTGGGACCATCCACCAGCGACGTCAGTCACGCGAATACAACTCACCGAGTGGTGCGAACTACTTCTCGACAGCGACCGCCTGCGTCGCCTCTCCCTCGAAGATGCCGAAGCCATCGGCCGCGCCATCACAGCGGCGCTTTCGGACCCCATGCTGCGTAAAGGAAAGTTCTAGCCATGTCGCGTTCCACACTCGTCACGCTTCTTTCCCTCTTCCTTTCAGCAAACGCTGCCAACGCAGAACCCACTGCACCAGCCACCCCTCCCCCCGCCCCCATCACCGTCCTCCACGTCGGTCATCTCATCGCGGACCCGGCCCAGCCCGTGCGTGAACGGCAGTCGGTACTCGTTCAAAGTGGGAAAATCACGGCTATCAAAGACGGCTATGTCGCCGGCGATTCCGTGGTGGACCTGAAGCAAGCCTGGGTAGTCCCGGGGCTCATCGACATGCATACGCATGTCACGATGGAAATGGACCTGCACTCCAAGAACCCCACCGGCGATTTCATGCCTGGCTTTATCGGCCGGCCCGTGCCGCGCGCTTTCGCCAGTGCCGCCCGCGCCCAGGCCTTGCAGCAGAAGGGCTTCACCACGCTGCGCAATCTTGGGGACCCCGCCAGCATCACCTACGACCTCGCGCAAGCGATGGCGGCCGGGCAAGTGCCCGGCCCACGCCTCATCGGCAGCGAACCGCAGTTCGAAACTGCCGGCGGCGACTACGCGCCTTTCAATTTCGGTGGCCGTGCGGACGTAGAGCCGCTGTTCAAGAACCGCGGCACCTGTGCCGGGGCTACCGACTGCGAACGTGCCGTGCGCGACGAAATCCGTCGCGGCGCGGGCGTCATCAAGATGCGCCTCAGCGCCATGCATCTGCTGGTGCCGGGCAGCGGCCCTACGGAAACGGCTGCAGAGCTGAACGCCATCGTATCCACGGCACACCGGCTGAACCGCAAGGTGGCCACGCACTCCAGCGGGCTGTCGGGCGCAAACTTGCTCGCCATTGAAGCCGGCACGGACACGTTGGAACACGGGCCAATAAGCGACGCGGATATCGCCGCCATGGTGGCTCATCACACGGCGTACACGCCGACGCTACTCGCGGCCAAGTTGGCGAGCGAATCCGGCGCCATGGGGCCGATGGATTTTTTCAAGCCCGCCGTGGACAGCGTCCGCAATGCGCATGCGGCTGGTGTGCCGCTGCTCTTCGGCTCCGATGTACCCGTCGTGCCGTTCGACGGAACCGCGCAGGAATTTCTGCTGCTCGCTTCGGCCGGGTTGACGCCAGCCGAAGTGCTGGCCACTGCCACCACGAATGCCGCCAAGGCACTGGGCATGGAAGCACAGCTGGGCACAGTGGCTGTTGGCAAGCTAGCGGATATGGTGGCGTTCGGCACCAACCCGCTCAGCGACCTGAAAGTGCTGGCCTCACCCGTGTTCGTGATGCAAGACGGCAAGGTCGTCCGCAACGACGCCGTCAAGCACTAGGCATTCCAACCGGCGCTCGTGCCAACAGCCGAAGAACTCGTTCGGCTAGGCAATCTCGAACAACCCCGCCGCGCCCATGCCGGCGCCGACGCACATCGTCACCACCACATAGCGCACGCCGCGGCGCTTGCCTTCAATAAGCGCGTGGCCCGCCAAGCGCGCGCCGCTCATGCCAAACGGATGTCCCACCGCCACCGCGCCGCCGTCCACATTCAAGCGCTCGTCGGGAATGCCAAGGCGGTCCCGGCAGTAAAGGGCCTGGCAAGCAAACGCTTCGTTCAGTTCCCACAAGCCAATGTCGTCCACCTTCAGCCCGTGCTGCTTCAGCAGCTTCGGCACGGCGAACACCGGGCCAATGCCCATCTCGTCCGGCTCGCAGCCGGCCACGGCCATGCCGCGGAACACACCTAGCGGCGCCAAGCCTTGGCGTGCCGCTTCACCCGCTTCCATCAGCACCAGCGCCGCGGCGCCGTCCGACAGCTGCGAAGCATTGCCCGCGGTGATGTGCTTGCCCACCTTGATGACTGCGCCGTCCTTGTAGACCGGCTCCAGCTTCGCCAAGCCCTCTAGCGTGGTGTCAGCGCGGACGCCTTCATCGGCGAGCAAGCGCACTTCCTGGTAACTGGTTTCCTTCGTCACCTTGTCCACCACTGCCTTACGCGTAGTGAGCGGGACAATTTCGGCGTCGAAGCGCCCTGCGGCTTGCGCGGCCGCGGTCTTCTGGTGGCTGGCCAACGCGAACGCGTCTTGGGCTTCGCGGCTGATGCCATAGCGCTCCGCCACAATCTCGGCGGTCTCGATCATGGGCATGTAGGCATGGGGCCACGCGGCCACGACCGCTTCGCTAAGAGCGCGGTAGTTATTGCGATGCGGCGTCTGCACCAAACTGATGGAGTCCACGCCCGCACCCACCACCACCTGCATGCCGTCATGCACTATCTGGCGCGCGGCAATGCTCACGGCCATGAGGCCCGAAGAACACAAGCGGTCGACGGACATGCCGGAGGTAGTCACGGGCAAACCGGCCGTGGCCACCGAAAGACGGCCGACGTTGTAGCTCTGCGTACCCTGCTGCGAAGTGACACCGAGAACGAGGTCTTCCACCGACGCGGGGTCGATGCCCGCACGGCGCACGGCTTCGCGCACGGCATGCCCGGCAAGCACCGGCGTTTCGGTGTCGTTGAAAGCCCCGCGAAAGGCCTTGCCGATAGGTGTACGCGCAACCGAGACAATAACTGCTTCACGCATGGGAACTCTCCTGAATCTTCACGACGGCTCTGCCCAGAACCTTACCATCCACATAGGGCTGGAAGGCGGCCGCCAGGTCGGCAAAAGCCACTTCCCGCGGGCAAATGGCTTCGAGATGCCGCGGGCGCAGGTCCGTGGCCAACCGCTCCCACACCTTCAAGCGCAGGGCGCGCGGCGTCAACACACTATTTATGCCCAGCAGGTTCACCCCGCGCAGGATGAACGGCATGACACTGGTCTGCAGGTCCGCGCTGGCCGCCAAACCAATGCTCGCCACGTTGCCGCCATAGCTCGTGGCGCGTGTCATCCAACTGAGCTGCGCGCCGCCGAGGTTGTCGATGCCACCGCCCAACACAGTTTTGAGCAACGGCCCTCCGCCGGTGTCCATGTCCTGCCGACGCAGCACCTTCGTGGCGCCAATGCCCAACAGATACTCGTCCGCCTCGGGCTTGCCCGAGATGGCCCATACCTCGTAGCCGCGGCCAGCCAGCAGGTTGATGGCCAACGACCCCACGCCGCCCGTGGCGCCGTTCACGGCGATGGGCCCGGCAGCAGGGGTTTGCCCGTTTTGTTCCATGCGATGAATGGCCAGCGCCGCCGTGAAGCCCGCCGTGCCGATCTGCATCGTCTCGCGAAGCGTCAAGCCCGGCGGCAAGGCCACCACGGCCTCGGCGGGCACGCGCGCGTATTCGGCATAGCCGCCATCCAGCGTTTCGGAAAGGTCGCAACCAGTCACCAGCACCGCATCGCCGGCGTGGTAGCGGGCGTCGGTAGACGACACCACGACGCCGGCGAGGTCGATACCTGCCACTAGCGGGTACTTGCGCAGGATGCGGCCGGCGCCGGTAGCCGCCAGTGCGTCTTTGTAGTTGATGTCGCTCCACTGCACGCGGATGACGACCTCGCCCGGCGTGAGGTCGTCGAGCGTCAGGTCTTCGAAGCGCGCTTCGATGCGCTTGTCCACGTAGTGCACGCGAAAGCCGCGGAAAGTGCCCACCGAATCGCTCATCGTGCTTGCTCCGTGCGCTCGAACCAGATTTCCAAGCCCTGCGCATTCAGCTGCGCATCCATCGCTAGAACTTCGTATCGCTCCGCCGCCGTATGCCGGTCGCCATGGGCATCCAGGCGCGCGTGGTAATGGGCCGCCAGCGCTGCCTCCAGCGCTGCCGTGCGTTCAGTGCCCTTCGGGTGGGCAGCGGCCGCAGCACGCGTATAGCGGCAAACGGCATCAATCTCTTCGTTCAGGTCCGCATGGTGGCGCGCAATGTCCGTCAGGCGGCCGTAGTGCGTCAGGAACAGCGAATGCGGCTGGTACGAGACAATGCGCGCAAGGCTGGCCTTCATCGCTTCGGGGTCGAACTGCACCGGCGAGGTGGTGGCTATGACGAAAGTGCGGCCCTCCACATCGAAGTCGCGGTACGAAACGCCGAAGGTGTCGCCGGTGAACACGCCACCGTGCTCCACATCCACGATGCAGTGGTG
>CALQLF020000082.1 GCA_943331345.2 Candidatus Planktophila lacus | reverse complement strand
TCGCCCGTGCATGGCGTGGGTGGCGTAGTGGGTTCGCTGCTCACCGGTGTCTTCGTCGACGCCACACTGGGCGGCGCCGGCTATGCTCCGGGCATGACCATGGGTAGCCAGTTGCTCGCGCAAGCCATTGGTGTTGGCGCCACGGCAGTGTGGTGCGGCGGTGTCACGTGGGGCATCTTGAAGTTCCTCGATGCTACGACGGGCCTGCGCGTGGATGCCGATGCGGAGTCCGGTGGTCTTGATGTGGCTGAGCACGGCGAGAACGCCTACAACTCGTAAGCGACAAGCGGCACAATGCGGGGATGCGTCGGTTCGCCCTCCTCCCCGCTCGCCGCTCGAGCACGTTTGGTCTCCGGATACTGCTGCCGGTGGTCGCCTTGGCCCTTAGTGGCTGCGCCAACACCGGCGGCCCGCAGCGCGTGGGGCCCTACACCATCAGTGAGCAATACGCCGCGCAGTCGCAAGACAGCCGCGTGCAATACATCGTGCTGCACTACACCGAAACCGACTTCGCCAAGTCGCTCGACATCCTCACGCATGGCCCGGTGAGCAGCCACTATCTGGTGGATGCCAACCCGCCCCGCATCTATCGCTTGGTCCCCGAAGACCGCCGCGCTTGGCATGCGGGCAAGAGTTTCTGGCAAGGGCAGACGGGACTGAACGCGTCCTCCATTGGCATCGAGATCGTCAACGACGGCAACCGCGGGCACCTCGAAGGCCCCTTTGCGCCGTGGGACCCAGCACAGATAGAAGCTGTGGTGGCGTTGGTGAAAGACATCGCCGCAAGGCACGGCGTGCAACCGCACCATATCGTGGGGCACAGCGACATCGCTCCGCAGCGCAAGCAAGACCCCGGCGCCGCCTTCCCTTGGCAAACGCTAGTGGCAGCCGGGTTGGTGCCTTGGCCAGATGAAACGCAAGTGGCCGCCGCCCAAACGCGCTTCAGTGGCGCCGTGCCCAGCGTCGGTTGGTTTCAGGAAAAACTCGCCGCGCATGGCTTCGAGGTGCCACGCAATGGCGAACTTGACGACGCCACGCGCCGGGTCATCATCAGCTTTCAGATGAAGTATCGGCCGGCGCGTTGGGATGGCGAGCCCGATGCGGAAACGGCAGCGTGGCTCGAAGTGGCTACCACGCCCGGCGGCTTGCGCTTGTTCCGCAACGGCCAGTGGCAGGTTTACCAACCGCAGTAGGCAACGCGTGCTGCCGCTGCGGCGCTGCTGCCGTACGCGCCGCGAACTAATGTCCCATGCGTACCAAGCGTCCGGGCCGTGCGGCAGTCACCACGCCAGCGCGGCGCACACACTGCCCCGCCACCCAAGTGCCGAGATAGCCCTCGCCTTCCTGCAGGAAGCGCTTGCCACCCGCGGGAAGATCGCGCACCAACCGCGGCGCGCCCACGCCGAGTCTTGCCGGGTCCAGCAGGTTCAAGTCCGCACGCAAGCCAGGGGCGATGGTGCCGCGGTCCTGCAAGCCCAGATAACGCGCATTGCGTGAAGTGAGCAGCTCCACGGCGGCTTCGGGTGCCAGCCGGCCAGCGGCGCGGTCGCGCACCCAATGCGTCAGCAAGAAGGTACTGAAGCTGGCATCGCACACCGTGCCTACGTGTGCGCCGGCATCGCTGAGGCCAAACAAGGCTTGCGGGTGCGCCAGCATCTCGCGCACGGCTTCGAGCGAACCGTCGTTGTAGTTGAAGATAGGGAAGTAGACGAGATTGTCGCCAGCACCCTCAGCGAAGTGGTCGTACAAAGCCTCGAGTGCAGTGCACCCACGTTGCTTGGCGCGCACGTAAAAGCTTTGCGTTACCGGCGGTTCATAGTCGGGCCGCGGCTCCATGGGAAACATGCGCGCGGCAATCAGTTCAATACGGGCCAGCAAAATATCCACGAGCGGCGGAATGGGCGTGCCATCCCCGGACATCCGCTCCGACTTCTCCGCAAGGATGCGCGCCTTGCGGACCGGGTCGCGCAGGGCAGCCGCACGGTCAGCCAGTGGCAAGTGCGCCACCTCCTTGTAGCCCGGGAAGCCCATGAACGGATGGAAGCTGGCATCCAACCCGTTGATGACACCAATGCCGCGCGCGGCCGTCTGCAAGTGCAGCGGCAAGCCACGCGCCACGGCCGCCTCCACCCGCGCCTGCATCGCTTTCCACTGCTCGCCACCCGGGTCACGCTGCATCCACGTCATCGACAGCGGGCGGCCAGCGGCGGTGGCGAGTTGCTCCACCAAGTCGAACTCGCGGTGGAAGCCCTCTGGGCCGCGCAGCAAGTCGAAGTCGCTGACCACTTGCACCACGCCATGCCGCAAACCCTGGAAGGCGCTGGCGATACCAGTGAGCTCGGCAGCGCTGGCTTCGGAGGCTGGTGTTTCTTTGCCAGCCGAGGTGCGATGGTTGTCCGTGCGGCCCGTGGAGAACCCCACCGCGCCAGCTTCCAAAGCCTCGCGCACTACTGCCCGCATGGCGGCAATGTCAGCGGGCGTGGCCGCTTCCTGCGCCACGGCGCGCGCGCCCATCACAGCCATGCGGACCGGGTCATGCGGTACTTGCACCAGAAAATCGAGGCTATGCGGCAAGCGGTCGAGCGCCGCCATGTACTCGGGGAAAGTCTCCCAATCGAAGCGCACGCCTTCGGCCAAGGCCACACCGGGAATGTCTTCCACGCCTTCCATCAGGGCAATGAGCGCTGCGGCCGACTGCTGCCGGTCCCCCGGCGCGAGCGGCGCAAAACCTACGCCGCAGTTGCCCATCACCACGGTAGTCACACCATGGTGAATGCTGGGGCTGAAGGTTTCGTCCCACGAGGCCTGGCCGTCGTAGTGGGTATGGATATCCACGAAACCGGGCGTCAGCCAAGCGCCGTCTGCCTGAATGACTTCAGCCGCGGCAGCAGTGCACCGCCCCACTTCAACGATCTTGCCATCACGTACGCCCACATCCGCTATGCGCGGCGCAGCACCCGTACCATCGAAGAGGGTCGCGCCCTCAATGCGCAAGTCGAGCATCTTGCCTTCTCCACCACAGCGCCAGCGTGAGTCCGGACACGATATGCCAAATGCCCCACAAACTGGCGATGACCACCATGCCAAGGTCCGCGTGGAACTGCACAGCGATAATGCCTAGCGCGAGGCCCGAGTTCTGCATGCCGGCCTCGATGGTCACCGCGCGCACATCGCGCAACGGCAACTTGCAGGCACGCGCGAACAACCCGCCCAACGACAAACCCAAAGCGTTATGGGCCACCACCAGTCCTACTTGCGGCAAGAGGCGCGCATCGAGCAAAGCCCTTTGCTGTACTAACCCAGCCGCAATGAAAGCGAAGAGCGCAAACAGGCTGGCGTTGCCCAATGGCTTCTGCCAGCGGTCCGCCAGCGCAGGGTAGCGATGTCGCACCAGCAAACCCAGCGCCATGGGCACTGCCAGCAGGAACAGCAAATTCCACCAGATGCCGGAAGGGTCAATCTGCAACTGCTGGAGCCAACCCGCCGTGGCTGGGTTCGTGGCCACCATCCAGGTGAAGTTGAACGGCGTCAGGAACAGCGCCAGCACGCTCGCCACCGCAGAAAGGCTGACGGACAAGGCCGTGTTGCCACCACCGAAATGCGTGATGACATTCGACAGCGAGCCACCTGGGCAAGCGGCCACGAGGATCATGGCGGCCTCGACATCTGCCGGGAGCGGCAGTGCCAGCGTAGCTAACCAAGTAGCCACGGGAAGCAACAAAAACTGGGGCACCAGCCCCACTACCACCGCACGCGGCGCTGCCACCACGCGCTGGAAATCCGCGGCACGCAACTCTAGCGCCACCGAGAACACCATCAGTGCCAGCACCAGCCCCAGTAGCGCTTGCTGGCCCGACATGGCTCAGGCCTCGAACGTGCCGCTGGGGAAATAAGGCGTCAAACGCAGTATTTGTGGCTTCTCGCCGAATTCGACGCTCACGTTGTTTACGGCATCATCGAACATCTGATGGAGGAAACTGCTGTTGACGGTATAGGTGCCATGCAAGGCTGGCACCGGCATTTCCTGATAGAGGACGATGTTGTCGCCATCCAGTTCACCGCCCGCCGTGGAGGGCTCCAGCCGCTTGCCGTCCGGCCCCGTGAAGCGGAGCGTTTGGTCCAGTTCAAAAGCCAGCCGGGCGCGGCCCTCGGCAGATACCGGGTCCACATCGCGACCCGGCAGCAGCAACTCCAGCGCCACCACGGCGTCGTGGTAGTGCACCTGGTGCGTCCATTCCCAGGTGCCGGCGCGCGTATTCAACGCGAGCCGGGTCAAGGTGACGTGCGAGCGGTGCGCCAAGGCCCGCGGCACTACCGCCAACAGCGGCAGCAGTGCGCAGCCCTGCAACAACTCGCGACGCCGCATCACTTGACCGGCGTCAAGGGCACAGACTTGTCGTCGGGCTTGGCCTCGTCACTCTTGCCCGCCTTCAGCTCCGTGAGCAGGTCCAGCATCAAGTTGCGGTCCTTGTCCTTGCCCTTGAACAGTTCCAACCGGCTCTGCTGAATACGCCGCGGAAAGGCGTTGTTGCTCATGTCCGCATCGGCGGTGACATGCTCGGCGTCCACTTCCACCGACGCGAGGCGCTTGGGGCTAATGAACAGCTTGGTAACGGCTTCCGTGTTGTAGCGCCACACTTCGGCCGGCACCATCATCTTTTCCACTACGCCATCGGCCCAGGTGATCGTCAACGGCAGCGGGGTCACCAAACCGCCCACATTACGGAAGTCGACAAAGTAGATGTACTCGCCGGCCTTCACCGCGCGGTCCAGTGTTTCCTTCTCCCAGTCCTTCAGGCCTTTGCGGAAGTCCTGATAGTCGTTGCGGTCCTTGTTGGTGACCGTGTACTCGTCCTGCTCGTTGTACTGGTCTTTCAGTTCCGGGTAACGGTCAATGCGCAGCGTACGGCCGTCTGCGCGGTTGCGCGGCTCGGACACCACCTGCGGGTAGTCGCGGGCAAAGGCCGCGCGGTTCAGCGGGAACTCGACGTCCGGGTCCTGGCTGGAGATTTGGTATTCACGCACCGCACCCACTTCCACGTCCACGTGGTCTGTGCCGTAGAACCAGCCGCGCCAGAACCAGTCGAGGTCCACGCCGGAGGCATCTTCCATGGTGCGGAAAAAGTCGGACGGCGTCGGCCGTTTGAACTTCCAGCGGCGCGCGTATTCCCGGAACGAGTAGTCAAACAGTTCGCGCCCCATGACCGCCTCGCGCAACACCGACAGTGCGGCCGTCGGCTTCGTGTAAGCGTTCGGGCCAAACTGCACGACGGACTCCGAGTTCGTCATGATGGGTACTTGATCGGTCGACTTCATGTAGTCCGTGATGAAGTCGAGCACGTTCGTCTTGTTGCCGAAGGTGGGGTACTTCTCTTCCCACTCCATTTCGGCGGTGTACTCGAGGAAGGTGTTCAGGCCTTCGTCCATCCAGCTCCACTGGCGTTCATCGGAATTGACGATCATGGGGAAGTAGTTATGCCCCACCTCGTGGATGATGACGCCCACCAGCCCGTACTTCACGTTGCGCGAATACGTCACCTTCCCCGACTTCTCGTCCTTCGTGGGCCGGTATCCGTTGAAGGAAATCATCGGGTATTCCATGCCACCACGTTCCCAAGTGTTGACGCTCTGCGCCACCGGGTACGGGTACGGGAACGAGAGGCGCGAGTAGACCTCCATGGTGTGAATGACGGACTGCGTCGACCAATGCGACCAGATGGGTTCGGCCTCGTTCGGGTAGAAGCTCATTGCCATGACGAACGGACGCTTGGCGTCGTCCTGCCGGTAGCCCATCGCATCCCAGATGAACTTGCGCGAACTGGCCCAGCCGAAGTCGCGGACATTTTCGGCCTTGAAGTGCCAGGTACGCATGGCGGTGGTGCCCGCCTTCTCGTTCTCCGCGGCTTCCTGCGGTGTGACGACGAACACCGGCGACTTCGCGGTTTCCGCCTGCTTCAGGCGCGAACGCTGTTCCACCGTGAGCACCTGCTCCGGGTTCTGCAGGACGCCCGTCGAGGACACGACATGGTCCGCCGGTACGGTCAGTTCCACGTCGTAGTCACCGAACTCCAGCGTGAACTCGCCACGCCCAAGGAACTGTTTGTGCTGCCAGCCCGTGTAGTCCGTATAGGCGGCCAAGCGCGGGAACCACTGCGCCAGGAAGAACAGGTAGGTGTCGTTGGCCTTGAAGTACTCGTAGCCGCTACGCGCACCGACAGGCGCTTCGTTCACGATATTGAAGGCGAAATCGACCGACAACTGCAACGACTGGCCGGGCTTCAGCGGGGCATCGAGGTCGACGCGCAGCATGGTGTCGTTCAATTGCGTGTGCAGCACCTTGCCGCCGGTGGTGGTCACGGGGCCGAGTTCGTAGCCGTACTTACGGTCCTGTAAAGCCTGATGGCGCCGCATGGCGTTGTAGCTAACGCTATCGCCAGGGCCCGCCTTATCGCGGCGCGTGCCTGCGGTAGCGGCGGTTTCCGAACGACGCCCCAGCGAGCCATCCTTGAACAGGTTCTGGTCCAACTGCAGCCACACGTACGACAGTGCGTCGGGCGAGCGGTTGGTGTAGGTGATGGTTTCGGAGGCAGTGATGCGCTGCGCCTTTTCGTCGAGGGTAGCGCGAATGCGGTAGTCCGCACGCTGCTGCCAGTAGCCAGCGCCCGGGGCGCCCGAAGCGGCGCGCACAGTGTTGGGCGTGGGGAGCACCTGCTCCAACTGCGCGAAAGCCACGTCGGCGTTGCCCGGAATCCCCTTGCCGTTGCTACCCGGCGCCGCACTAGCGCCCGCGGCAACCGCGGCAGTGGAAAGCACACCAGCCAGCCAGAGGCAGGCAACCGGAAGAACTACGGCGGCGCAGCGCCGGGGAAAGCGAACAGGCATGTCGGGAACCCTGCAGGGAGAAAGCGACAAGCCTACCCAAAGCTGCGTCTGCTGGCTAACCCCCAGACAGCCTAAATTTTTGCCTCAGGGCACCACCATCCGCGTGAACGGCGGCACATACGCCTGCAGGGTGACCAGCAGCCCCACGAGGGAGGCCAGCGCGATGGAGTGGAAAAACACGTAGCGCAGTACTTCGCCCTCTTTCCCGTGATACCCCGTCGCCGAGGCGGCCACCACAATCGACTGGGCATCGATCATCTTGCCCATGACGCCGCCCGCACTGTTGGCGGCTCCCATCAGCGTGGGCGAGAGACCCAATTGCCCGGCGGCCACCTTCTGCAGACCACCGAACAACACGTTCGAAGAGGTATCGGAACCCGTGAGCGCCACGCCAAGCCAGCCGAGCAGCGTGCCGAAGAACGGGTAGAACAGGCCCGTGTGGGCGAAGGCCAGCCCAAGCGTGGTGTCGAGGCCTGAATACCGCGTGAGCGTACCCAGCGCCAGCATCAGGGCGATGGTGAGCAATGGCAGCCGCACGCGCCATAAAGTGGCGCCGTAGGCACGGACCAACCCGCCCCAGGTAAAGCCCAGCACACGCCCGCCGACGAGCGCCGCCAACAAAATGCCGGTGCCACTGGCCGAGAGCAGGTTGAAGGTGAACATCGCCGCTTCAGGCGTGGCCTCCGGCACCACCGGCGGCATACGCACCACCAGTTCGTGCAAACCCGGCAGGGCGAACTTCGGCGCGAACCAGCCATTCAGCCAAGTCTTCGTTACTGGCAAGCCCCAGCAGAACACGAACACCGTGAGGATGCCCCACGGTGCCCAAGCACGAACGACTTCGGCGCGAGTCAAAGACACAGTGGCAGGCGCAGTTCCAGTGGTTGGCGCCGCCGCAACTGCAGAGCTGTTGCCCGCCGCACCGGGAACCTGCAAGCCTTGGGGCGTCCAATGGTCTGCCGGCTGCCACCAACGCAGGAAAAGCGTCAGGCAACCCAGACTGCACACTGCCGCAATGACATCCACCAACTCCGGCCCGATGAAATTGGACACCAGAAACTGCGGCACCGCGAACGCGACACCCGCCACGAGAGCCGCCGGCCAAACAGCGCGCATGCCCCGCCAGCCGCAGAACGCTACCAGCAGCCAGAATGGCACCAGCACCGAGAAGAACGGCAACTGGCGGCCCACCATGGCGGACAGGGCCATGGCGTCGTAGCCGTGGGTCTTGGCCAAGGTGAGAATGGGCGTTCCCAGCGCACCGTAAGCCACGGGCGCCGTGTTAGCGATGAGTGACAACCCGGAGGCTGCCAGCGGTGTGAAGCCGAGCCCAATCAGCAGCGCGGCGGTAACAGCCACCGGCGTACCGAAACCGGCAGCACCTTCGAAGAAGGCACCAAACGCGAACGCGATGAGCAGCAACTGCAGACGACCATCCGCCGTGATGCCAGCGATGGAACGCTGCAACACACCGAAGCTACCGTCCCGCTCCGTGAGTTGGTGCAGGAACAGAATGTTCAGCACAATCCAGCCAATGGGCAGCAGGCCCGTCATGGCGCCAAGCGTGGCTGCCGAAGCGGCCATCCCTGCGGGCATCCCATAGACACCAACAGCCACCGCCGCGGCGGCGGCTAGGCCTGCTGCTGCTGCCCACGGGGCTTGCCAGCGCAACCAAGCCAAGCCACCCAGCATGACCACTACCGGCAAAGCCGCCAGCAAGGTGGAAAGCCAAGCGTTACCAAGCGGGTCGTAAACCTGTTGCCAGCCCATGGCCTTCCCCTTGCTTGTAATGGCGCTAGTAGTGGCGCTTGTGGTGGCGCGTGTGGTGGCGCCAGCAGTTGCCCTAGTCGTTGCGCTGGTGCGGAACCGAAACTAACAGCCTTCGACGCGCCGCGCCACGGGCTTGCGCAGCGCCAACAACCCCAGAAACGTGATGGCGCCATTCAGCAGTAGTAATTCAAAGCCGAAGTGGTAACCCCAAAACCACGCTGCGGAATGGCGATCCAGCAGGAAAGTGAGCAACGGCGACAGCACGGCAACGACGGGCACCCAGCGGTCATGCACCGCATTACGCGTGAACAAACCGTAAGCGAACAAGCCCAGCAATGGCCCGTAGGTATAGGTGGCCAGCGCAAACACCAACTGGATGACGCTCGCACTACCGACGACATGAAAAACCGCCATGACTGCCACCAGCGCCAGACTGACGAACACATGAACGCGTCGACGCAGCGGTTCCTGCTGCGCGGTACGACGTGCGCGGATGCGCAGTAAATCGACACAAACGCTAGTGGTAAGCGCTGCCAGCGCGCTGTCTGCACTGGAGTAGGCCACGGCCACCATGCCCAGCACGAAAAGCAAACCCACCACCAACGGCACACCAGCATGCGTGGCGAGCCATGGGTACATCTGGTCGGGCTGTGCCGGCGGCACCAATCCATGGGTGCCGGCGTACAAGTACAGCAACGCCCCTAGCGTGAGGAACAACAAATTCACACCCACCAGCGCCACGGTAAACCACAGCACATTGCGCTGCGCCTCCGGCAGCGAGCGGCAAGTAAGGTTCTTCTGCATCATGTCCTGGTCAAGGCCAGTCATGGCAATGGCGATGAACATGCCACCCAGAAACTGCTTCCAGAAATAGGTGGGTGCAGCGGTATTCGTGAAATTGAATGCATGGCTGTAGTCGCTTGCAGCCACTTGCCGCAGCGCTGCGAGCGGCGAACCGGCGAGGCTATTGCCCAACACCCAAACCGTGCCAAACAAAGCCAGCAAGAGGCAACCGGTGAGCAAGGTATCGGTCCACAGCACCGTGCGCACTCCACCGCGGCGCGTGTAACTCCAGATGATGGCGACCATCGCTGCGGCGGTCACCAGAAACGGCACGCCCCAAGCGTCGAACACCAGCCACTGCAGCACCTTCACCACGAGGTAGAGACGTGCCGCCACACCAAGGCCGCGGCTCAACAGGAAAAACAACGCGCCGGTGCGGCCACTCGCCGAGCCGAAGCGTTCGTCCAAGTAGCCGTAGATGGACACCAACTGCAGGCGGTAATACAGCGGCAGCAACACAAGTGCGATGACCGCGTAGCCCGGCACATAGCCCAATACCATCTGCAGGTAGCTGAACCCCTGCACGCCCACCAGTCCCGGCACGCTCACGAACGTCACGCCACTCAGCGACGTCCCGATCATGCCGAAGGCGACGACATACCAGCGCGAACGGCGTTCGGCCAGGAAGAAGCCATCGCCAGAGGTATCTGCGGAAGGTTCACCAGTGGCACTACCAGCAGCAGCGCCAGTGAAAGGCGCGGCACGCCAACCGAACCGCCACCCACCCGCAGTAACACGCCCGACGACATGCAAGAGCACGCCGTAAGCGACGAGGATGACGAGGACGAGCAGTGGCGAGAGGGTCGAAGCGGACATGGCCGCGACAATAGCCTATTCACCGTAATCGGCGGCGCCCGGAACCGGAACGCCGCCAAAGCAGGGCACGGCTGCCAAGCCGTGCCACCGCAAGCCTTACCGCGGGGCGCTGGCGCCGAGGAAGGTGATCTGGCCGATGAAGAACACCGTATCCACGCCAAGCTCGTTCGGCGTGCCCCATGGCCCGATGCACGAGAAGCCCGGGAAGATGCTCAGCTTGTTGTAAGTCGCCGCCGGGTCCAGCGCACTGGTACCCGCCGCGGTGTTCGCGAAGTCGAACGTCACAGTCTGCCAGCCCACCACCAACGGCTGGTCCGTCTCAGCACTGAGGCCAGCGTTGCCAAGATTCTCCACCTTCATGCGCACGATGGGTGCGGCACTTGGCGAGTAGATCTGCAGGCTGATCTTCTTGTTCGTGGCCGAGAACGGCAGCACCGGAATGCTCAGATCCGCAGCAAGACCGAACGTGGTACCGGACCAGCAGAAGGAGCGGTCCGGGCTGCCACCGCGACCCAACTGGAACACGTTCCCCGTCGGGCCACCGGCCGGGTAGCTGCCAGCGGCGGCAATACCACCACCCTCGGCACCAAACGGCCCAGCGACGACGGCCGGGTTGTCAAAATCAAGGATCTTGTACGAGGCCGCGACCTGCGCCACGAGCGGCGGAGCCGAAGGAGCAGCCGCGCCCACGAACGTGATGGGGCCAACGTAGAAATCGGCGTCCGCCGGAGCGCCCGAGCCGCAGCTGAAGTTCGGGAAGATGGACAGCTTGTTGTAGGTCGACGCCGTGTTGAACGCCGGCGTGCCAGCAGCAGGCGTCGCGAAGTCGAAGGTCAACGTCTGCCAGCCAGCGACGGTGGTCGTGACATCCGTCTCCACCGTAATGCCGCCGTTGGTCGCGTCTTCCAGCTTCAGCTTGACGTTCAGGCCGGCGGCCGGAGCGTAAATGCGGACGGTCATGCTGGTAGCGTTGGGGCCAAACGGCACGCGGCCAACCGAGAACTGGTCGCCCACCGAAAGGGTGGTGCCTGCCCAGCACTGAGCACCCACCGGGCGCGTGATCTTCACCACTTGCCCGGCAGGAGCGCCGGCCGGCACACCCGTGGAGGTGAGAGTCGCGGACTCGTCACCGAACGGCGTGACCGTGTAGGTGAGACCCGCGGTATTGAAGTCCAGCACCGTGTAGGTCTGCACCTGACGCGTCACCGTGATGGTGGCCGCCGCCGAAGCGCCCGAGCTGTGCGTGGCCGTGATGGTCGCCGTACCGGCGCCGACACCCGTGACCACACCGGTGTTGCTGACGGTCGCTACTGCAGCGCTGGAGGAGGACCAGGTGAGGCCCGTGGTGAGCGCGCCCGTCGAAGCGTTCGGGTAGGTGGCGGTAACTGCCAACGCTTGCGTGGCCGATACCGTGACCGTGGCGGTCTTCGGCGCCACGGCGATGGACACCGGCACCGGTGCATTCACCGTGACCGAGACCGTCGCAGTCGCCGCGTTGGCGGAGTCGGCGAGGTTGATGGCAGCAGTGCCGGCGCCGACGGCGGTAATGACACCGGCCGTGCTGACGGTAGCGACCGCCGTATTCGTCGAGGTGTAGGTAACGCGCGTGGTCAGCGTTTCGGTGGAACCGTCGCTGTAGCTACCGGTCACCGCCAGCGCCTGGGTGTCGCCCGTGGTGAGCGTGACCGAAGGTGGCGAAACCGCGATGCGGGAGAGCGTGGGAATGGCCTTCGCCGAAGGATTGCCCGGCTCGCAACCGGTCAAGGGCAGCCCGAGGGCAGCCGTGGCAAGGAACAGGGTGAACAGTCTGGCAATACTCTTCATGGTGCCTCCGCGCGAAAG
>CALQLF020000081.1 GCA_943331345.2 Candidatus Planktophila lacus | reverse complement strand
GCCACATCCCCGGTGACCGCTTCAGTGCCAGGACGCATGGCGCGCCCGGCGTGATACGCGGTGTGCCGCGCGCGCCAGAGTTTGGCAATTTCCTGTTCGTCCGTGCTGGTACTGACGGCGGAGGCTCCGTGCCCGTGAACGACTTCGCGAGCGCGTTCCAGTTGTTCAGCCACACCCGCGGGCGTGCCATGGAACTCGATGAACAGCGTTGGTGCTTCGGGCAAGTTAGTACCAGAGAAGGCATTGCAGGCACGCGCGGCCACTTCGTCGATGAACTCCATTCGGGCCAGCGGCGCCCCGAGTTGCACGAGTTCGATGACCGTATCGACGGCCGGGCGCATGGCGGGGTAGGCGCAGGTGAGCGTGCCCACGGCTTCGGGGCGCGGGTGCAGGCGCAGCGTGATGGCCGTGATAATGCCGAGCGTGCCCTCGGCGCCAGTCATCAGGTGCACCAAGTCGTAGCCGGCGGAAGTCTTGCGGGCGCGGCTACCCAGACGAACCACTTCGCCTTGCGGGGTGACGACTTCAAGGGCCAGCACGTTCGCCGACATGCCGCCGTAGCGTACGGTGGTGGTGCCGGAGGCGCGCGTACTGGTCATGCCGCCAATGCTGGCGTTGGCGCCGGGGTCGACTGGGAAAAACAGCCCGGTCTCGCGCAGTGCGTGGTTCAGCCCTTCACGGGTGATGCCCGGTTGAACGGTGCAGTCGAGGTCCTCAGGCGAACACTCCAGCAACTGGTCCATGCGGGAGAGGTCGATGCACACGCCCCCGCGCACCGCTGCGATATGGCCTTCGAGGGAAGTGCCGGCGCCGAACGGCACCATGGGTACGCGGTGGGCAACACAGATACCGACGATTTCCGCTACTTCTGCAGTGGTTTCGGGCCAGATGACGCCGTCGGGCGGGAACAGCACGGCGTTACTTTCGCCATGCCCATGCTGCTCACGCAGGGTGGCGTTGGTGGAAAAGCGCTCCCCGAAACGGATCGCAAGTTCAGCAAAAGCGGTGGAAAGGTTCATGGGGTGAGAATGCTACGGTATCGTGGCAGTCTGCGGTACTGGTAACGGCTTAAGGAGTTCTGCCATGTGGCGTACGGTAGGGTTGGTGTTCTTGACGCTGGGAGTGGTGCCTGTGGCTGGTGCAATTGAGGAACCTGCTTTCAAGTTGCTGCTGAAAGTCGGCGACTATGAAGTGCGCCAGTACGCCCCCAATGTGGTGGCCGAGGTAGTGGTTGGCGGGGATCTGGATACGGCCTCGAGCCGCGGATTCCGGCAGGTTGCGGGCTATATCTTCGGCGGGAACCGTGCCGTTTCAGCGGTTGCTGCGGCGCCCGAATCGGAGCGCATCGCCATGACAGCGCCGGTGGTGGCTGTCCCTGAAGACCGCAAGAGTCTGCAGGGGGCTAACCGTTGGCGGGTGCAATTCGTCATGCCGTCGAAGTACACGCTGGCCACCTTGCCCCACCCGAACAACCCGGCCGTGGTGCTTCGCGAAATACCCGGCCATCGCACGGCGGTGGTGCGCTTTTCCGGCTTCATGAGTGAGCCGAAGGTGGAGGGCAAGGCGCAGGAGTTGCTCGCTTGGCTGCAAGCGCGGGGGATGCGCGCAATGGGCCCGCCGCGTTTGCTGCGCTACGACCCGCCTTGGACTTTGCCCTTCATGCGGCGCCACGAAGTGGTATTCGACGTGGAAGCCAAGGACTGACACGACACCAAGCCCATGGTTAGCCCGTCCATTCGCTAGGACGGGCCTCGAGGGGCGTTACGGCCGCGCCAGAAACTCCAGCACCGGCGGCAGCGTGCGGGCAGCGTCTTCTTCCTGCGGCACATGCCCGAGGTCTGCGAATACCACCAGACGGCTGTCCGGGATATCCGCGTCGAAGCGGTCGCCTGCTGCTGGGGGAATGAGCCGATCCTGGCCGCCCCAGAGGATGAGTGTGGGTTGGCGCAAGGTTTTCAGCGCCGAAGTATCCGCACCCCAGCGCGGCTGGGACATGCGCTGGATAAGTGCCTGCCGATTGCCGGCGCGAACAGTCATGGCGAAATAGCGGTCCACCAATTCCGGGGTGACGCGCTCCGGGTGCCCGAAGACATTGCGCACGCTGCTTTCCACCATGCTGCGCGGCAGGATGCTGTTCATGAGCGGGGCAAGCACGCGGTTGCGCGCCAAACGGAAGCCGATGGGGACGGACGTGGAAGCGACGGGGTAGCCCGCGGAGTCGACCAGAATGAGGCGGTCGACGCGCTCCGGGTGGGCCGTGGCCACGGCCCAGGCGATGGCGCCGCCCAAAGAATTGCCGCCCAGCACGCAGTGCTGAACGCCCAAATGGTCGAGCATAGCCACCACGTGGCGCACATGGGCCTCGATGCTGTAGTCGGCATCCGGTGCGGGGCCGGTCAGCCCAAAGCCGGGTAGGTCGAAGGTGATGACGCGGCGCTGCTGGCGCAAACCGGCCACCCAGCCCTCCCAGGTGTGCAAGGAAGACGAGGTGCCATGCAGCAGGACGATGGGGGCGGGGTCGTCCCGGGGGCCTTCATCGCGCAGGTGGAAGGGCATGCCGTCTACTTCGACGAACTGCGACGGCGGCGGTGCCCAGCGCCCTTGCAGCGCGCTGACGGGCTGGTCGGGTGCCCAGAAGGCGATGGCAGGAACTGCCACCGCCACGAGCAGGAGTGCCAACACAGAGCCTACCCACTTCTGCCAGCGTTTCATGCGCGCTCCTGTTAGGTGCCGCCTTCACGGCACCTTGGATTCCCTGCAAAGGGTTTGGTTTTACTTGTATTTCTTCGCCATGGCTTCGAGCGGGATGACCTTGATCTTCGGCGCCATGCCAGAGCAACCGAAGGCATCGTAGCGGGCAATGCAGATGTCGCGCGCGGCCAGCATGGCGTCCTTCATGTACTTGCGCGGGTCGAACTCGCCGGGGTTCTTGGCCATGGCGCGGCGGATAGCGCCGGTCATTGCCAAGCGAATGTCGGTATCGATATTGATCTTGCGCACGCCGTGCTTGATGCCTTGCTGGATTTCCTCGACGGGCACGCCGTAGGTCTCCTTCAGGTCGCCGCCGTATTCACGGATGATTTCCAGCCACTCCTGCGGCACGCTGGACGAGCCGTGCATCACCAGATGGGTGTTCGGAATCTTGGCGTTGATTTCCTGCACGCGCTTCATGGCGAGGATATCGCCAGTGGGCTTGCGGCTGAACTTGTAGGCGCCATGCGAAGTGCCGATGGCAATGGCCAGCGCGTCCACGCCGGTCTTGGCGACGAAGTCTGCGGCCTGGTCGGGGTCCGTGAGGAGCTGGTCGTGGGACAAGATGCCTTCGGCGCCCGAGCCATCTTCTTCACCGGCTTGGCCCGACTCAAGCGACCCGAGGCAGCCGAGTTCGCCTTCCACGGAAACACCCACGGCGTGAGCGATCTTGCAGACGTGTCGTGTGACTTCAACGTTGTATTCGTAGGACGCGGGCGTCTTGGCGTCTTCCATCAGCGAGCCGTCCATCATCACCGAACTGAAGCCCGAACGGATGGACTGCACGCACACCGCCGGGCTGGCGCCGTGGTCTTGGTGCATGCACAGCGGAATGTCCGGGTATTGCTCGATGGCGGCTTCGATGAGCTTGCGCAGGAACGGCTCGCCGGCATATTTGCGGGCACCGGCCGAGGCCTGAAGGATGACGGGGCTTTGCGTCTTTTCCGCCGCCTGCATGATGGCCTGAACCTGCTCGAGGTTGTTGACGTTGAAGGCAGGCACGCCGTAGCCGTTTTCGGCGGCATGGTCGAGCAACTGACGCAGGGAAATGAGGGCCATGGGGAACTCCAGAGGCTACGGTGGCAAGTAATAGCCCGGAATGATGCAGCAAGGACCGCGTCCAAGGGAAGCCGTATCGTGGTGCTGTCAGGCTCCGGGCGGCTTTAGCCTGACAGCAACGACAGGAGATTTTCGGGGCGTTCCAGCACGAAAGCCCCTGGGTGCCGCTGCAGCGCCCCTTCCTTGCCGTAGCCCCACTGTGCATAGGCCACCGGGCAGCCCGCTGCGGCGGCGGCGCCGAGGTCCGCCAGGCTGTCTCCCACCATCAGCAGGGAAGCGGGGCTAACCCGCAGCGCCTCGGCGGCGGCCAACAGCATGAAGGGTTCCGGCTTGCGCTCCTGCCGGCGACTCGCCCCATGCACGGTGACGAAATGCGAGGCGATGCCGGCACTGGCGAGCACGGCCGCCGCAAGAGTGGGCGGTTTGTTGGTGACCACAGCCAGCGGCCAGCGGCCATCGAGGGTGGCGAGGAGTTCGGTGATGCCGGCGAACAACTGTCCACGACCCAACGGGGCACGCATGGCCTGTTCATCGTAGGCGGCACGCACCCGCTGCAGCGTGGTGCGGTCAGGTTCGGGCAAGCCGTGGCGAGCCAGAGCGCGATCAATGAGGGCGTCTGGGCCGTCGCCGATCCACTGAATGACCTGCGTGATATCGAAAGGGTCGAGGCCTTCACTGGCCAAGGCGAAGTTCAGGGCGTCGCCGATATCGGGGGCACTGTCGACCAAGGTGCCATCGAGGTCGAAGGCAATGGCGGCGATGGCAGAGGGGGCGGAGATAGACATGCGTGAGGGTGCTTGTGGACCAGAGGTTAGAGGGAACCCCTGCAGTCAATCCCGAGGCGCATCTACCTTCGGTTGCTACAGGCCGTGTGACGCGGTTCCTTCCGGCACGTCGCTTCTCTCTTTCGAGCGCGACAAACGATATTGTGTAGGAGTCTGTTGGAAAATTCACGCCTCACGCTTGTCCAGTACGGCTCCGTACGCGCCGTGATGTGGGTCCGGAGGAGAGGCTGTTAACATGGTGCTCATGCAAAACGAAGCGCTTGAACTGGATGTGCTCATCGTCGGTGCCGGTTTGTCCGGTGTCGATGCGGCCTGGCACATACAGCGCCAGTTGCCCCACTTGCGCTATGCCATTCTCGAAAGTCGCGCTGAACTGGGTGGCACATGGAGCCTGTTCCGTTATCCAGGAATTCGTTCCGATTCGGACATGTATACGCTGGGCTTTCCTTTCCGCCCTTGGCGAGGCGAGAAGTCGTTGGCCGATGGCGCAACGATCCTCCAGTACATGAAGGACACGGCTCAAGACAGCGGTATCGACCAGCGTATTCGTTTGCATCACCGTGCAGTTGCCGCGTCCTGGGATAGCGCGACTGCACGCTGGACGGTCACGGTAGAGGTAGGTGCGGAGCGGGCCGTGCGTGAAATGTCTTGCCGCTTCCTGCATTTGTGCACTGGCTACTACGACTACGAGCAGGGGCATGCGCCTTCGTTCGCTGGTGAGGAAGTATTTCAAGGTCAGCGCATCCATCCCCAGTTTTGGCCGGAAGATTTGGACTACACCGGCAAGCGTGTGGTTGTCATCGGTAGTGGTGCAACCGCGGTAACGCTGGTGCCCGCCATGGTCCCGCTTGCAGCCCACGTCACTATGCTCCAGCGTTCGCCCACTTGGATTGCTTCAATGCCATCGAAGGACGCGATGGCGAATTTTCTGCGTAAGTGGCTGCCGGCCGGTATGGCGCATTCGTTGGTGCGTGCCAAGCAAGTGGCGTTCAGCTTGGTCACCTACCAGATCGCCCGCCGTTGGCCGAATGTCATCCGCAAGGCCTTGCGTAAGGGCCAGCGCGCCTTCCTCGGCCGCGCCTACGATATCGATATCCACCTGACACCGCGCTACCAACCTTGGGACGAGCGCTTATGCCTCGTACCCGACGGCGATTTGTTCCGCGCCATTCGTAGTGGCAAGGCGGAAATCGTCACCGATCAAATTGAGAGCTTCACCGCTACGGGAATCCGGCTGCAGAGTGGGCGTGAATTGGCGGCGGACGTTATTGTCACGGCGACCGGCTTGAGATTGCTGCCTGGTGGCGGCCTCAAGGTACAGGTTGACGGAGTGCCGGTAGATCTCGGTGCTACCTACGCCTATCAGGGCGTCATGCTCGGCAACCTCCCGAATATCAGTTTCTGCGTGGGCTATATCAACGCTTCCTGGACGCTTCGTGCCGACTTGGTTTCCCGTTGGATTTGCAGGGTTTTGCGCCTGATGGAACGGAAGGGCTACACCGTGGTACGTCCGCGTTGCGATGCCAGCACGCTGCAACCACATCCTTTGCTGGAGTTCCGTGCGGGCTACGTGCAACGCTCGGTCGATATCTTCCCAAAGCAGGGCGCCGGGTTGCCGTGGCGCTTCAAGCAGAATTTCTTGCTGGACCTGATCATGCTGCGCTGGCGCCCGTTGCGCGATGGCACACTCGAATTCACGAAGGGCGCTGGAAGATCGACGTCTACTCGCTGAGGGACGTCTAGCTACGCGGGAAGCTGGCGATTGGGGTTCGACGGCTGTGAAGGCGCAGGTGGAGGCTTATGCTTCCTCAAGCGTCGCCCAGAATCCAGCGCGCCGCCTTCTCGGCAATCATCAATGTAGGGCTCGCTGTATTGCCACTGGTGATGGTGGGCATGACACCGGCATCCACTACGCGCAGGCCCGCGATGCCGCGCACTCTTAGCCGAGAATCGACTACCGCGTTGCGGTCGTTTGCCTGGCCCATGCGGGTTGTGCCCACCGGGTGGAAGATGGTCGTGCCAACATCACCCGCGGCGCGTAGTAGTTCGGCATCCGTTTGCAGCGCGGGGCCAGGCTTGAACTCTTTTGGCTGGTAGCGCGCCAAGGCCGGCTGCTGCACCAGCTTCCGTGCCACGCGTAAGGCAGCTATTGCTGTTGCGCGGTCTTCCTCGGTGGCGAGATAGTTTGGTGAAATGACGGGCGAGGCCATCGGTTCGGGAGAGGTTGCGCGCACGGTACCGCGACTGCTGGGGTTTAAGTGGCAAACGCTCGCGGTAAACGCCGGGAAGGGGTCAAGCGGTTGACCGAAAGCGGGAAGAGTCAACGGCTGCACATGGAACTCAAGGTCTGGCCAAGCCAGGTCCATTCGGCTACGAGTGAATACGCCGAGTTGCGAAGGCGCCATGCTCAAGGGGCCCTTTTGCCACAAGGCGTATTGCAGCGCCATCACGGCCTTGTGCCACCAAGACTGGTACAGCGTATTCAGTGTACGCGCGCCCTGCACACGCCACGCGGTACGTAGTTGGAGGTGGTCTTGCAGGTTGGCACCGACGCCCGGCAAGGCGTGTTCCACCGGCAGACCGGCAGCGTGCAGGACGTCGGGGTCGCCTATGCCAGACAGTTGCAGCAAGTGGGGTGAGGCAATGGCACCCGCTGCGAGAAGCACTTCTCGGGAAGCGGTAACGGCCACAACGTTTCTCGGGTTGCCGCACAGCAGGCTGACGCCGCTGCAGCGGAGTTGTCCGTCATGGTTGCGCATCCACTGCAGGCTGGTGGCTTGTGCTTGCGTCCAGACGGTGAGATTGGGGCGGTGCAGAGCAGGTTTCAAAAACGCCTTGGTGGTATTCCAGCGCCAGCCTTGTTTTTGGTTGACTTCGAAATACCCGACCCCTTCATTGGTGCCGCGGTTGAAATCTTCCGTCGCCGGAATGCCAGCTTCCTGCGCGGCCAGGGAGACCGCATCGAGCAGTTCCCAGTGCAGGCGTTGTTTCTCCACGCGCCATTCGCCGGTCTTGCCATGCCAAGGGTTAGCGCCAGTCGCGGCATCGAGCGAATGATGGCTTTCGTGCCGGACGAAATCGAGTAGGCAGTTTTCCCATGACCATTCGCTGTCGCCGGTCACTTCAGCCCAATGGTCATAGTCCCGCGCTTGCCCGCGCATGTAGATCATGCCGTTGATGCTGGAACAGCCGCCCAGCGTTTTGCCACGCGGGTAGAGCAGGCTGCGGCCGTTCAGGCCGGGCTCGGGTGCGGTACGTAGGCACCAATCGGTGCGCGGGTTGTCGATGCAGTAAAGGTAACCGACCGGGATATGAATCCACGGGTACGCGTTGCCACCGCCTGCCTCGAGTAGCAACACGCTGTGCTTGCCGCAGGCGCTAAGCCGGTTGGCCAGCAAGGTTCCGGCAGTACCACCGCCGACGATGACGTAGTCGAAGCTCAAGGCAGCGTTGCCTTTCACGGCAACAGCACCAACTTGCCGATGGTTTTCCCGGATTCAATTCTGCGGTGTGCGTCCGCTGCGGCGGCCAGAGGAAAGGTTTCGACCGGTGGTGGTTGCAATTCGCCGCTGGCGAAGCGTTCGAGCAACCACACCATGCCTGCGGACAGCAAAGGGGCATGGCTGGACAAAAAGCTGAGGTTGGCTGCCATGACGCTGCGGTTGGACTGGGTCATGTGCATCGGGTTGAAGCGCGGCGTGCGCAGCCAGTCCCATGCCAGACGCAGCCAGTTCAGGCGCCCATTGCGCGGCAGCATGGAGGCAAAGCCGAAGATGAACAGCTTGCCCATGGGGGCGAGCAGACGGTAACTTTTGCCAAGCGTAGACACGCCATTCGCGTCAAAGACCGCGTCGAAGCCATCAGGCGCTATCAGTTGTGCCGCAAGGTGCCAATCGCCGCCGGATTTGTCGATTACTTGGGAAGCGCCCATGGCCAGTACGGCGTCTACTTTGTGTGCTGCGCCGACCACGCCCGTAACTTCTGCTCCACAGAGCCTGCCCAATTGCACCAGTGCGCCGCCTACACCGCCGGCGGCGGAATGGACGAGCCAGCGCTGACCGGGGCGGGGGTGCAGTTGCTCATGCACCATGAACCAAGCCGTCAGGAACACAGCCGGCAAGACAGCAGCTTGCTGAGTGGTGAGGTTGTCGGGCAAGGGAAAGACGTAGTGGGTGGCCAGGCACAAGTGGCTGGTGTAGCCACCGAACAATGTGAGTGCGACCACCTGTTGGCCGAGTTGCAGGGTGATTGGGGCACCACCCTCGGGCGTCGGGCCGATGGCGTCGATGACGCCGGCTACTTCAAAGCCCGGCGTGATGGGGTAGCCGTGGAGCTCTTTGGCACTGGCGTAGAGCCCCATACGGATGATGCCATCCGCATAGTTCACGCCGCAGGCCTCCACCCGCACCCTAACCTCGCCGGGACCGGGGACCGGGTCTGGCGCTTCTACCAGTTGCAGGGCCTCGTAGCCGCCCGGCTTGGCGATGATGATGCGGTGCATGGGCTTAGTGGTTGATGCCTTTTGGCGGACCGCGGAAGCGGCCACGTTCGCCCAGTACCCACCAGTAGACGAGCAGGAACCCCCCAAGGCCCAGCAACAGGGTGAGTACCTTGTCATTCGGCGGCTGTATGCCCACCCAGATGAGGATGGCTCCACCCAAGATAGCCAGGACGGCTACCGGGCGGGACCAGATGCCGAGAGTGAAGGGACCCTTGCGTTGCCACTTCTTGCCCTCCGCGAACAGGCCGGCGCCAATGGGCAGGACGTACGACACGTACAAGAATACGGCACAGGCCGTGGCGAGCACGGCGAAGGCCTCGGCGTAGAGCGTCATGGCAATGGCCGCAACGGCAGCCGACCAGATGGCTGCGACCGGCGCGCCTTGCGTGGGCTCTACCTTGGCCAGTAGTTTGGAGGCGGGTAGGCCGCCGTCGCGAGCGAAGGCGAACACCATGCGGGACGTGGACAGCAAACAGGCCAGCGCGCAGAGATAGTTCGCCACGAACAGGGAAATGGCCAGTGCGAAGCGCACGGGGCTGGGGATGTTGCGCAGCAAGTCCGCGAAGAAGCCGGAGCCGAGGGTGACCTGATGCCGAAGGTCCGGCATGACCAACAGGAAGGTGGCGACCATGGCGTAGCCGAACAACCCCGACCACACGACCGAACTGATGATGCCCTTCGGCACGTTCGTCGCGGCGTCGTGGGTTTCTTCGGCCGTATGGGCTGACGCGTCGAAGCCCGTGATGGTGTAGATGGTCAGCAACAGGCCGCAAAGGAAAACCTGCAGCGTGTTCGCGGAGGCCGGCCACAAGCTGCCTTCGCTACCGGTGAAATTGGTGAACGTGACCAGGCGGGAAAAATCCGGCCATCCGGCGCCGGCGGGCCGCGCCCATAGCCACAGTGCAGCGATGAGCAGCACGGTGACCACGAAGATGAGGTAACCCGAAAAATCCACCAGACGCGTGGTGAGTTTCACGAAGCGGTGGTTGAGCAGGGCTTGCGAGGCGGTAATGGCGGCCAGAAAACCGAACTGGTGGCCAGCGCCCCAATGGCTGGTGTCGAAACCCAGCATGGGTGCCACCAAGGTCTTGAAGAAGGGGTCGTAGACGCCGAAGTTGACGGCGGCACAGACCAACACCAAGCCGAGCAAATTGAACCAGGCCGTGGCCCAGCCAAAGCCGCGGTTCCCGAGGATGGAGCCCCAGTGGTATAGCCCGCCGGCAGTAGGGAAGGCAGAGGCGATTTGCGCCATGGCGAGGGCCACCACCAGAGCGAAGCCCGCACCGACCAACCAGCCGATTCCGACGGAGAGTCCGCCGCCCGCGCCGAGGGCAGCCGGGAAGGCCGTGATGCCGCCTGAGAGGATGCAGATAATCGAAAAAGACACCGCGAAATTGGTGAACCGACCGAGCCGGCGGTGTAAGTCTTGGCGGTAGCCCAATTCGGCGAGCAGGCGGGCGTCAGCGCAGGTTTCTGGAGGTGTTTTTGCTTGCGACACGGGTATCCCCTCGGCGGTTGTAAGAGCCTGCCGCATCATGGCACAGGCCACGGTACAATGGCGGGCTAGACCACCCGAGACTGCCATGCTTTCCACCTCCAATATCTCCATCCAGTTTGGCGCCAAGCCCCTGTTCGAGGGCGTGACGGTGAAGTTCACCGACAGCAACCGTTATGGCCTCATTGGCGCCAACGGCTGCGGCAAATCCACCCTCATGAAGATCTTGGGCGGCGATCTGGAGCAAAGCTCTGGTGAAGTCATGCTGCAGGCAGGCATGCGGCTGGGTAAGTTGAGCCAGAACCAGTTCGGCTACGAGGACGAGCGCGTCATCGACACAGTCATGCAGGGCCACCGCGAGATGTGGGCCGCCATGACCGAGCGTGACCGCCTCTACGCCAATCCGGATGCCACCGACGACGACTACATGCGCGCCGCGGAACTGGAAGGGCAGTTTGCCGAGTACGGCGGCTACGACGCCGAAAGCCGTGCGGCCAGCATCCTGACGGACGCTGGCATTGGCCCCGAACTGCACTACGGCCCCATGCGCGAAGTTCCGCCCGGCCTCAAGCTGCGCGTGTTGCTGGCGCAGGCGCTGTTTTCGAACCCCGACGTGTTGCTGCTCGACGAACCGACCAACAACCTGGACATCCACTCCATCCATTGGCTGGAGAGTGTGCTGAACCAGTCTAACTCCACCATGATCATCATCAGCCATGACCGCCACTTCCTGAACCAGGTGTGCACGCACATGGCGGACCTGGACTTCCAGCAACTGAAGATCTATCCGGGCAACTACGACGACTTCATGCTGGCCTCCCTGCAGGCCCGTGAACGGGTGGAAGCCTCGAACGCCAAGGCGGCAGACCGTATCGCGGAATTGCAGGAATTCGTGCGTCGCTTCTCCGCGAACGCTTCGAAGGCGCGTCAGGCCACGTCGCGCAAGAAGCAGCTCGACAAGATCAAGCTGGAAGAAATCCGTCCGTCGTCTCGCCAGAACCCGTACATCCGGTTCGAGCAGGCCAAGAAGCTCTATCGCAACGCTTTTGGTGTGGAGAAGATGTCCTTCACCTATCCGGGCACGGAGACGCCCGTGTTGCAGAACATCAGCTTCAACGTGGAAGCCGGCGAGCGCATCGCCATTATCGGGCCCAACGGTATCGGCAAGACCACGCTCATGCAGGTGTTGGCTGGCAACCTGCAGCCCACCAAGGGCAAAGTCACCTGGGTAGAAAATGCCCAAGTGGGCTACATGCCCCAAGACCCGCAGGCCGAGTTCGCCGAAAAGATGGACCTCTACGAGTGGATGTCCCGCTGGTCCGGCAAGGCTGACGACCAGCCCATCGTGCGCGCCACGCTAGGCCGCTTGCTGTTCTCCGGCGATGAGATGAAGAAGTTCGTGAAGGTGCTGTCGGGCGGCGAGAAGGGCCGCATGATCTACGGCAAGCTGATGCTGCAGCGGCCGAACGTCATCCTGATGGACGAACCCACCAACCACATGGACATGGAAACCATCGAGTCGCTGCAGATTGGCCTCGAGAAGTACCCGGGTACTTTGCTCTTCGTCTCGCACGACCGCGAGTTCGTTAATGGCTTGGCAACCCGCATTCTTGAAATCAAGCCGGGCGGCATCGTGGAAGACTTCCACGGCACCTACGACGAGTACCTGGCCTCGCAAGGCTTGCAGGGTTAGTCGACTGCCTTTCTTTGCTGACCAGTTACTTGGCGCTGGCAGCAGGACGTCCGAAGGGGCTTACAGCCCCTTGGCCATGACCTTACGCAGCGTTTTCAGGAACCAGTCCACTTCCGGTTCCGTGCCGACGGTAATGCGGCACCAGCTGTCGTAGGGCGCGAACTTGCGTCCTACGATGACATGCTCGGCTTTCATCAGCTCG
>CALQLF020000080.1 GCA_943331345.2 Candidatus Planktophila lacus | reverse complement strand
TCTAGATTATAGAGTCATAGCAAAGCACTGCATTGCTCAGCGGGTTAACTGAGTTGCTTGCGATTTTCGTTAGAACGCCGCGTTCAGTTTTCCCTTCGGATATGGAATTTCATTAAAATTCGTTGCGTTTTTTGATTATTTTCGATTTCAGGTATTGCTGTACATCAGTAGCGCTTTATTTGATTTTTTGCGACTAATTTTAGGAATAACTGGGTAAATCGATGAAAAAAAAATCTTATCAAGTCTGCACAAAGACGGTAATGGACACTTCCGACCCGTCGATTTTTTTTGACGGCGACGGGGTTTCTAATCACTATTGGGACTTTCAAAATACCGTTAAGGCCAATTGGTACAAAGGTACCGAGGGTCGTATTCGTCTTGAGCAGATGGTTGATGAGATGAAGACAAACGGTAGAGGTCGCGATTTCGATTGCATCATGGGCATGAGTGGCGGCGCTGACAGTTCGTATATGCTTCATTCGATGGTCACGGAGTTCGGTCTTAGGCCGTTGGTGTTTCATGTGGATGCCGGTTGGAACTCCGAAGTAGCTGTCAACAATATCAACGTCTTGGTCGATAAGTTAGGCGTCGACCTCTACACTGAGGTAATCAACTGGGACGAGATGCGTGACTTCCAGTTAGCGATGTTCAAAAGCGGTGTACCGCATCTCGATATTCCTCAGGACATGGCCTTCATCGGTGTGTTGTATAAATTTGCTGAGAAGCATGGAATTAAACATATCCTCAATGGTGGCAACATCTCGACCGAGTGTGTAGCGACCCCTTTGGAAATTCTCTACTGGGGTACTGATATGGTGCAGGTGCGCGATATTTTGCGTCAGCATGGCACGCGGCCCATGAGGACTTATCCCTTCAGTTCGATCTGGTATCATAAATTTTATCTGCGTCTATTGCGCGGCGTTAAGGTTTTTAAGCCGCTGAATTACATGCCCTATATCAAAAAAGATGCCATGAACGAACTAGAGAATATTTATGGCTGGAAGCCATATCCTCAAAAGCATTTTGAGTCTCGGTTCACTCGGTTTTTCGAGGGTTTTTGGCTTCCCGAGCGCTTCGGCTTCGATATGCGGAGGCGAGAATTTTCTAGCTTGATTCTCACGGAGCAAATGAGTCGGGAGGAGGCTCTAGCGCTATTGGAGCAACCATCCTTGCCGCCAGATATCGCCGAGCAGGAGTTTAATTTCGTCGCATCTAAGCTTGGGATTTCTTCGGATGAATTGCGGGGGTACCTGAAAATGCCGAAGAAGTACTATTCGGACTATCGTAATCAACGCTATTTGTTCACATTAGGTGAGCGAGTCTTGAACCTATTTACCGGGGCGCGGCGCGGCGGCGCTTATTAAACTAATGATTACTCTTGTCAATTATGGCCTAGGAAATATTCAAGCCTTTCATCATATATATACCCGCTTGGGGTTGCCCGTAAAAATTGCATCCACTCCAAGCGATTTGCGGGGAGCGAGCAAACTCGTTCTGCCTGGCGTTGGCTCCTTCGACTGGGCAATGCAACGACTTAACGCTTCGGGCATGCGCAGCACTCTGGAGGAAATGGTTCTGGAGCAACGGGTCCCTATATTAGGTATTTGTGTTGGTATGCAAATGATGGCCAATTGCAGTGAGGAGGGTGTTATGCCCGGTCTCGGCTGGTTCGACGCAAAGGTCAAGAGGTTCGAGGTGACGCGACTGTCGAAGAAAACGCTTCTTCCCCATATGGGTTGGAACGATGTCATTCCCGTTGCAGATTCACCGCTTCTTGCAGGTCTAGATGCGCCTCGTTTTTATTTTCTTCACTCCTATTTTTTCGCTCCTGGGGATCCGTCGCAATCCCTCGCCACTACCAATTACTCGTTCGATTTCACGTCTGCGGTTGGCCAAAAAAATATATATGGCGTTCAATTTCATCCTGAGAAGAGCCATGGCTGGGGTATCCAGTTGTTACATAACTTTGCACGGATGTAGGCTATGCTGCGACCCCGAGTGATTCCATGTTTGCTGGTGCGGCAAGGCGGTCTAGTAAAGACGGTGCAGTTCTCCGACGCAAAATACGTCGGGGATCCACTTAATGCGGTACGTTTGTTCAACGAGAAAGAAGTTGATGAAATCATGGTTGTTGATATCGACGCCCGTGTTCAGAATCGAGAGCCAGATTTCGGTTTGATTGCCAAGCTCGCAGGCGAATGCCGCATGCCGCTTTGCTATGGCGGTGGCGTAAGTTCTGCTGACCAAGTGGAGCGGATTGTTGCTTTGGGAGTTGAGAAAGTAGCTATCAGCAGCGCCGCGATTAGTGACCCGCTTTTAGTTCCGGAGGCGGTGCGCCGGGTCGGAAGCCAGAGCATCGTAGTGGTGCTGGACGTTAAGAAGACAGGATTGTTATCTAAGCGCTATGAGGTGTTCACGCACAATGGTGGACGTTCGACCGGTCTTTCAGCGGTCGAGTTAGCACGTCGCGCAGAGTCGCTTGGTGCTGGTGAGTTAATTATTAATTCCATCGATCGTGACGGAACTTTGAAGGGCTATGACTTCGATCTAATCGATCCGATTCGCGAAGCTGTAAGCCTTCCCATTACAGTACTGGGTGGTGCGGGTAGCCATGATGATATCGCTGCCCTCATCGGACGTTATGGAATTATTGGTGCGGCGGCAGGAAGCGTCTTCGTTTTTAAGGGAAAATACCGTGCTGTACTAATTCAGTATCCGGGTCGTATTGATAAAGACCGCCTCACTCAACTGACGACGGTCTGACCGAAATTTGACAAAAAGGATTTTGTCCTGATATGTGTGGTTTAGCTGGTTATTCTCTGTCTCCTGGGCAATCACCGTCGGCCGATGGATTACGTGCCGCTTGTTCTGCTCTCTCGCACCGAGGACCTGACGATTACGGTATTTTCGAAGTCGCTGATTTCGGCGTCGGGTTGGCACACACACGTCTATCCATCCAGGATCTTTCGCCCCTCGGCCATCAGCCCATGCTTAGTTCCGACGGGCGTGTGACTCTGGTTTTCAATGGTGAGATTTACAATTTTCGTGAGTTGCGTGCTGAGTTAGAGGCAACTGGGCACACGTTTCGTGGTCACTCCGATACAGAAGTTTTGCTGCATCTTTATATGGATTCGCGTGAGCGTGGAACTGACATGTCCACATTGCTACGCCGTCTTAATGGTGTTTTTGCTCTCGCAATTTGGGACGCTGAGCGCGCGAGCCTATTGCTCGCGCGCGATGCCCTAGGGGTGAAGCCGCTCTACTTTCTGGCCGAAGATGGGCGATTTGCTTTCGCGAGCGAGATTAAGGCGCTTATGCCTTTCTCGGCCGCCTTTGGTGCGCTCGATGCTGTTGCGTTGCATCGGTACCTTAGTTTTCTCTGGTGCCCGGGTGACGGTACACCCGTCCGCGCGGTGAAAAAGCTTTCACCGGGCGAGTTTTTGTGGGTACGAGATGGGTTCATTGTTGAACGATCTGTCTGGTACCGCTTGCCAGTATTCCGATTCGCGCAGGGTGATTTTGATGAGGCGGCTGCCATCATCGGTACCGAGCACAAACTTCGGCAGGCCGTGCATCGGCAGATGGTATCCGATGTACCCGTAGGCGCCTTCCTGTCCGGGGGTCTCGATTCTAGTAGCGTCGTGGCCTTTGCCCGTGAGATAAATCCGGATATCCGTTGCTTCACTATAGAGTCTGTCGGTGGAGCAGAAGCAGGCACCGCTGATGATCTAACCTACGCCCATCGGGTCGCCAAACATCTGGGCGTGTCACTGGAGGTTGTGCGAATCGATTCCGCGTTGATGGCGGAGAATTTGGAGAGTATGGTTGCGCATCTCGACGAGCCACTGGCCGATCCGGCGCCATTGAATGTTCTTTGCATCAGTCGATTGGCGAGAGAATACGGTGTCAAGGTTTTGCTTTCCGGTGCTGGTGGGGATGATCTTTTTACCGGCTACCGAAGACACCACGCTGTCCTTATGGAGCGCTACTGGGCGTGGCTGCCAGTCTCAATGCGTCGGGCGCTGTCTTACGTTGCAAGTCAGCCGAATCAGCTTTCCTCGTGGGCGCGGTACCTACGCAAGGCTTTCGATGGCGCCGCCCTAGATGGCGATGCGCGATTGGTGAATTATTTCCTCTGGGCCCAACGTCAAGATTTGTCATCTCTCTATACACCGGAATTCCGCTCTGCAGTCGGCACTGCGGAAGCTACTGCTCCTCTGCGAGAATTCCTCCAGGATCTTCCGGCTTCGGTTCCGCCACTTGAGCGTATGCTCGCTTTGGAAAAGCGTTTCTTCCTCGCCGATCACAACCTGATTTATACCGATAAGATGTCGATGGCGGTAGGGGTAGAAGTGCGCGTGCCTTTCCTAGATCTGGATCTGGTGGAATTCGCTCATCAGATTCCGACCAAATTTAAGCAGCGTGGTAGTCAAGGCAAATGGGTGCTAAAAAAAGCCATGGAACCTTATCTCCCGCGCGATGTAATCTACCGCCCAAAGACAGGCTTTGGAGCGCCTCTACGCCGTTGGTTACGGGTTGAATTGCGTGATTGGCTGGGGGAAATCCTTGGAGAAAAAAGTCTTCGTCGCCGCGGTCTATTCGATTCAAATGCCGTGCAGAGGCTCATCGCTGCCAACGATGCGGGCAGGGTCGATGCGAGCCATACGCTGCTTTCCTTAGTGTGTATCGAACTCTGGTGCCGGCGGTTTATTGACGATCACGTCCACGTTTATGCTGACGAAAACCAGATATTAAAGTGAAGCAAATCCTTCAATCCCTAAAAACAGGTGCCACCGAAGTGGCGCAATTGCCCATTCCTGCTATCAAGCGTGGGCAATTGTTAATTCAAACTTCGCATACGCTGGTTTCTGCGGGTACCGAGCGCATGATGGTGGAGTTTGGCAAGGCTAGTTGGATTGAGAAGGCCCGGCAGCAACCTGACAAGGTGCGCATGGTGCTAGATAAGATCAAGAGCGACGGTCTCCAGCCTACTCTTGAGGCTGTCTTTAACAAACTCGATCAGCCATTGCCTCTCGGATACTGCCATGTGGGAGTCGTAGCGGAAATTGGTGCTGGTGTTGCCGAGTTCGTGCCGGGTGTCCGCGTCATTAGTAATGGTAAACACGCCGAAGTAGTTAGTGTTCCCGTCAATCTTTGTGCCCGGATTCCCGAACCCGTATCCGACGAGGAGGCTGCGTTTACGGTTTTGGGAGCCATTGCGCTGCAAGGCATCCGCTTGGTTCAGCCCACGCTAGGTGAATGCGTCGTGGTTACCGGCCTCGGCTTGGTTGGACTTATGACGGTGCAGCTCTTGCGAGCTAACGGCTGCAGGGTGCTGGGTCTCGACTTTGATAAGTCGAAGCTGGAGCTTGCCCGGCACTTTGGGGCGGAGGTGGTCGATTTGGCCGCTGGGCAGGATCCGCTGAAGGCTGCCGATGTTTTTTCGCGTGGTCGGGGCGTGGATGCCGTGATAGTTACGGCCGCCACCAAGAGCAGCGAGCCCATGCACCAGGCCGCGCTGATGTGCCGCAAGCGTGGGCGCATTGTGCTTGTCGGCGTCACAGGCCTAGAGCTCTCACGTGACGACTTCTTCAAGAAAGAGCTGACTTTCCAAGTCTCTGCATCCTATGGTCCTGGTCGTTACGACCCCAATTACGAGGAAAAGGGGCACGATTATCCCTTGGGCTTTGTTCGCTGGACTGAACAGCGCAACTTCGAGGCTGTCCTGGACATGATGTCGGACGGTCGTCTGGATGTGAAACCTCTCATCTCGCACCGCTTTGGTATAGACGAGGCCGACAAGGCTTACGAATTGGTAGGCGGTTCTGCTCCTTCGCTGGGAATTCTTCTCAAGTATCCCGGTTTGGAGATAAGCCCTCAGGCGCGGACGGTGAGGTTGCGCACTAAATCTGACTCGGTTCCCGCGACCCACTCTGGGAAGGTCGCAGTGAGCTTCATCGGCTCCGGAAATTACGCGACGTCCGTTTTAATTCCTGCTTTTCGTGAAGCCGGTGCTCACTTGCGCAGTGTGGCATCTAGTGCCGGTGTTAGCGGCTTGCATGCCGGGCGTAAGTTCGGCTTTGACGAAACCACTACGGATACGAAGCGGCTTTTTACTGACCAGGCTACTCAGGCCATTGTCGTTACCACCCAGCACGACAGCCATGCCGGCTTCATTGGTCAAGGTCTGCGTTCAGGCAAGCACGTCTTTGTTGAAAAGCCGTTGTGCATCACGTTGGACCAACTTCGGGAGCTCGAGGAAGCTTTAAGTAGTTTGCCTGGTTCCGGTACTCCTGTATTAATGGTTGGGTTCAATCGGCGCTTTGCACCCCATATGCAGAAAATGCGCACTCTGCTGGCCTCTGCGCCCGGGCCGAAGGCGTTTGTGATGACTGTGAATGCAGGCTCTATCCCGGCGGACCATTGGACACAAGACCCTGCAACCGGCGGCGGACGCTTGGTGGGTGAAGGCTGTCATTTCATCGATTTGCTTCGCTACTTGGCGGCCGCCCCCATCACCGGTTGGCAGCGTACCGAAATGAACAGCGCTACCCGTGACACTTTTAGCTTGCAGTTGTCGTTTGCAGACGGTTCCGTCGGCACGGTTCATTATTTTGCTAGCGGCAGCAAGGCGTTCCCCAAAGAGCGCATCGAGGTATTTGCCTCGGGTCGGGTGCTTCAGCTGGACAACTTCCGGAAACTTCGTGGGTGGGGTTGGTCAGGGTTTTCTCGCATGAATCTCTGGCGCCAAGACAAAGGTCAGCGCGCTTGTGCCGCCGCTTTTCTGGAGGCAGTGCGTACTGGCGTTCCGCCCATTCCTGTTGAAGAGCTGTTGGAGGTGGCGCGCGTCACCATCGAGGCTGCCGGACACGCTCGGGCTTCCTCTTAAGCCGTGGGGCTTGTCCACCAATCGTTTCGTTTGTTTCATACCCTGCGCTGGCTTCGTCCGGTGCAGTGGTATGCGCGGCCGTGGTTCATGTTCTGTCGCCCCGCTGCGCCTCGCGTTGAAGCGGCGACAACGCGACCGATGTCGGGCGTATCGGCAGAGGGAATGGCTCGTCCCGGTTCGTTCGTGCCACCGGACACTTTCACCTTTCTCCACGTCACCCACCAGCTCTCTCGGGTAGGTTGGGATAGTGCCGCTATTCCCCGGCTGTGGCGCTATCAACTCCACTATTTTGACGGCTTACTCGCTCCGAGCCTTTCCGAAGGTGACGCTATCGAATGGGTTGCCCGTTGGATTCGGGAGAACCCGCTGGAAGGTCCGGGGCGTGGCGGCACAGCTTGGGAGCCATACCCGACCTCGTTGAGAATAGTGAACTGGATTCGCTGGCACTGGCACTGCCGTGCATCGGGCGGAGTGGGGCTGGGTGTCTCTGCCGTTAGTAGCTTGGCGCAGCAAGCCGCTTGGCTTTCCAAGCGATTGGAACACCACCTGTTGGGTAACCATCTGTGGGCGAACGCCAAGGCTCTTTTATTTGCCGGCGTCTTCCTAGATGCGCCAGAGGCCACGAGATGGCGAGCGACGGGAGCGCGCCTGTTGCTTCGCGAGTTAGTTGAACAAACGCTAAGTGACGGCGGGCACTTTGAACTGAGCCCCATGTACCACGCAGTGTTTACCGAAGATGTTCTGGACCTTCTCGCACTTTCGAAGGCATACCCGGATATGGTCGCGGGTGAACTGGTTTCAGCGCTTCGCGCCCGTGTTCCTGGATTGCTTGATTTCTTGCGAGCGCTCACGCACCCGGACGGCTTGCCGGGGCAGTTCAACGACACCGCACTGGGAGAAGGGACTAATCTCGCTGGGTTGATGGCGTATGCCGCTCGCTTGGGATTTGTGGAGAAGGTGGCGTCTGCTGCCGACAGTCCGGTGGCTGTCCGTCTGTGGCCAGATTCGGGCTATGCCCGGTTAGTTGCCGGCGGGGCCGGTGGAGCCGTGGTGTTGGCTGATGTGGGGCGTGCAGGTCCCGACTACATTCCCGGCCACGCTCACGCCGATGCGCTGTCTTTTGAAATGTCTCTGGGAGGCCGCCGTCTCTTCGTTAACGGCGGTACTTCCACCTATGAGGCTTGCGCTGAGCGCCTCCGGCAAAGGGGTACCAGTGCTCACAATACCGTTTGCTTGGATGGGGCCGACTCTAGCGAAGTTTGGAGCAGCTTCCGGCTGGGGCGTCGCGTCAAGGAAGTGCACGCAAGTTTCGACGCTGATGATTCCGCTGGGAGTCTGACAGGCTCATTCCTTGGTTTCCACGTGTTAGGCAGGCCGGTTCGACACCAGCGTACCTGGTCGTTAAAACCAGGCGAGTTGGTTATTGACGACCAGCTCGATGGCCAGTTCAAGACGGCCGAAGCACGGCTACATGTTGCGCCCGGTTGGATCGTTCGGCAGGCGGGTTTTGGTGTGGAGCTTGTTTCAGATGAACTTTGTGTGCAGGTGTCTACCACCGGGGTACTTTCGCTGGAACGCAGCATTTGGGCACGGGGTTTTGGCGAAAATATAGCAATCGATGTGATTTCTATTCGTTTCACCGGCAAGAAATGCCGGTGTGTTGTTAGATGGAACGCGTAGCAATGAAGATTTTGTTTCTCTCCGACAACTTCCCGCCGGAAGGTAACGCTCCAGCCACTCGGCTCCATGAGCATGCGGTTCGGTGGGTGCGGGCGGGACACCAAGTGACGGTGATTACCGGCGCACCAAATTTTCCGGAGGGAAAACTCTTTCCCGGATACCGAAACCGCTGGTATAGCGTGGAACACTTGGACGGTATCCGCGTCGTGCGGGTGAAGACCTATATCACGGCGAACGAAGGCTTCCTGAAGCGGACACTGGATTACCTGAGTTTTATGGTGACCAGTTTCGTTGCGGGGTTATTCCAGCTGCGTCCAGACGTGGTGGTAGCTACCTCGCCCCAGTTCTTTTGTGCTGTTGGCGGCTGGGCTTTGTCCGCCGTGCGGCGCCTACCCTTTGTATTCGAATTGCGAGATTTATGGCCGGCCTCCATCGAGGCGGTTGGTGCCATGAAGCGCAGCCTGGTGCTTCGTTGGCTGGAAAAACTTGAACTTTTTTTGTATGGCCGCGCCGATGCCATCGTACCTGTAACAGAAAGCTTCAAGGAAGACCTGGTTCGTCGTGGTATTCCGGCCAAAAAGATTCATGTAGTGATCAATGGCGTGGACCTTTCGAAGTACGAGCCGCGCCCGCGGGATACTGAGCTTGAGCAGAGGTTCGGGCTGGAGGGGAAATTTGTCGCCGGCTACCTCGGAACCCATGGCATGGCGCACGCGTTACCGTCTGTCCTTGAGGCTGCCCGATTGTTGCAGCACCGTGACGACATTGTTTTCATTTTCGCTGGCAGCGGTGCAGACCGGGAACGGGTTGAGCGAATTGTGCAGGAACAGAAGCTGAGTAATGTTCGGCTTATTCCCCGGCAACCCAAGGAAATGATGCCGCGCCTGTGGAGCCTGTGCGACCTGACGTTAGTGCCGCTAAAGAACAACCCCGTGTTTTCTACCGTCATCCCTTCCAAGATCTTTGAATCGATGGCGATGGGCGTGCCTATCCTAATGTCGATTCCCGAAGGCGAGGCGGTACGCATGGTGGTCGACAACGGCGCGGGGGTGGCCGTACCGCCGGAGAATCCACAGGAAATGGCAGATAAAATTGCCGGGTTGGCCTCTAATGAGTTGCAGATGACGCAGCTCCGTCGCCAGGCTAGGTTGGCTGCACCGCAGTATTCGCGTGATGCACTGGCTGCAAAGCTGTCTGAGGTTCTTTTAAACACTGCCGGAAGGGCGACGACGCTATGACGATCATCGACATCATCGCGGGCGCTCGCCCGAACTTCATGAAGATATCGCCCATCATCCGTGCACTTGAAGCACGGAAGTTGGCAGGCGGCGCACTCCGTTATCGGCTGGTGCACACTGGTCAGCACTACGACGCAAAGATGTCCGGCGATTTCTTTACGCAGCTCGGAATCCCCGAGCCCGATGTGAACCTCGAAGTCGGCTCGGGCTCTCAGGCCGAGCAGACGGCCGCCATCCTTACGCGTTATGAACGGCTTTTACTGGATTCGCCTAGCCGGCTGTGCCTAGTGGTCGGGGATGTTACGTCCACCATGGCCTGTGCCATTGCCGCCCAGAAGTTGCGGATTCCGGTGGCGCACGTGGAGGCGGGCATTCGTTCCGGCGACTGGACCATGCCCGAAGAAATTAATCGTATGGTCACGGACGCCATTACCAACTGGTTCTTCACCACCAGCGATGTAGCGAATGCGAATTTGCGGAAGGCCGGCATCTCTGATGACCGAATCTTCTTCGTCGGCAACACCATGATCGACACGCTGCTGGCGAACATGGACCGCCTGCGCCGGCCGCCTTTCTGGGATGAGTTGGGCTTGCAGCCAGGGGAGTATTTCGTCACCACCCTGCACCGGCCCTCCAATGTTGACGCCACCAATTCGTTCAACTTGTTACTGCGGGCCATCGGCACTGCCACCCGCGGCTTGCCCGTGGTGTTCCCCGTGCACCCGCGTACCGCAAAGACGCTCCGTGAAGTGGCGGACTTACCTCCGAACCTGCGCCTCGTGGACCCGCAGCCCTACCTGGAATTCAACTACCTGGTGAAGCATGCCAAGGCTGTGGTGACGGACTCTGGGGGAATCACCGAAGAAACCACCGTGATGGGCGTTCCCTGCCTGACGCTGCGCGATAGCACCGAGCGCCCCGAGACCATCACCACCGGCACCAATGAACTGATAGGTACCGACCCGGCCCGCATAGCCCCAGCGCTGGACAAGGTATTCGCCGGCACTTGGAAGCGTGGCGGCATCCCCGCCCTATGGGACGGCCACACCGGCGAGCGAATTGTCACGGAGTTGGAGAGGTTGTTGAGGTAGAGGAGTGAAAAGTCACTGACCGGTGGAAGGGAGTAAGCTCGCTTCGCCCCGCAGCGTAGGAAGAAAATTGCTCCCGAATCTTTCTAATATGCGCCGAAAGGTAACTCTTCGTTTGGGCGATATCCCCTCGTTTCAATGACCATCTACGGTAACTTGGTTTTTTTTAAAAATATTGAGGCTCGGGAAATTTCCAATTCTGAAAATTAGAGAATTTCGAATGGTTATCAAATATTTAGTTCGCCGCGCGCTATCTCTCGTTAAAGAGATTTCGAAGATTTTATTAAATTAAATAGTTTAATCGTGTAGCCTAAGTAAGAAGTCGCAAAAAAACCTTCGCTTGATGCCATAAATTAATTATCATGTAGGGTGGTTTTTTTGTCGATTTAATAGACGAATATCAGAAAGACTTGGATGGCTATGGCGAAAATCGAAATTTTCATATTCGCCTAGGCAGGTTGACAGTGTGTGCTATGTGCTGACTCGTAGTCACAGGTGGTGCCTGAAAGTCCGCGTTCTTAAAGCTTTAAGTAAAAGTGAGTTTGAAATGGATATGCAAGCTAAATCAATAGCTGTCATCGGTCTCGGCTACGTAGGCCTACCCTTGGCAGTTGAGTTCGGCAAAATACGTCCCGTAATTGGGTTTGATATCAACGTTTCACGTATTTCCGAACTTCAAGCGTTTCACGATCACACTCTTGAGTGCAGTACGGAAGAATTAGCGCAAGCCCGTTATTTGAAATATACTGCGAATCCGGATGATTTGCGTCAAGCAAAAATATTCATCGTCACGGTGCCTACCCCTGTTGATGACGTTAATCGTCCCGATATGACGCCGCTGTTAAAAGCAAGCGCAACTGTCGGGCGAGTGCTAAAAAATGGTGATTTAGTGATTTACGAGTCCACCGTTTATCCAGGAGCCACCGAGGAAGTCTGTGTTCCCGTTTTGGAACGGGAAAGCGGCCTGAGGTTCAACAAGGATTTCTTCTGCGGTTATAGCCCGGAGCGCATAAATCCTGGCGATAAGATAAATACCTTGACGACCATAAAAAAAATCACCAGTGGCAGCACGCCTGAAGCAGGCCAAGCGGTTGATGATCTCTATAAAGAAATTATTACCGCCGGTACTCACAGAGCTAGTAGCCTCAAAGTAGCCGAAGCCGCAAAAGTTATCGAAAACAGTCAGCGCGACCTGAATATTGCGTTCGTCAACGAGTTGTCAGTTATTTTCGAAAGAATTGGAATTGATACAATTGAGGTTCTTGAGGCGGCCGGCAGTAAATGGAATTTTTTGCCGTTTCGTCCCGGTATGGTGGGCGGACACTGCATCGGTGTCGATCCGTACTATCTTACTCATAAAGCCGAAGAGCTTGGATATAATCCCCAAGTTATTTTGGCCGGTCGTCGAATCAACGACAACATGGCGCGATATGCAGCACGAAACGTAATCAAGCGCATGCTGCAAAGCGGAATGGATGTGCCTCGCGCCACTGTGGGGGTGATGGGCATCACCTTTAAGGAAAACTGCCCCGATATTCGTAACAGCAAGGTTGCCGACTTGGTGAAGGAATTAAATTTATGGGGCGCTCAGGTCGTTGTTATGGACCCTTGGG
>CALQLF020000079.1 GCA_943331345.2 Candidatus Planktophila lacus | reverse complement strand
GAGTCGTACCAACGGGATGAGCCAGCCGCAGGCCCTTCGCCCCGCTTCACGTCCACCATGGTGCCGGCGGCATCGTTGGCCGGCGCCTCTTCCTTGGCGCAACCGCCGAGAGCAAGCGTGAGAACTACGGATGTGGCGAGCGTGAGGGACCGGGTCGTTGGCATGGTCGTTTCTCCGACTTGATTGTGGTTCCGGGGAGCCCCGGAAATACCGAATGAACGGCATTGTCAGCCCCACGGCATGTAGCGCGCAAGTCGGCTCGCGAGACCGTTTTTGTTCTCTCGGTGAACCCGAAGGTGCGCCCAAGGTTGCCATCCAGCTCGTTGACGTTTATGTTGACATGGATGTTTAACAATTAGGACTACAAAATGAACACGACGACTGAACCGTCGGCAGGGGGAATCTCTCGCGGGAACGAGTTTCGCGGGCGCCTCTTGCTCATCCTCAGCGCTGCTATCGGCCTGTCGGCGAGCATGAACGCGGTGATGCTCTACAGCATTGGGTCTTTCATTGGTCCGCTGGAGAGCGAGTTTGGCTGGGCGAGGGGAGATATTTCTCTGGCTGCCACTCTGCTTACCTTCGGTCTTTTTCTCGCAGGCCCAATAATCGGGTTGGCGTGCGACCGCTGGGGTGCGGCGGTAGTCGGGTCGTTAAGCTTGGTCGGTTTTGCGGCGCTGCTGCTCATCATGGCGAACTCGCTGCATTCGCTTGCTGGCCTGTGGACCTTCTATTTCGTTATCGCGCTCGCTGGCGCTGGTTCCACGCCCATCGTGCTGGTGCGACCGATTAGCGCGGCGTTTGATCGACAACGCGGGCTAGCCTTGGGAATTTCACTCACCGGCGCGGGGCTGGTGGGTTTTTGGATTCCGAACTTGGTGACTGCCGTCGTGGCGCAATCGGGTTGGCGGACCGCCTATGGGGTTCTGGCGATGATCGCGTTGGTTGCCGCTCCGGTGGTTTATTTCGGGTTCAGGGCTACCGAGCGTGGTGAAGCCGCGAAGGCCACGGCAACAGTTGTCACCGCGGGATTGACGATGCAGGCGGCGCGCAAGACTGCCGCCTTTTGGTCCATGTCGGCGCTCTCGGTCACCATGGCGCTCGGTATCGGTGGATTGATGGTCCATCTGGTACCCATGTTCCGCGATCTCGGTGCGGCACCGGCCACCGCGGCGGGCATCACGTCCCTGATCGGGATCGCCTCGGTAGTGGGTCGCCTCTGCATCGGGCTTTGTCTGGACCGCTTTTCGCCGCACCGCGTTGCTGTGGTCGTCATCGGCCTCGGCATCCTGGGAATTCTGGTACTCAAATTCGGCGGGTTGGCCTTTGCCATTGTGGGGGTAGTGTTGATTGGGCTGCTGCTGGGTGCCGAACTCGACATGCTCGCCTTTTTGACGGCCCGCCTGTTCGGACAACGCGCGTTCGGTGCTATTTATGGTTGGTTTTACAGCGTCTACGCATTGGCGTTCGGCATCAGCCCAGTGGTCATCGGCCGCCTCCGGGATTCGGCAGGCGACTACGGATTGGCCATGAATACCAGTATCGCCATGCTGTTGGTGGCGGTGGCCGCAGCAATGGTGTTGGGCCGGTGGACGCCCGAGCGCGATTCCGCGGCGGTCCAGCAGAGTTGAACTAGCTACTCATGGGAGGGGGTGGTGGAAAAGGCGTTAAGCACCACCACCCCGGCGACGATGAGTGCGATGCCGATACCGGCAGCGATATCGAGTTTCTGGCCGTAGAGCAGCCAGCCCAGCAGACAAACCAACACCACGCCGACACCCGACCAAATGGCATATGCGACGCCCACCGGAATGACCCGCAGCGTAAGCGAGAGGAAATAGAACGCTAGGGCGTAGCCCCCCACGACCAGAATGGACGGGTAGAGCCGAGTGAAGCCCGCTGAAGCCTTCAGGGCGGAAGTAGCGACGACCTCGGAGAGGATGGCGATAGCGAGATAGAGCCAGTTCATGGATGCAATTGTAAAGGCGCAGGCCCGGGGCGTTGGGACTTTCGGGGCATTGAATGTGCTGTAATGGAGCAAGGTTCCCCCATGATTTTCCGCCACGATTTTCCGGAATTACATCAAGATCTTTGCAAGTTTCGCTGAAATGTCCGCAATACTGGCGTTCGGGTGGGTCGGGGTTTTGTAGTTAGGCAGCTGATGCTATGGAAACTGAGGCGGACACATCGCGTGGTCAGAAATTAACGCTACTCAGCCTGTCGGTGGCTGCCGTGGCGGTCGTGGGTTGTGCGGTTGCCTCTCTCACCAGCGATTCCTTGACCGTCAGAGCGGACCTGCTTAATGCCTTCTTGGAGCTCAGTGTCGACGCCGTCGTTTTCGGCGCCATGCGCATGGCCAGTAACCGGCGCTGGGCGGCGTTGGATTACGGCCCTGGGAAAATAGAAAACCTTGGCAGTCTTGTGGTGGGGGTGGTGATGTTTCTGGGTCTGGCGGGGCTCGGGCTGCAAGTGATTCAGGCGTTTTATAACCCTCAGCCCGTCACTGGCGTTGGCGTCCGCATTGGGTTATTCGTTGCTGCGGCTTTCTGTATTTCCGACACCTGGATTTGGTGGCAGGCTCGGCAAGAAAATCGCCGTAATCCCTCGCAACTCCTCGACACCTTCGGTCGGGCCACACTAAATGCTGCCTTGGTCGGCGCTATGGCTTGCTTTACCTTGAGTGTTTCCTTGGTCTTTCACGCGGCCTGGGTGGTTTACTTGGATGTTTTCACGGCCCTGGTGCTCGGCGGGTTCGCTGCCTACCATGCGCGGAAAATCGTGCGTTATTCCTTTCGGGACCTCGTAGATCAGGCCATATCCGAACCGTTGCAGGTCATCATTAACCAACATTTGGTCCGGAATTTCGACTGTTATTTGAACCTTGACGGTGTGCGCTCGCGTTGCTCAGGGTCGACGATCTTCATCGATATATTTCTCGGGTTCCATCCGCAACAGTCCATCCGTGAAATTCAGACGACGGTAGATAAACTGCGGTCAGGCTTGGAACAAGACATTCCTTCGGCCAGAGTGACTGTCATTCCGCGCAGCCATGAAGTAGCTGGAAACACTGCCTAGGCGACCCGCCCGATAAAAAACCCCAGCTAGAGTGATTGGGGTTGTTTTCACCCATCCGTTCCGTTCGCAATCCGCGCACCTCAGTCTGTAAGCGCCGCGATGATACGGGAAACCGTTTGTGCGGTGCTCTCGGTGTCGGTCTGCACGGTCAAGTCATAGACCAGCGGATGGGCGTGACAGAGTTCATCGCTCCGGCGCGCCAGGCCTGGCGGCCGCCCTTCGGTTTTGCCATCGGCCCGCGAAGATTCACGGCGCTCGAGTTCGGCTAGGGAACAGAAAACGCCGACGCTGAAAACCCGGGCGCCACTTTGCTTCAGGACACCTGACAGGTCCTCGTACCACTCTGAGTTCTGAATGAAGTGATCGATGACCAAATGCGTACCCAGTTGCAGATGCGCACCCCAGCTACGGTGCAAGCCTTTCAATAGGCGTTCACCGTGAGAGTTCAAGACAACACGTGTTCGCGGGCTGCCACCGTGTTTGCCTTCGGTGTGACTGTCGTCCACGTATTCCCAACTGGCGCGACCATCGAAAGGTACGCGGGAAGCGAGACGGCCAAGGTCCGTCTCTTTCTGCATTTTCACGAAGCTGATAGGAAACAGCCTATCTGGAATGAGCGCCCCCAAATCGTCGTAGGCCACGCGTGCAAAGGCCGCAGCGGGGTCGCCGTCCGCCAAGTCTGTCAGGCGGTCATGCAAGGCGCGGCAGAGGGTGGATTTGCCCGATGAACTCGGCCCGTTGATGAGGATTGCCAATGCCGGCGCGGGGCGAAGTCCACTCGAAGCAGTTGTCATGGTTATTCGTCCGTTGTTTGGTGCAGCTACGCATTCAAGCGGTCTACTTGGCTGTGAATACCTCTGTGCCTTGAAACCAGGTTTGCAGCACGCGCGTCCCGCCAATTTCGTTCGCAGGGATGCTGAGGATGTCCCGGTCCAGCACGATGAAGTCCGCAGATTTGCCGACGGCAATCGAACCGAACTCGGCCTCGCGGCCGAGTGAGCGCGCACCGTTGATGGTGTAGGCCCGTAGTGCATCACCGATGCTGATGGCCTCGGGTTGGCCAAGGGGCGGCGTGCCACCCCGCGCGCGAAGCACCGCAATTTCCATGTTCACGAAGGGGCGCGGGTCGCGGGACTCTACGGGCGCATCAGAGCCGCCGGTCAGTACGCCGCCGGCCAGCATCATCGAGCGGGTGGGGTAGGCCTGCCGTTCGTAGTAGCTGTTGGGTTCGTGCAGGGCCTTGAAGCTGTCGTCCCGAACGCGTTGGATGAACGGAATGACCGAGAGATCGTATTCCTTGTCGGTGTAGATCCACGCGTAGGTCATGGCCAGAAATACTTGATTGCGGCCGATACGCGGAATGTCGTCCGGGTGTACTAGTTGCACGTGGGCCAGTGTGTCCGCGCGGCGCGCGGTGCCGGGCTTGTCGTCAGCGCGCGCGGCCTCGATGGCATCCAGCGCAGTTCGCACGGCGGCATCGCTGATGGCGTGGATGTGCAGTGTGAAGCCCGCTTGGTGCATCCGCCGCGAGTATTCCATGATGGTCGCGCGTTCGTGTTGCAGACGGCCGGAAGAGACGGCGCACTGCGGGGGCGCGGCGATGGCGCGGCACTCCGGCGCCTGCGGGTCTTGGTATTGCCCATTGAAGGTCGCGCGGCCGCGCTCATCTTTGCCGAACACTGGCTGCAGATAAGGTGTCAGTGATGGCGAATTCGGCAGTGTCGGCGGGGATCCCAAGGGGTTGCCCTCGAGCACACCGTCCGCGAACAGCTTGACCGTGTCCGCACGGATGAGAGGGTTGTCTCGGTAGCGCTCGCGGAAGCCCACGGCCTCAGTTACCAGTGCGTCCCAGTCGACGCTGCCGTCGCGACGCTTCGCGCCGTCGAGATCCTGCAAAGTCGCCAGCGAGGCGTGCGCCGTCAGTTCTCCTTGCGCCTGCATCTTGTCGTAGATGGCATAGGACGTCGCCGGGACGGAAGGGTCCTGGAATGCCGTGATGCCGACGGAGTTCAGGCGCTTCGTGACCCGGCCCGGCTCGCGGGTGACCTCGGAGAGGTCCTGGCCCTGCAGGTGCAGTGGTAGCACTAGGAGTTTGGCTTCCTCGTTGACTCCGCCGGTGGGTTCGCCATCGGCACCCACATCCACCAGAGGACGGTAGTGCGCCAGTGGCCCGGCCAGCGTGGCGCGACTAAGGCCAATAATCTCGCCGTCTGGCGTGTGGGTCAGACGCAGTGCAGTCGAATTGAACGCCCCGCGGTGGCCGTCGGTGCCCATCAGTTGCACAGGGTTGTTCGGCGCGGCGAGATCCAGCGCGGCGCGTAGCGTCGGGTGCTGCGCGTCTGGCTCGTTGCCGCTGTAAACGGCCCACTGGGCTACGCGAAGCCATTCGCCTGGCTGCTTGCGGAAGCGGGTAAGGCATTCGCGTACCACATCGGCAATCTGCGCGAGCGCGTGGCCCTCGTTGTGCAGATCGCAGGTGTTCAGCTCGATGATGCGTGTGGCGTGGACGTGTGTATCGACCAATCCGGGCAGGATGCGGCGGTCGCCAAGACGTTCGACACGAGTCTTAGGGCCAGCCAAGCGCAGCGCCTCGGCGGCCGAGCCTACGAACGAAAACTTGCCGGCCGTGACGGCGAAGGCCTCGACCGGTTTTGCGCCGGCGGGAGCAGATTCGACAGTTTCAATGCGCGAACCAAGAACGATGAGGTCCGGCGGCGTCGGCGCGGCAGTGGCCGTGGATGCACCGGCGGCCAGAGCGAGGAGTGCTACGAGCATTTGTCGTTTAAGCGAAGTGAACGCCGCTCGGATGGCTGGGTTCCGGGGGAATTTTTCGAAGCGACGATTGGTGCGTGCCATGAGGGTAACTATCCGGTAAGGATTATCAGAAAAACCAGAGTTACCCGCAATGTTACCCTCATGGCGAGGCCTGGCAAGGCGCCTAGACTCTCCCTGATTGCTGAGAGGCTTCCTGCTACCTTTGGATGCAGTCGCTTGTCTTCTTGTCCGGCAGGCAGTCGTATTGGAGTGGAACGATGTTGACGAAACAGACCTTGGCCTTAAGCAGAACCCAGTTCCGGCTAATCTGTTTTGCGTTCATCGCCAATTTGGTATTCATCCCATCCATTTCCACCCATGTCCTGCACGGCACGTGGGGCGGGCATGCCGCCATGAATCACCTGCCGGATTCCGTGGTGTCTTTACTCGGGTTCAGTATTGTGTCGTATACGTTGATTGCTTGGCATGCGGCAGCGGCACTCGCGTTGGCCGCAGCGATGTTCGCTCAATTCGTCTTAGCGCATCGCGAGGTGCCGTCGGCAAGAGCCGTAGCGGTTTACAGGGTTCTCGGGCCGCTTGTTCTCGGTACATTGTTGCCCGTATTTCTCTTTTTTGCCTTGGCGTTGAGCTTGGCTGTCATCCACACGCCGTTCAATCACGTCATGTTTACTGTGCTGCCGGTCATGATTCTCTACGCTATCGTTCGAGCGCTCGTCGGGCTTCGGCGCGGTGACCGGGTTCTGCACGCCGATTCGATGTTCCTCGCCTTCATGCTCTTGGAATCGGCGCCGGTCTATCGCATCGTCATGTTCTTTTTTCTGTGGTTGGGCGGGCCGTTGCTCGCGCCAAATGGGGAACCTATTGACGGCGGCGCACTGTTTCGCACGCTTATCGTGCTCGGGTTGCTGACTTTTGGCTATTGGTCGGCCGGTCGGCTACGCCGTAACCTGTTGCCGTTGGTGCTGATTGGTTCTGTCTTGGCACTTTCACTAATGCTGCTGCCGTGGTCACTCGCCGGCGCCCCAAACCGTTGACGGTTCAGCTCAAAGCCTGATCTTTGCCGGGTAAATTTCGAACGAGAGGCTCGTGTGGAAGAGCAAAAAACCCCAACCGTTGTCGGTTGGGGTTTGTTGATTAGTGGCGAAGATTGAAACCGTTCCAGTCAGTACTTGAAGCCCACTCGAACCTCATAGGTACGTGGTGCCCCAAAGCTCTCCACGACGCTGCCGAAAATGTAGTCGGCGCGCATCGTGCGATAGAGCTTATCAGTGGCGTTGAGCACAGCCCCCTGCACATACCAAGTGTCGTTCGGAGCTGTCCAGCGGACCGTAGCATTGACCAGTCCGTAGGCCTCCCCCTTGTTGTTGGTCTGGTCCAGTGTCAACGGGAAGATTACGCCGCTGCGGTAGTTATATTCGAGGTGGCTGCGCAGTTGGCCTCCGGCCATCGCGAGGCTGTGGTCCAGCCAGACCGAGCCGCTCGTCTCAGGCGTCAAGGGCATTGGCAGGCCGCTGAGGTCCCGGCGCGTAGATGGCGATACGTAGTTCTGCAACTCGCTGTCGATGTAGGCGGCCGATAAGCCGCCGCTTAAGCCGCCATCGAACGTGAGATCGGCATTCAGTTCGATACCTTTCACCTTGGCTTTGGAGGCATTGTTGACGCTGACTACGAAATTCCCAGACACGGCGTCCAGAATAGCCGTGCGCAGTTGCACGTCCTTGTAGTCATAGTTGAAGGCGGAAGCATTCAGCGACAGTGCGCCATCCAGCAAGGTGCTGCGGACGCCGATCTCAGTAGCCACGATACCTTCCGGCTCATACCTCTCGATGCCGCCCCGCCCAAAGTTGAAGCCGCCACTCTTGAAACCCTTGGAAACGCCAGCGTAAGTCATCAGTCTCTTTGAGGGCGTCCACTGCAATTGCGCTTTCGGCGTGAATGAAGTAAAGCTCACGTCGCGCGCGAAGTTTGCGCCGGACCGCCGGTTGGTCGCCTCGCCATCCTTTGCGTCACGGTTATAGCGCGCACCCAGCAGAGCGGACCATTCACTCGTGAAGTGATAGGTCATCTGGCCGAAGACCGCTTCTGACCGACCGGTGCTCTTCACGGTCTGGCGTGCGAAGTAGCAACTGCCCGGCGCGCCGCAGTTAACCGGGCCGTAGAGCTTCCAGTCCAGTGTCTCTGTGCCCTTGTCATGGTAGAGGAATACTCCCGCGGTCCATTCCAGTCGCTGATCGCCCTGGCTGTAGAGTTGGAACTCCTGCGAGGTGGACTTGACATCCGTGGTGGTGTCCTGGGTCTCTAGCAGTGCGCCGGTCCAGTCAACGTCGTTGCGGTCCGCGCTCTTGAAGTTCGTGAATCCGGTAATGGACTTGAAGCCGACGGCGCCCAAGTCCCAGTTGACGGTGGCCGCCAGCACGCGGGTCTTGCGGGAACTGGTGACCGGTGAGTCGAGACGAATGTGGCGGGCGTCGGTGCGCTGATCTGCCGCGGTTAGGCGATAGTCGGGGTCACCCAGCGAATACGGGTACAGAGGCCCGGTCTTCGAGGTATCGGTGGACACGCCGTAGCCGATGTTTCCCTTGTCGTCAGAAGCTTGCGCCAGCAGTGTGAGATCCGCCTTCGCTCCCAGAGCAACGCGTAGCTGGCCACGAACGGCCTTGAAGTCGTTGGTGTCCAAGCCCTTGCCGGTGCTTAAGTTGCGTGTATAGCCGTCATCCTTGGTGTAGGCAACTGCAATGCGACCGGCCACATTATCTGTGCCACCACCGGCGGCAAACTGCGCGCGAGCTAACCCACGCGAGCCGAAGCCCACAAAACCCTCGGCACTCGACTGAGCGCTGGGTGTGCGTGTCACCACGTTGATGGCACCGCCGGTGGCGTTGCGGCCGTATAGGGTGCCTTCCGGACCCTTAAGCACTTCGACGCGCTGCAGATCAAAAAATTCGGTCAGCACCATGCTAGACCGCGGCAGGTAAACACCATCCAAATGAACGGCATTCGAGGGATCGGCGCCTATGCTGCGGACGTTGTTGGAGACACCACGGATCGCTAGGTTCGTCTCGCGTCCACCGGAGGAAAGGCTCAAGCCTGGCACCCGCTGCTGCAGGTCGGCCGAATTCACGATGCCTGAGCGGGCCAGGTCATCGGCGCTAAGCGCGGTCACCGATGCTGGCACATCTTGCAGGTTCTGACGCGTTTTCAGCGCAGTAACTTCCACAACTTCCACCCGTTGTTCGCTGGGGGTATCGGACGCCGCTTGGCCGCTGGCAGGTGCCGTTTGTACCGGCGCGCCCTGCTGGGCGTGTGTCGACCATGGGGCGAGCATCGCAATGGCAAGGACAGCGGGGGAGTGACGTCGATGAGCTGCAATCTTGTTCATGGGATTCCTCCTTTCAGTGATGGCGCAGTATTGGCGAAAAGTTGCAGAAAGGTCAAGTGAAAAACGGTTATTGAAAATTATACCTAGCAAAATACGCCGTTAGTTGACGTCTTTAGCGCGGAATTAGAGGCATTTCGAGTAGACAGGCGAGCTAACTTTCCGTTACATTTCAAAATTGGAAAATATTGTTTCTGATGGAGACCGCCATGACCGATGATCGCCACTCTGCAGTGCAGTCGCTGGAGCAACTCGACCGCGATTCCTTGCTGCACCCGTTCACGCGGGCCGACGACTTTGCCGCGGGCAGGGTTCCAGGGCAGCGCATTGTGCAAAGTGCCTCAGGTATCCGAGTGACCGACGCCCGCGGACGCTCGGTCATCGACGGCATGTCTGGCATGTACTGCGTCAACGTGGGTTACGGACGGCAAGCCATTGTCGACGCCATTGCCGAGCAAGCCAGCGAGTTGCCGTATTACCACATCTTCGCTGGCGCCTCGCACCCGAAAGCCATCATGCTGGCCGAGAAACTGATAGCGCTCACCGGCGGACGTATGCAGCGCGTCTTCTTCGGCTTGTCCGGTTCGGACGCCAACGAGACGCAGATCAAACTCGTCTGGTACTACCACAACGTTATCGGCAAGCCGCAGAAGAAGAAGATTATCGCTCGCCAGCGTGGGTACCACGGCGCAACCACGATGACGGCCAGCCTGACTGGGCTGCCGAACTATCACAGCGGTTTCGACCTACCCTTTGCATTGGTGAAGCACACGCTCGCACCCGACGCCTTCTGGGCGTCCGAGACCGACCCACGCGCGTTCTCGCAGCGCTGCGCCAACGAACTGGAACGGCTCATCTTGGAGGAAGGGCCTGAAACCGTCGGCGCGTTTATTGCCGAACCGGTCGTCGGCTCCGGCGGCATTCTGCCGCCTCCGCCGGGCTACTGGGAAGCGATCCAGGCGGTGCTTCGCAAGTACGACGTGCTGCTGATCGCCGACGAGGTGATCACCGCCTTCGGCCGCGTAGGTCACATGCTGGCCGTCGATGGCTATGGCATCGAGCCTGACCTGATCACGCTGGCCAAGGGCTTGAGCAGCGGTTATGCGCCGCTGTCGGCCTCGCTGGTCGGCCCCAAGGTCTGGCAGGCGCTGCAGGACGGCGCACGGACGCATGGATTCTTTGCGCATGGCTACACCTACTCGGCTCACCCGCTCGGCGCTGCTGCGGCCCTGGCGAACATCCGTATCATCGAGGAAGAAGGACTTTGCGCGAACGCCGCCGAGGTGGGTGCCTATCTGATGCAGCAGTTGCGCGAGCGCTTGGCTACCAACCCGTTGGTTGGCGATGTGCGCGGCGCCGGGCTGCTGCAGGCGGTGGAGTTCATAGCCGAAGGCCCACCGCGGAGACGGCTTGATCCTACGTTGAAGTTCTCATCGCAAGTTGCGACGTTGGCAATGGAAGAGGGCCTACTCGCCAGACCGCTTCCGGTTAACGACATTGTGGGCATCTCGCCTCCGCTGATGCTGACACGCAGCGATGCAGACCAGATTGCCGAGATGCTGCAGCGGGCCATCATGCGTGCATCGGCGACGCTGAGCACCGAACAACGACGCGGGGTTGTGTGATGGCAAGGGACTATGACTACGTTACCCTAGACGTCTTTACCAACCGCCGCTTCGGCGGTAACCCGCTGGCTGTCTTCGCTGATGCACGGGGGCTGGATACCGCGACAATGCAAGCCGTGGCCAGCGAGTTCAACCTCAGCGAGACGACCTTCGTGTTGCCGCCTGATGACCCTAGCCATACCGCAAAAGTCCGCATCTTCACGCCATCCGCTGAGATTGGCTTTGCCGGTCATCCGAACATCGGAACTGCCTGGTTGCTGGCAGCCCAGAGGCGCGATGTCCAAGGACATATGACCTTCGAAGGAGGCAATGGGCTGGTCGAAATCGGCGTCGAACGCGATGGCTCTGAGTTACGTATCTGCCGTCTTATGTCACCTCAGGCTCTGAGGATTGGTGCTGCCCCAGACGCCGCCGACCTAGCGGCGTGTGCCAGATTGGACGCAGGCGATATCGGGAGCACCGACGTGGCCTCGGTCGGGCTCGACTGCGTGTGCGCCGAGGTTTCAAGTGAGGCGTTGCCGCGAGCCGCGCCCGACGCGACCGCCTTCCGGGCTTTGGCAGACCGCTGGTTGGGGCCAAAAGGTCGTTTTATGCTGTGCCTGTATGCCCGCGACGGCAATCACTGGCGATCGCGCGTCTTTGGGCCACTTTATGGCGTGACCGAAGATCCTGCCTGCGGCAGTGCCACGGCCGCGCTAGCGGGCCTGCTGCTGGAGCGCGAAGGTGCGTCGAGCAACCGGATCGAGATGCAGATGGGAGCGGAGATCGGTCGCCCTAGCGTACTGCATGCTGGAGCCGAGCGCGGCGATGACGGGGTACGCGTGTGGCTGGCCGGTCAGTGCGTGGAGGTGATGCGCGGAACCATCAGCCTGTAGCGCCGGGCGCGCGGCACCCCGACCAACAGTCTTACGGTCTGCGCTTCTTGGATCGGGGTGTCGGTTTCACCGGAGCGTCTGCGGCCGCATCCGGCGACAAGGTCGCGCGGACGACCTGTAGTTCGGCCATCGGCGGTGGATAACCCGCCGCAGCCAACGAAGGCCCGTCCGAGCAGATGGTCAGTACGCGACAGGGACCGTCGCCGACACGCAGGTAGGCATGCGCCATGCTGCTATCGAAGTACACCGAGTCGCCAGCCTGCAGTAGCACCGGGGCATACAACTCTGTGTGGAACAGCACCGCGCCTTCCATTACCACTGAGAACTCCTCGCCACTATGCCGCAGTGGCTCCCCGAACTCCTCAAGCGTGCGCGCCTTGGGTTGGCCAAAGATTGGCACCATCTGCTTGTTGAGAAGTTCGGTGGCCGGGTAGATGTGTCCGTAGTTCGGCGTGTCGATGACGGTGCCCTCACCGCTACGTGACACGCTACGCCGCCCCGAGAAGGCGCGCATCGATGCTGGTGCTACGCCGTTTGTGGCTGAGTCTGCGGCGAAGAGTTGCCCGATGTCTATGGCCAGCCCTTTGCTGATGCGCGATAGCTTGTCATAGGTGAGCGACAGCTTGTCGTTTTCTACCTTCGATAGCGTGGAGACCGAGAGCCCTGTGCGCTCGCTGACATCGGCGAGTGTCCAACCGCGCTGCTCGCGCATGGCGCGTACCATCGACCCGGGTCGGGCGGGCATGCTGTGGGTCTCAGGCTTGGCATCGCTCAAGCGTGCGTTTGGGTCACCGGGCGGCATCTGCTTCAT
>CALQLF020000078.1 GCA_943331345.2 Candidatus Planktophila lacus | reverse complement strand
TGGTCGCTGCGCTGGGGCAAAGGTTGGGAGCGGCGCCATCGTGGCTGGGACCGTTGGGACCAACGTCGGGCGCCACCCCCGGCCCCGCCACCGGTGTACCAACAGCAGTTCCCGCGCGAGCGTTATCCGAGTTCGCCTGAAGTTCGCGAACGGTTGCGCGAACGCAATTATCGCTACCGTCCCCGTGAACCACTAACGGTGCCCGCACCCGTTCCACCGCCACCACGGCAGACGCAACCATTCACGCCGCGACAACTGCCGCCAGAACGGCCACAACAAAGTGCTCCGCCGTCGACATCGCCACGGATCCCGCCGCCCATCCAAGGGCCCGGCCGCCAAACGCCACAAGGACGCGACCGTCGAAGGCAGGAGGCCCCGACCACACCGCCGCCCGGCACCAATCCGCCACGCGAAGAACGTAACCGGGAGCGCGGCGATGGCCGCCCCCGAGACGACCGGGCACCGGGGTCACCCCGGGGACCCGGCGCTTGACCTGATACGCACTTCCTCGCACCCTGCAAGCATTGCCGGGTGCGGGGAAGCGCGATGCGAAAATTACAGTGGATAGTGGTTGGTGCAGCGGCGTTGGTCACTGCAGCCGCAGCTATCGTTTGGTTTTCGCCAAGCGCACAGGACGCCGTACTGCGCCGTGTGGCCGCCAGACAATTGCGCGCGCCATTGCCGCCGCCGCCGTCAACTACGGCCATTCGTTTGGTGTTCTGCGGCACCGGGTCACCCCTGCCCGACCGCCATGTCGCCAAAAGTTGCCTCGCCGTCTTCGCGGGCAGCCGTTTCTTCGTGGTAGATACCGGGCCCGAATCCACCGAAAACCTGCTGCTGTGGCGCCTGCCGCTGGCGAAAATCGATGGCGTGCTGCTCACGCACTTCCACTCCGACCACATCGGTGAACTCGGGGAACTGAACCTGCAGTCCTGGTTGCAAGGCCGCCAAGCACCGCTCATGGTCTATGGTCCGCCGGGCGTCGAGCAGGTAGTAGCTGGCTTCAATACTGCCTACGCTCAGGATGAAGCGGTGCGACATGCGCACCACGCACGTGACCGGGGTTTGTTGCCGCTATCGGCGAGCACTCTCGCGAGCAGAGCTATTTCCGTAGGCACCGAAGGGCCGCTCTCCGGCACGGAGTCGGCCGTGGTGTATGACCAAGAAGGCCTGCGCATCACGGCGTTCAAGGTAGACCATGGCGTGGTAAAGCCCGCTTACGGTTACCGCTTCGACTACCGTGGACGCAGCGTGGTGGTCAGTGGTGATACGCGCAGCACGTCTTCGATAGCGAACGCCGCTCGCGGTGCCGATGTGCTGGTACATGAAGCGCAGTCCAAGGCACTGGTTAGCACTTTGTCTGCGGTCGCTAGGGAAAGCGGCAACCGACAGGTATCGCTGCTACTCGGCGACACCAACGATTACCACACCACCCCAGCCGAAGCCGCAGCCATCGCCAATGCTGCGGGAGTACGTGAACTGGTCTTTACCCACTTCACGCCACCGAGTTCCAACCCGTTGGTGAGGCACGCGTTCTTTCGTGACGTAGACGCCGTTAGGCCGGAACATTGGCGTACAGCGCGCGACGGTCTATGGCTAGACATTCCGACCAACGAAAATTCCGTGCAGGAAGGCTTGATCAAACGCTAATTTATTACGGGTTTACCCTTATTTTTCAGTAAAAAACGATAAAAAAGGAACTACGTCACAATTCAGTCAAGGAAATGACACATCGGGGGTCCAGCGTGTGCTGGCATTTATTGATTCTTGATATTTGGAGTCCCCCATGAAGAAACCCGTCATCGCGCTGGCCCTCGCTGCCACGCTCGCTGGATCGTTATTCGCCGCGCCCGCCGCGCTGGCCGACGACCGTGAAGAACACCACCAGACTGTCATCGCCGCCATCGGCGACTGGCCGTATAGCCAATACCTGCTCGACAACGCCCACCTGCTCACCAATTCGGTGAACACCGACGCTGCTGTCGACCTCGTGCTGCACGTGGGCGACCTGCACTCTGGCAGCATGCCTTGCACCAGCGCCGGCACCTTGCCGCCTATCAGCACTTCGAACCCGGGCTGGAATGCCGCGGTGTTCCACGAGTTCCAGCAGTTCAAGACGCCAGTGGTCTACACGCCCGGCGACAACGAGTGGGCGGATTGCCACAAGAGCAAGCAGAAGAGCAGCGGTCACCCACTGCGCGAACTGGCCGCCGTGCGCAGCTTGTTCTTCGCCAAGCCCGGCATCACCTTGGGCCGTGAAAAGCACGTCATGAGCCAGGCCGAGTTCTTCGACCGTGCCCACCCGGAAGACTCGCAGTTCGTCGAAAACGTCATGTGGAAGCAGAACGAAGTGGTGTTCGTGACCCTGAACATCCCGGGCGGTTCGAATGACGATACCAGCTTGTGGACTGGTATTTTCAAGAACGACACGCTTCAGGCGACGGACCGCACCGCGCGTCTGCCGGCCAATCTCCGCTGGTTGAAGGCTGCGTTCGCCATGGCGAAGCGTCATCATGCCAAGGCTGTAGTGGTTGCCGAGCAGGCGGACCTTTGGGACAAGGAAGTGGGCTTGACGGATACGGCCCCTGCCGCTCTCACCAACTACACCCCGTACGTAGCGGAACTGGCCACCCAAGCACTGGCGTTCAAGCGCCCGGTGCTGCTGGTGAACGGTGACACGCATCTGTTCGTGGCCGACCGTCCGCTCGCGGACCCGACCAGCCAGACCGGCAAATACCACAACGTGGCGGCCGTGCCGAACCTGCAGCGCCTCGTGGTGCAGGGTTCAACGAACGACCCGGGCGAGTGGCTGCGCATCACCATCGACCCGTCGACTCCGGAAGTGTTCAGCTGGGCGAACGTCCCGTACTGCGCTCACCCGTCGGCCGATAGCTGCGCCCAATAAGACACAGTCGCGTAACGCCGCCATGGACAACCATGGCGGCACTTAGCTAGCCTTGGGGCTGCCGGCGCTTTGCCGCAGACCCAAGGCTTTTTCATGTCTGTTGCCACGCCGAACCCCGTAGCGCACCGCCCCGCGCCGCACCTTTACCTTCAGGTACTCGTAGCCATCGCCCTGGGCGTGGCCGTGGGTCACTTTTTCCCAGCCTTCGGCGAGGCACTGAAGCCCCTAGGCGATGCCTTCATCAAACTCGTGCGCATGATCATCGGCCCGGTGGTGTTCCTGTCGCTCACCACGGGCATCGCCAATGCCCGCGAACACGGCCTCGTTGGCCGCCTGGCCGCCAAAACGCTGGGCTACTTCTTCGTGGTGTCCACCTTGGCTTTGGTGGTGGGCCTCGTGGTAGCCAATGTCGTCCGTCCGGGCGACGGCCTGCATGTCTCTGCTGCCAGCCTCGACAGCGAAAAAGTGGCCGACTACGTGACCAAAGCCCATGCGGCCGGCATTGTTCCCTTTTTGCTCAGCATCATTCCTGAAAGTCTTGTTGGCGCGCTAACCGGTACCGAGTTACTCCCCATCCTGCTGGTGGCCGTGCTCACGGGTGTCACCCTCGGCCGTGTCGGAGAACGTGGTCAACCACTGCTCACCTTGCTCGAGAGCAGCATGGAAGTGGTGTTTCGCATCGTCGCCATGCTCATGAAGCTGGCACCTATCGGCGCATTCGGTGCCATGGCCTTCACCATCGGCAAGTACGGTGTCGGCGCATTGGCCAACCTCGCCGCCCTCATCGCTACTTTCTATGGCACCTCGTTATTGTTCGTCGTGGTAGTGCTCGGCGGAATCGCACGCTTGTCAGGCTTTTCGCTGTTTCGTCTGGTGCGTTACTTGAAAGAAGAGCTCTTACTCGTTCTCGGCACCTCTTCCTCCGAACCCGCGCTACCCAGCCTGATGAACAAACTGGAGCAAGCCGGCTGTCGCAAATCCGTGGTGTCGCTGGTGGTGCCTACCGGCTATTCCTTCAACCTCGATGGCACGAACATCTACATGACGCTGGCGGCACTGTTCATCGCGCAGGCCTTGGACATACCACTGACGCTGACACAGCAATTGTCGCTGTTGGTAGTGGCGATGATCAGTTCGAAGGGGGCGGCTGCCGTCACCGGGGCTGGCTTCATCACGCTGGCCGCTACCCTAACCATCGTGCCGGATGTGCCCGTGGCGGGCCTAGCGCTCATCCTCGGCATTGACCGCTTCATGAGCGAATGCCGCGCGCTCACAAACTTCATGGGGAATGCCGTGGCCACGGTAGTAGTGGCCGGCTGGGAAGGGGCGCTGGACCGCGAACAACTGCGCCGCACGCTCGGTAGCTAACACCAGATAGCAAGCGACGGATGGGACAAGCCACCCGCCAATAGCAGCGGCATAAGCGCCGCTAGAACTCGTCTTTGCTGCCAGTGAGTTCTTTTTCTTTCTCGTCAGCGATGATGGCAGTTTGCTGGTAAGCGGTACGCAAACCTTCCGCGTCCAATCCAGCCGGCACCTGCATGCAGTAGACCAGCCCCAAGCGATCTCCGAAATCGCGTAGTTGCCAACCACCGAGAATCTTGCCGGCACCATCTTTCAGCAAAGACACGGCGAGTTCCGCCGCTTCGTTGCCTGGCACGTAAAGGTTCGCGATGGACCAAACTTCGCGGATACCCATCTTCCCCAGCGTTTCTACCGCTGAAGAAACGAACACCACTTGCGAGCGCTTGTCGTCAAAGTCGATAGTGAGCTTGTAGTCCCCATCCTCGACGATCTCGTAGTTAGCCTTCACCTCATCCAGCGTCAGGCCTACCGCAGGGTCCGCCTTGGCGCGCCCAACAGCATCATCGGCTGGGGCGGCCCCTGCCGGGCTCGACAGAGCGAACAGGCAACCCGCTAGAGCGATGAACAAACTGGCGACTCGGCAGTGACTAGAGAGGAACACTAACCGCACGCTCCAATCAGCTGAAGGGATGACGACGAACGATGGTCTGCTCACGGTCCGGGCCCGTGCTGACGATATCCAGCGGTGCCCCAACGAGCTGCTCGATGCGCTCGAGATAGCGCTGAGCATTGCCCGGCAGCTTGGCATAGTCGGTAACACCGACCGTGCTTTCGCTCCAACCCGGCATGTCCTCATAAACCGGTTCGCAGTCGCCAAAGTGGTCGGAAAGCAGCGGCGGCTCGACGGTCACTTCGCCACCACGGCGGTAGCCCACACATAGCCGCAGCGTATCCAAGCCGTCCAATACGTCCAGCTTGGTGATGCACAGGCCCGTGACGCTGTTGTGCAGGATGGAGCGACGCAGCGCCACAGCATCAAACCAACCCGTGCGGCGACGACGCCCCGTGACAGCGCCGAATTCATGCCCAACGCGCGAGAGATGTTCGCCGGCCTCGTCGAACAGTTCCGTGGGGAACGGGCCAGAGCCAACGCGGGTGGTATAGGCCTTCACAATTCCGAGCACGTAGTCGAAGTTGCGCGGACCAATACCCGTGCCCGTGCCAGCATTGCCGGCGGTGGTGTTGGACGAGGTAACGAACGGGTAAGTGCCGAGGTCCACGTCGAGCAACGCGCCCTGCGCGCCCTCGAAGAGCACGTTGCCACCCGACTTGCGCAGGTTGCCCAGCGTCAGACTAACGTCCTCCACCAACGGCTTCACGCGTTCGCCCTGCGCCAGAATTTCCTCGAGGGTTTCCTGGAAACTGACCGGCGCTTCTTTGTAGTAATGCTGCAGCACGAAGTTGTGGAAATCGAGCAATTCGCCCAACTTGGCTGCCAACTTCTCACGCTGGAATAAGTCCGCGACGCGAACGGCACGACGCGACACCTTGTCCTCATAGGCCGGGCCAATGCCACGGCCAGTGGTACCGATAGCGTTTTCGCCACGAGCGCGCTCACGTGCCTTATCCAGCGCCACATGCGAAGGCAGGATGAGCGGGCAGTTTGGCGACAACCGCAAACGGTCGTACACCGGCACACCGCGAGCAACGAGCATGTCTGCCTCGCGCAATAGCGCTGCGAGCGACACCACCACACCATTACCAATGAGGCAGCGTACGCCGTCCCGCAGGATGCCGGATGGGATAAGCGACAGCACCGTCTTCTCGCCACCGATGACGAGCGTATGACCGGCATTGTGGCCACCCTGGAAACGGGCCACGGCAGCACAGCGATCGGTCAAGAGATCGACAATCTTGCCCTTGCCCTCGTCACCCCACTGGGTGCCGATGACGATGACACTGCGGCCTGGGGCCACAGCCTGGTTCTGGTGGTTCAACGGCCGCTCCCGGGCTGTTTCATGTAACGGAAGAATTCACTGTCCGGTGCAAGCACCAATACGTCGCCTTCCTTGCCCATGGATTTGCGGTAAGCCTGCATGCTGCGGTGGAAAGCGTAGAACTCCGGATTCTTCTGGTAAGCGCGCGCGTAGATTTCCGTGGCCTTGGCGTCGCCCTCGCCGCGAATCTTTTCCGCGTCGCTGGCAGCGTTGGCAATAATCTCAACGCGCTGCCGTTCCGCTTCGGCGCGAATGCGCGTGGCTTGCTCCTGGCCTTCGGCGCGCAATTGCGCCGCTTGGCGGGCGAAGTCCTGACGCATGCGATTGAATACCGAATCACTGACATCGTCGGGAAGGTCGATGCGCTTGACGCGAACATCCACCAGCGCAACCCCCAACTGCTTCACGGACGAACCGGCAAACGCCAGCATGTCACCGATGAATTCCGTTCGCTGCGCTGCCACCACCTGCTGGATGGTGCGCTTGGCGATGACGCCTTTGAGGCCGTCTTTCACGATTTCCGCGAGACGGGCTGAGGCCGCATCCTCGTTACCACCCGTGGCACGGTAGTACTGCGCCACGTCGGTAATACGCCACTTTACGTAGAAGTCGACGTTGAGGATCTTGCCTTCGCTTGTCAGGAACTGCTCAGCCGGATAGTTGCGCGTAAGCACGCGCTTGTCGAAGCGGCGGATATCGTTCACGAACGGCAGCTTGAAGTGCATGCCAGGCGTGTAATCCGCTTCGATGATCTTGCCGAGCTCCGAACGGATGGCCAGTTCGTTCTGCTGGACGATGAACACAGATTGCGTCAGCACGAGCAACGCAGCAAAGGCAGCGGCAATGCCAGCCAGAGTACGGGTTTCCATTAGCGGCTCCCTCGCGCGCGGACATCGGGCTCTTCATTGGCGGGAACTGGACTCACAGTCACCTCGCCATTACGCGGCATGGCAGACCCGGAAGACGGTGCCGCCGGGGCCGAAGCGCGGCTGCGCTCCACCAACTTATCCAGCGGCAGATAGAGCATGTTGTTGCCCGCCTTGCTATCGACGATGACCTTGGCACTCTGACCGTAGACCTGCTCCATGGTCTCGAAGTAGAGCCGCTGCCGGGTGACGCCCGGGGCCTTGGCATAGGCAGCAGCCAAAGCGATGAAACGCGCGCTTTCACCGCTGGAATCTGCGACCACGCGGGAACGATAGGCAGCGGCGTCTTCCAGCGACTGCTGCGCGGTGCCGCGAGCGTTCGGGAGAATGTTGTTGGCGTAGGCTTGCGCCTCCAGCGAGAAGCGCTCTTTGTCTTCGCGCGCCTTGATGGCGTCCTTCTGCGAAGGCGCCACTTGCTCGGGAACGCGAACGTCCTGGAGGTTCACGCTGATGACCTCGAGGCCCGCCTTGTACTGGTCAAGTGTGCGCTGCACCAAGTCCTTGGTGCGTACGGCCACTTCCTGGCGCCCCTTCTCCAGCACGGCATCCATGGTGCTCTGGCCGACAATTTCGCGAATAGCACTTTCCGAGACCTCGCCCAAGGTCTTTTCCGGGTCGGAAACACTAAAGAGATATTGCACCGGATCCTTGCGGCGGTACTGCACTGCAAGGTTGATTTCCACCAACGCCTCGTCCTGCGTCAGCATGCGAGTGCTGTCGGCGAAGGAAACGAATTCTTCGGTGTTGACCAACACGCGGCGTTCGACCGGCCACGGGATATGCCAATTGATGCCGGGGCTGGCAATTTCAGTGAACGAACCAAAGCGGGTAACCACCGCGCGCTCACCCGCGTCCACGACGTAAAAACCCGTGAGGCTCCACAGCGCAGCTAGCGCCACGATGATGGCGCCCCAGTTCACGCCCGGCGCGGGCTCGTCGTTGGCCTCCGGCGGCTTGCCGCCACCAAACAGACCTTTCAACTTGCCCTGCAGGTTGCGCACGATGTCGTCTAGGTCCGGTGGGCCCTCTTCCGGGCGCGGCCGGTTCTTCCACGGCTCCTTGCCGCCGCCGTTTTCATTCCAGGCACTGGCGCGCCAAGGACGCAACGCTACAGTCGCCGCGCGCTGGGCCAAAGCGCCAAGCAACAACCCGACGGCCTCGAGGACCGACAGCAGACCGACGAACCCGTCCCGGGCGCGTCGAACATAAAGGATGGCAGAGGGAGGCATGAGGTTACCGGGGGTTAGGCGCGCAATGCGGCGTCCGTGCGCGTGGATTGTAGGAAGGGGGCGTTGTCGTTACAAGGTGAAACCGCACCCAAGCCCTCAACGGGGGGTGCCGCGTCTGGCTCGGGCGTCGCTTGGGTGGCCACGCCGGGGGGAACAGGCAGGCCCTCGCGGCGACACAGAGCCTCAAGTTCGCTGGCCGCCACTTCCAGTTGCAGGACAAAATCGCCAGTCTCGCTGACCGTTTCCTGCTGAATGGCGCCAAGGCGGTAGAGTTCCGCCCGAATCTTGCCGGCTGCGGGAGGCAAGCGCCATTCGAGTTGAACCACCCGCCGCCCGAAGCGCTCGGCGAGGGCCTGCCGCAGCAGTTCGAGCCCCTCGCCCGTCCGCGCGGACAGGAACACCCGCACCACCTGACCGTGCTCGTCGCGTTCGAGGCGAGCAGGCTCCTCCAGCAGGTCCACTTTGTTGAAGACCTGGATGGTGGGAATGTTTCCGGCGCCGATGCCCTCGAGCACCTCGTTCACTTGCAAAATGCGCTCCGCGCGCTCGGTATCCGCGGCGTCGACTACATGCAGATGCAGGTCGGCCTCGCGGGCTTCGAGCAGGGTGGAACGGAAGGCAGCGACGAGTTCGTGAGGCAAATCGCGGATAAAACCGACGGTGTCCGCCAGCACGATATCCGGGCAATGCGGCAAGCGCAGACGCCGAACGGTGGGGTCCAAGGTGGCGAAGAGCTGGTCCGCCGCATAGGCAGCCGCGCCAGTGACCACGTTGAACAGCGTGCTCTTGCCGGCGTTGGTGTAACCCACGATGGCCACACCCGGCACCGGCAATTCCTTGCGGGTTTGCCGGCCGGTGTCCCGCTGCAAGGCCAGTTTGTCCAACCGTTGCCGCAGCGTGCGAATGCGCACGCCAATGAGGCGGCGGTCCGTCTCCAACTGGCTTTCACCAGGGCCGCGCATGCCGATACCGCCTTTCTGGCGTTCCAAGTGGGTCCAGCCGCGGACCAAGCGGGTGGCCAAGTGCTTCAACTGGGCCAATTCCACCTGCAACTTACCCTCGTGGCTACGGGCACGCTGCGCGAAAATATCGAGAATGAGACCGTTCCGGTCGAGCACGCGGCGGCCGGTCAGCTTTTCGAGATTGCGCTCCTGGCTCGGACTGAGCGGGTGGTCGAACAGCACCACCTCGGCTTCCAGTTCCTCGGCTTTGGCGCGGATTTCTTCCGCCTTGCCGGTGCCCACGAAGAACTTCGGGTCGGGGCGAGAACGCTGCCCCGTCACCGTTCCGAGTACGGTGGCCCCGGCGGATTCTGCCAGAGCCGCAAATTCCCGCAGGTCTTCCGGGTCGACTGGGCCACCAATGCCGAGGCGAACCAGCAGGGCACGCTCACCGCTACGCGGACGTTCAAACAAGCAGGTGCACCCTGCCCGGGAAGGGCTTCAAGGTGGGATCAGTCCGCCACCGGCAGGTCTTCCGGAGCGTCGTCACTGCCGTCGCCCGAGGGCAGGCGGACGTTTCGTGCCGGCACCACCGTGGAAATGGCGTGCTTGTAGACCATCTGGCTGACGCTGTTCTTCAACAGCACCACAAATTGGTCGAAGGAATCGATCTGGCCCTGGAGCTTGATGCCATTGACCAGGTAGATGGAGACGGGAATGCGTTCCTTACGGAGCGCGTTCAGGAATGGATCCTGCAAGGACTGACCTCTAGCCATGTTGTTCTCCCTGTTATTCGTGGCATCCACCGGGCCCGGCCAACGACCGGAGGTCCTGTCCTTGGTGCCCAAGCACCCGGAGGATGGAAACTCGCTTCAAGATCGGCGCCCCCCGCACCTGCGGGCAGCACGTCCGACCATGTCTGAACTTTACCACAGCCGTTGCCGCCTCTTGCGCTGCAACATCGCTATCTTTCCAGCACGCCGTGATGCCGCAAACGCGCCACCACCCAATCCACTGTGGGGGGTGTCGGCACGTTTTCAACGTCCGGCTCCCGTCGCAGCCAAGTCAACTGGCGTTTTGCCAGTTGACGGGTGGCGGCTATCCCGGCCTCCACCGCTGCCTCTAGCCGGCATTCGCCAGCCAAATACGACCACAGTTGCCGATATCCGACTGCCCGCACGGCTGGAAGTTCCGCATGAAGATCGCCACGCTCGCGCAACCCGCGGACCTCCTCCAGAAAGCCCTCCGCCAGCATTTGGTAAAAACGTTGCGCCAAGCGCTCATGCAGCGCCGCGCGGTCCTCGGGGACGAGCGCCAGCTTCAAGGCACCCTGCAGCGCCGCACCTAAAGGCCCGGTGGCGGCACCCGCGGCGCCGGAGCGCAAGTTCTGCTGCTGCAAAGCCGATAGCGACTGCCCGGACAGGCCATGCACCTCCAAAGCGCGCTGGATGCGCTGAGCGTCGTTCGGGTGAATGCGCTTGGCAGCCACCGGGTCGAGGGTGGCCAGCCGCTCATGCAGCGCTGGCCAGCCGCGCAGCTCGGCCTCGGCGGTCAGAGCAGCACGCAGCACCGGGTCGGCCGCAGGCAAATCGGCCAAACCGGCCTGCAGGGCACGAAACCAGAGCATGGTGCCACCGACCAACAGGGGTACCTCCCCACGCGCGCGTACACGCTCCATGGCCGGGAGGACATCCCGCAGAAACTCACCCGTGCTGTAAGGCTGCGCGGGGTCCGCGATGTCGACCAATTCGTGGGGAAACGCCGCCAGCGTGGCGCGGTCGGGCTTGGCGGCTCCGATGTCGAGGCCACGATAAACCAGCGCCGAATCCACGCTGACAAGACCGACACGGAACCGCACTGCCATCTCGAGCGCCAGCGCCGTCTTGCCGGAGCCCGTGGGCCCCATCAACAGGATGGGGGGTACGGCGCTCATCAGCGGCCGCGCAAGAACAGCCGGTCGAGGTCCTCGACCGAGAGGCGCACCCAAGTGGGGCGCCCGTGGTTGCACTGGTCGCTGCGGTTGGTTTTTTCCATTTCGCGCAGCAAGGCATTCATCTCGTGAAGGCTCAGCGGGCGATGGGCACGCACCGCTGCATGGCAAGCCATGGTGGCGAACAACTGATGGCTGGCGCCTTCCAGCGCCTCGGCACTGCCCTTCTCCGCCAACTCCGCCAGTGCATCGCGCAACAAGCCACCGAGGTCCTTGGTGCCAAACACGGCCGGCACTTCGCGGAGCAGCAGGGTCCTAGGACCACCGGGAGTGACTACCAAGCCAATGCCGGCCAACGCTTCGGCGTGTTCCAACGCCACCTCCATGGCCGGCACCGACACCTCCACGGACTGCGGCACCAGCAAAGACTGTCGCGCGATACCGCCAGCCGCATAGGCCGCTTTCATCTGTTCGTAAATGACTCGTTCGTGCGCGGCGTGTTGATCCACCAGCACCAGCGTGCCGCGTGCCTGCGCGAGGATATAAAGCCCCAGCACCTGACCAATGGCGAAACCTAAAGGCGGTTCAACAGCGCCCTCGTCGTCGACGCCAGCAGCCTGTGTCGCTGCGGTCGTCTCGCTCGCCTCAGCCACCGCGTTTTCCGCAAAAACACTGGCACCGCCGTTCCACGAGGTACGGGTCCAGTCATACCGACCGCCGATGCCGGAACCCGTTGCGAATGTGGTGGTAGCGAACCCAGTCGACGCACGCGGCGGGTTCACCGCCAAGGATTGCTGTTCGGGGACGACTGCCGCTGCAGAAGCGCCTGTTTCGAGGCCGGCCGCAGCGAAGTGAACCGAACCGGGGCCCGCACCATCACGCGGTCGCGTGGCGGCCAAAGCTTGGTCGACCGTTCGCCTGACGAAGTCATGGACGGTGCCGGGGTCGCGAAAGCGCACCTCGAGTTTTTGCGGGTGCGCATTCACATCGACCCGCTGCGGGTCGAGCGTCAGATGCAAGACATAAGCGGGATGACGCCCATGAAACAGGACATCCCGATAACCCACGCGTACCGCCGCGGCCAAAAAGCGGTCGCGCAGCAAGCGTCCATTCACGAACAGGAATTGCCGGTCGGCGACGCCACGGGCCGCTGTGGGCAAGCCCAACCAACCCTCCAAGCGCAAGCCCAACGCGGCGTGTTCAAGATGCAAGGAATGAGCGACGAAATCCTCATCGAGCACGGCGGCAACGCGCCGCGCTTCGGCCTCGCGGGTGGTCGCAGCACTGACTGCCAGCACACGCCGGCCGTTATGGCTCAGCGTAATAGCCACTTCTGGCCGCGCCAATGCCAAGCGCTCCACCATGCCGTAGAGATGCTGGAATTCAGTGGCCTCACTGCGCATGAACTTGCGCCGCGCCGGGACCTGATGAAACAGGTCACGAACTTCAATGGTGGTACCTACCGGATGCGGTGCAGGCATGGGTGGCTGAATCTCTCCACCCTCCACCGCGACACGCCAACCGTGTGTGTCGGCCGCCGTGCGCGAAATAATCTGGAACCGCGATAC
>CALQLF020000077.1 GCA_943331345.2 Candidatus Planktophila lacus | reverse complement strand
GACTGGGACTACGGCATGGACCTGCTGCCGGAAGACATCGACCGCATCGCGCCCGAACTTTCCATCGGCTTCGAACGCTTCCCCTGTTTGCAAAACGCAGGCATTCGCAAGTGGGTGAATGGCGCTTTCACATTCACGCCAGACGGCAACCCACTGGTAGGCCCGGTGCCCGGCCTCAAGAACTTCTGGTCTGCCTGCGGTTGTATGTCCGGCTTCTCGCAGGGCGGTGCCATCGGTCTCGTCATGGCCAACTGGATGGTCGATGGCGACCCCGGCATGGACATCTTCGGCATGGATGTGGCGCGCTATGGTGCCTTCGCCAGCAACGACCGCTACCTGCGCGAGACCACCGCCCAGTTCTATCGCCGCCGCTTTGTCATGGCCTACCCCAACGAGGAACTACCTGCCGGACGGCCACTGAAAATGACGCCGAGCTACGACGCGCAGGCCGCATTGGGCGCGCGGTTCGGCGTGGTGTGGGGAACGGAAAGTCCGCAGTACTACGCCCCGAACGAACCGGACTTCATCGACCCGCCAACAGCACGCCGCGCCGAATGCCATCGCTTTGTAGCGACGGAAGTGGCTGCTACACGCAGCGCTGCCGGCTTGCTCGACGCGGGCGTTTACGCGCGCTACGAAGTCACTGGCCGTGGTGCAGCCGCCTGGCTGGACGGCTTACTGGCGAACTCCTTGCCCACCGAAGGACGCGTGCGTTTGGCACCTATGCTGGCGCCTTCCGGAAAGTTGATGGGCGACCTAACCGTTACTCGGCTCGGCCCAGAGCGCTTCTGGCTGGTGGGTTCGTACTACTTGCAAGAGTGGCACCAGCGTTGGTTCCACGAACACCTTCCCGCGAACGCTCGGGCATCGGGCAGCGTGCAAATCACCAACCTCTCGGAGAGTTGGTTGGCATTCTCGCTTTCCGGCCCGAATTCCCGCGAGATACTCTCCGCTCTCACCCGCGCCGATGTCTCCACTGCTGCCCTGCCCTTCCTTGGCGTAGCACGAATGGACGTAGGCCCCACCCAAGCCGTGGTGGTGCGTATGTCCCTGACCGGCGAACTGGGCTACGAAATTACCGTTCCCGCCGCCCAGCAGAGAGCGCTGTGGCAAGCATTAATGGACACCGGTACGCCGCACGGCATGCTACCCATCGGCATGCGAGCGCAGGACAGCCTGCGCCTCGAGAAAGCCTATGGCGTGTGGTCGCTGGAGTTCGCGCCTTCCTATACGCCAGCCATGTCCGGCCTCGATAAATTCATTGCTTGGGAGAAAGGCGATTTCATCGGCCGTGCAGCTGCGCTGCAGGAGCGCGGCAAGACGCCCGACCAGCAATTGGTATTGCTGTCCATCGCGAGCCAAGACGCCGATGTCCTTGGCCGTGAACCCGTGTTCTCTGCGGGTGAACGCGTTGGCTTCGTCACTTCAGGCACCTACGGCCACCACGTCAAGCAGAGCTTGGCATTGGCCTACGTGGACAGTGCCTGCCTAGCCGCCGGCGCCCAAGACCTCAGTGTTGCCATCATCGGCCAGCCACAACCCGCGCGCTGGCTGCGTGAACTGCCCTATGACCCCAAAGGCTCGCGCCTGCGCGCCTGAAGCGAAAGGAATCCACCATGGCCTCGTCGTTGCCGAAGATTCGTGTGCGTTGGTGGATCTACGCCTACATGTTCACGTTCGCCGCCATGGCCTACGTACAACGCACCAGCATCGCTGTGTCCGCCCCCGAGATGCAGAAGGAACTGCATTTCACCGACCAGGAACTAGGCTGGCTGTTCTTCGCGTTCACGACGGTTTACGCCCTGTGCCAACTCCCCGGCGGGGCACTCGGACAGCGGCTAGGCCCGCGTATTGTGTTCACGGGCGTCGGCATCCTCGGATTGCTGGCCACTCTGACCACGCCATTGTTTCCCACAGTGCTTGGCGGTTACGCCTTGCTATTGGCGCTGATGGTGGGGCAAGCCGTGCTAGGTGCCTCGCAAGGCCCGGTGTTCCCAGTGTTTGCGGCCGTGGTGGAGCGTTGGTTCCCCGCGAGGCAGTTCGCCATGGCGAATGGAGTGGTCGCATCAGGAATGCTGCTCGGCGGCGCGCTTACGCCGCCGCTGCTGGTGGAGCTGACGGCTTACTACGGCTGGAAAGGCGCCATTCTCTGGACAGTTCTGCCCGCAGCGCTGCTCACAGTTGGCTGGGCCTGGTACGGCAGAGATCGCCCACAGCAGCACCCCAAGGTGACTGCGGAAGAACTCGCGGAGCTTGATGCAGCCCCCGCAGCCCCTCCCCTGACGTTTCGCCGGATGGGACAAGTTTTAGCCAACCGCAATATCCAGTTGTTGGCGCTTTCCTACCTGTGTATGAACTATGTGTTCTACATGATCAGCTATTGGTCGTTCCTGTACTTGGTGAAGGAACGCCACCTGACCGGGCTGGAGAGCGGGCTAATGGCCATGGCCCCGTGGATCGGTGCCGCGGTAGGTGCCGCTATCGGGGGCGTCATGGCCGATGGCTTGGCCATCCGTATGGGCGCCACCAGTGGCTACCGCCTGCTGCCGCTGCTCACCCTCCCCGTTGGCGCCCTCTTGCTGTACTTCACGCCTGCCATCGCGAGCGTCTATGTGGCCGTGGCGGCGTTGACGGTAGCGTTCTTCGCCATGGAAGTGAACGAAGGCCCCTACTGGGCAGCGACCATGAACGTCGCGCGCGCCGATACCGGTGCAGCCACCGGTGTGTTGAACACCGGCGGCAATATGGGCGGCATGCTGTGTCAACCAGTCGTGGCCGCGCTGGCGGCTGCCGGGGCTTGGCATGGTGTGTGGATCAGCGGCGCCGCGTTTGCGGCGCTGGCGGCAGTGCTTTGGTTGTTTGTGAAAGCGGAGCCCGCAGAGACCACTTGAGTACCGCCAAGACAGTCTTCGACTAGTGCGTCTTCGAGCCAACAAGAGCGAAATCGACTAGAGCAGCGAGGAGTAATTACATGTACACACGCCTTTCACCCTTACTTGCGATAATCATCGCAGCGACATCTTTGACTGCCGGGTGTTCAAAACAAAGCCCAACACCTGAAACCACTGAGACGACCGGGACCATTGTCGCGGCAAAACGCGCCCTGAACACGGACACTGCCGACACTGCGTCTAGCGATAACACGGGTTCTGCAGCAGACGCCACCGCTGTGGCCGCAGCCGAAGAGGCCGCCAAAGGTCCAAGCGCCAACAGCACCATGGAAGCAAAAGACGCTGCGAACGCCGCTGCGGGTGGACCAAAAAACGGCGATCGCGAAATTGACCATAACAAATGGTGATACCTCCCGGAACACGGTGGACCCCAGCATTACGGTAATTAGCGAAGTGGAATCGCGCACGTGATCATCCAAAAAATCTTTCTGCAGAATGGCTTAGACAAGCGCCGCTCGCGAGCCACACTTCGAAAGTTGTTCCGTCTTGCGCTCGCGGCCTGGATGGCAACAGTAGCGCTGCCACTGCATGCTGATACCGGGCTGAGTTTCGTCGAAACCAAGGACTTGCGGGTCGTCTACTACTCCCCAAAAGGAACTTTTCTCGTTCCGCCGGCGGTTCAGAACTTGACCGCCAGCCTCGAGGCGAACCGCAAGCTTTTCGGCTATTCGCCAAGCGATAAAGTCAACGTACTGCTTCAGGACTTCTCGGACGTGTCCTTGGCGTCGGTCATGCCCGTTCCCCGCAACCGAATCTTCATCGACACGGCACCCCAAAGCGACCCCTACGAGTACACCTCCGCTGGTGAACTTCTGGCTTGGTTAAGCGCCCATGAAGTTTCCGGTTTGATGGCTATCGACAAGCCCAGCCCTGCGGAGGAACGCTACCGACGCTTCTTCCAAGGCAAGGTCGATGTCGACTCGAGCCATCCGGAAAGCGTCTTTTACCGCTACTTGACCAACCCGCGACTTTCTTCGCCTAGCTGGTTTCGCGAAGGGGCGGCCGTATTCAGTGAAACGTGGCTGATGGGAGGCCTTGGGCGCGCGCAAGGCGGCTACGACGAAATGGTATTCCGCGCCATGGTCCGCGACGATGCCCACTTCTACGATCCGCTCGGGCTAGTTGCGAACGGCACTGAAGTCACCTTCCAGACCGGAGCGGCTGCCTATCTCTATGGCACCCGTTTCATGAATTATCTGGCACTCACCTACGGCCCGAACCGTGTGGTGTCGTGGTGGAGCATGAGCACAGCATCCCGCAGCGACTACGCCGTCGACTTTCAACGGGTCTTCGGCCTGCCGCTACCGCGCGCCTGGAAAGACTGGGTTGAATGGGAGAAAGACTTCCAGAAGAACAACCTCGCAAAAGTGCGCAAAAATCCGCTCACTCCGTTCAAAGACCTGACCACCGCACCGCTGGGGGCCGTATCCCGCAGCTTTCTTTCGGCGGACGGGTCAACGCTCTATGCCGCCACGCAACGCCCCGGTCAACTGGCCAGTCTGGTGGGAATCCAATTGCAAAATGGCAAAGTCACTCCGTTGCACGAGGTGGTCGGACCGTCCGGCGTCAAAGTCACGTCGCTCGCCTATGACTCGGCGAACGCAACGCTTTTCTACACCAGCGACAACGACAGCTTGCGGAATCTCGAGGCATTCGACCTGCGTACCGGTGCTTCCAGAACACTGCTGAAGAAGGCGAGAATCGGCGATATTGCATTCAATGCGGCAGACCGCTCTCTCTGGGGCATTCGCTTCAACAATGGCTTGGCCATGTTGGTGAGGGTCTCTTATCCGTATAAAGACTACGAAGTTGTCCACCTTTTCAAGTACGGCGAACGCCCGTTCGACTTGGACGTTTCTCCGGACGGCGCGATGCTCGCTTACTCGCTTACCCGTCCAGGAAAGTCGCTTGCCACTCCCCTGGCAGAGGTCAATATTCTGCGCACTGCGCAGGCAGCCGAAGACACCGCGCGTCCGCACCGTACCTTCAAGTTGGAGGGCGCCGTGCCCGAGGGCTTCATCTTCAGCAAAGATGGCCGCTCTCTCTACGGCAGCAGTTACTACACCGGCGTTTCGAATATCTATAGCTACGATATCGAACGAGATGTCATCGAAGCGGTCAGCAATACGGATGTCGGTTTTTTCAGTCCTGTCACGGTCAACACCAATCGCCTAATTGTGTCTCGCTACACCGCGCAAGGGTTCGTGCCGACGCTGGTCGATATCGCGCCAACCAAGGACATGAGCGCCATTCGTTTTTTGGGTGAGCAAGTCGCCGAACAACATCCAGAGGTTCGCACTTGGATACAACAGCCCGCCGCTGGTCTTCCGTTCGAGGCAAGTGTCACTCGCCGCGGCGACTACGAGCCGGCCAAGGAACTGGGTTTGCAGTCCATCATCCCTACTATCGAACGCTACAAGCAGTCGACGGCATTGGGTTTGGCCGCCGATTTCAGCGACCCCATGGGCTTCGCGACGCTTTCGTTAAATGCTGGATATAGCCCGGACAAGGATCTAAGTTCCCGGGAAAGAGTTCACGCTACCGCAGATTTTCATTACGGCCGCTGGACTATGGGTGCGAAATGGAATGCCGCCAATTTTTATGATTTTTTTGGCCCCGTCAGACGTAGCCGCGAAGGCTACAGCGCCTACATAAACTACGACCGCCCTTTGGTTTTCGAACCGCCTATAACCGTGGACTTCGAGGCACATGCCGCCTTCTATAGCGGACTGGACGCGCTTCCCGGCTTCCAGAACGTGCTCTCACCAACGCGTAATCTGTCGACTCTGTCCATCGGTTTCAGGTCCACCAACCTCCGGTCTTCACCGGGTTCCGTAGACTACGAGGCGGGACAGGAATGGATGGTGATGAGCCACGCCTACGGCTCGGGAGAAAAAATGGTTCCCAGCCTCCAGTTGGAGTACCACATCGGCTTCCCGCTGCCTATCGACCATTCGTCCCTGTGGCTGCGCTCAGCGGCCGTCATCTCCGGTGGTAAAGCCGATTCAGCCCTCGCAAATACCTACCTCGGGGGCTTCGGCAATAACTACGTGGACACGCGGATGTATACCGGCGCCCAACGTTATAGAAGTTCCATGCTTTCCTCTATGCCCGGTTTCAAAATCGACGCCCTCTCCGGACGCAACCTCGGCAAAGTCATGGTCGAGTGGTGTTTGCCACCATTGCGCTTCGAAAATTCGGGCAGCCCCGGCTTTTATGCCTACTGGATGCGTCCCGAGATTTTTGCGAGCGCAGTCCAGACGAACCCGGACGATCGTTCCCGTCGGGAAACTGCCAAGAACATCGGGCTTCAGTTGGACTTCAGCATCATGACCATGCACCGACTACCCGTGGTGCTTTCCGTGGGCGCAGCCAAAGGGTTTGGAGCCGGCGGACGTGGCAAGAACGAATTCATGCTTTCGTTACTGGTCCTTTGAACGCCTAGAACCAACCAGCGACACGAGCCGGTCGGGAACGCTTTCAATACGCTCTAAATGGGGAAACCGCGCACCGCCGGCATAGGCGATTACCGCCGTTCGGTAGAACCCCGAATCCTCCAAGAGCATTTCCACCCGGCCCGACTTGGCAGCAGCGGCGATGCCTGCGTCTAGGGCCTCGGTGGAGAACAGTCGGCCATTGACGCCAAGGATTCGCGCGCCTGGGGTAACGCCAGCCAGCTCGGCAGGGCCGTTCCCAACCACGTCGCCCACCGTAGCCTCAGAGCCCACCGTCAAACCGAGACTCCAACGGCGGTCCAGAAAATGGCCTTCACTTTCGCGAACGCCCACCCACCAGTTCGGCTCGGCCGTCCACGTCAAACGCCAACCGGCGCGCTCAAGAGTGGTCGTCATCGGCTGGACACTCAGGCCTTTCAACTGCGGCTCCATGAACCGCTCCCAGTCCGCTGCCGTGGTTCCCGGTGCTGTTTTCGCCAAAGCCGCGCAGACATCAGCAGGCGAATACAAGGACACTGATTCCTTGTCTTTCCGGAAGAAAACCTTTGCAAAATCATCAAGTCCAACGCGTTGCTTGGTGTTGGCCCGCAACTCCAAATCAACGGCTAGCCACAAGAACGTACTGGCGTCGTAGAACTCCACACCACGCCGGCGCGACGACCATGCCTCGGGAAAGTCGTAGCCGGGCGCCACTGCTGTGGCCGTGTCTTCCAAGCTGCGCCAGTTCGCGCCCGGTTGCGCTTGGTACTCCGCGGCGTAGTAAGCCAGCAGCTCGCGATACTCATCCGGCGACTGAAACCCTGCGCGCGTAGCCAGTACATCGCCCCAAAACTGGGTCATGCCCTCGTATACCCACAGCAAAGTGCCATCCATGGGCTCTTGATAAGTGGGGCTGTAAAGCCCCCGGGGTCGGCGGAACTTGCCGTTCCAAGCGTGCACGTATTCATGGGCCAGCAAGGCCCCCGTCGACTTCAAACCATCCTCGCTCCCCAGACTGCCCAGATACATGCCGTTGTCGCTGCCATTCGCATGCTCCAGCCCATAAGCGCCCACCTCGTCCGACAAGGACAGGAGCCACTCGTAGGAACCGAAAGGCCTCGACCCGAAGGCCGACTCTCCTTCCTCCGCCAAGCGCGCCAGGTGGGTAGCCAGATAGTCCAAACCGTTGGTGTCGAGGGCTTCGGGGGTATCCGCCACCACGGACAAGGCGTGGGTCACTTCCCCGGCCTTCACGTCGCGCCGGGCCGCGTTCCTGCCGAACTGGACGGGTGAGTCGATGAGCGCCGCGAGAGAGCCCGCCGCAAGCCCGCCGCGCTGCTGCCAGCCGGCAGGGCCCGTCACTTCGGCCTGCACCGCTACTTGAGTGGAATCGGGCCAACTGGCCGGAAACAGCAACATGGGGTGCCAACTAACGACTGCCAACTGCGGCGTGCTACGGCGACGAGTGAGGAAATCGCCGCCGGGCGTTGGCAGCCCCGCCTCCAATGTCACCTCTAGCCCGGAAGTACCGGCCGGCACCTCCAAACGGAACGCGAACAAGTTCAGCGGGTCGCGTTGCCATCGCAGCACTTGGCCTTGAGCTGTGCGGATCTCCAACCCAATCATCAAGTCGATGGGGCCACTGGGGCTGTGCTCACCAGGTATCCATTTCGGCACCACCAGCGTCAGGGGCCCAGGTTGTACCGCGAAAGCCAAATGGCTGGTCACGCGGCCACGTGCCACCTGCGTGGCGTCCAGACGCGCGTGAAGCACCGGGGCACCCGCCGGCACGGCGGCGTATGCCGTGCCCACCCTCTGCCCGCAGAGCACCAGCAGCACGAACAGCACCGGCTGAAACGAACTGAACTTCCTCGGAATACTCACAATGCCCTCCGCAAAACGGATTGGACAACCGCTGCCGAAAACATCAGCCAGCGGCGTTTGCTGCTTCACGGGCGCGGTGGAACTCTTCCCAGCCTTGGTAACCCAAAAACTGATGATCGTCGAAGAACAAGACAGCACCCTGCATGATGAACAGGTACTCGGTGTCCTCCAACGCGGTGGTGGCGTGGTGAACCATGCCGTTGGCCTCGTAGAGGTAGTCGCCGGGCCCGATAGTGGTGCCGCGCACCTCCAATTTGCCTTTGAGCACAAACGTATGGGCGTCACCCAAGTGCTTGTGTGCGGGTACCACTGCGCCCTTCAGGCAACGAAACAGCAAAGTGACGCGGCCGCTCTCCGGGCCAGTCCAGAGTACCTTCATGAAGGAACGCTGTGGGTCGAAGGTCTGCGGCACCCAGTCCATCTGGGCGCTCCGCACCAGCGACTCCATGGCCTCCGAGTTCACGGGTGAAATGTCTTGTGGTAACGCCATATTGCCCCCTACGAAGTAAAACGGATGCAGTGCAGGTTATGGCATCGCCGCCGAGACTGCCAATCGGGGGCTAATTGTCGCTACGAAAACCTATCTTCGCGTGGGTACCGTCGCAGAACGGTTTGTTCGCTGAGCCACCACAACGGCAAAGGAAAGCCTTGGACGTACGCTTGATCGTATGACCCGAACCGCCCACGATTTCGACATTGCCCGTCATGGCCAAAGGCCCATCCTTCAACGGGTCGAACGACAACGTTCCACCGCGCTCCGCCAATGGAGTCGCGTCAATGACGGCCCGCTCGCCCGTGGCGGCGAACCCGGCGACTTCGTGCGTACTATCGCAAAAAGGCTTGTTCTTGGACTGCCCGCAGCGACACAGCGTGGCACGATACAACGGCGGCTGTCCGGTGATGTCCAGGTCCGCGTGCACTACGTACGGCCCGCTTTCCCGCAGACGAATGACATTGACCTCCGGAGCGCTTTCCTGCGGGCCACCGTCGTGACGGGTATACGTAACGGCGCCAGAGGGACAGCTGTGAGCGACATGTACCAGGTGCTCGACGGGAGAGGCCTCCGGGTGCAACCATTTACCGACTACGTTCGCTTCAAATACCCGTGGGGCACTCAAGACGCAATTGCGGGAGTGGATGCAGCGCTTGATATCGACCTTGATGCTGATAGCCTCGCTGCTCGCTTGGTTAACATCGTCCACATCCGACGGGGCACTGTCCGCCTGAGAAACCGGGGCCGGTGCTACCACAGGAGCAGTGGCTGCCGCGGCCACTGCCACCGGCGCACCAATCGAAATCTCATATTTCTCATGCAGCTTGAGCAACTGCTTCGCGCAACTCTCCAGCCTTTCAGCAATGCCGGGCATCGCCACCTCGCTCTCTAGCCGACGCGCGGCCGCTGCCAACTCGTTGGCCCGCTCGGCCAGCAGCAGCGAAGCACAAGGCTGCACCAGCAAACCACCAGCGCCCAATAACTCGAAGGTCAAGCCTGCGTTCAGTGGCCCGCCTTCCGCCTTCAAAGGCAAGCGGGTAGCCACTTCGCCCACACCTGTCAGGGCATACATCAGCGAGGTTGCTACCTGCGAAAGCCCGGAACGCAGTGGCTCCGGCTGCGGATTCGGCGCGAACAATTGGACGAAGCTGCGCAGCATCAAGGCATAGATGGCGTTACCAAGGTCTACCACCTGCGTGGCCAAAGGATGGGTGATATGCATATCACCCTCCTCGCCGATAGCGCTGGTCAGCAGCGGGTTAGAGGCCGAAGGACGCCCTGGCTCGAAATCCGGCCGCGCCGCCTTCAATTGCCGGTATTCCTCAACGATGCTGAAGAACTTGGCGTAGTGAGATTCCTCGGCGTAATACTCGGCCCCTTCTCCCTGAACCACGATGGCTTCGATAGCTTGCTGCGCCGAGGCCAGACCGGTCACTTTCGTCATGCCCGGCAACGGAAAATGCTGCTCGTCGCATTGGCCGAAGCCCTTGCCGCAAAACAGCACATCCTCGCCCATTTCCTTGGTCATGCGCTTAAGCGCGAAACCGATGCTGTTGTACAAATGACCCTGCGAGGGGTAATCGGACTTGGTCGGTGACAGGAGGTCGGTGCGGATTTCGCGAACCACTTTGCTGTCACTGTGGTAGCCATCGCCGTCTTCAATAACGGCGTCGGTCGGCCGTTCCAGATAGGCGAAGTGCTGGATGGTGGCCTGGTTGAAAGGGGCCAGCGCCAGAATAACGTGGGCAGGGAAGTGCCCCGGCGGCACCGGAAAGTCCGGACGCCCGAAGTTGGGCGAGGCACCGAGCGCCGCCAACAGATTGTTCACCAGCGTGAGGTGCACCATTTCTTCCAGCGCCACGGAACGAATCTTTCCGCGCCAGCGGTCGACGGCTTCGAGTTCCTGTACGGTAATGCCCTCATCTACCGAGCGTTTCATGGTGCTCATGGCGTAGATGTAGCCGAGCATGACGGTGTGCTCGAAGGCTGCCGCCTCGGAGAGCAGGAATAGCAGTTCCTCGCGGTCACGGATGACGTCGACGTTAAAGTCGTCAAATTCCTTCAGGTCCATGAACACACCCTTGTCTGCATTTGTCGCGGCATTGCGCGCCCAAAATCGAAGCGAATTCGCACCCCACAACGAAGCGTGGCACGGCATATGGGGCTCAAGGCTAGCAGAATTGTCCTTGAGAACAATTCGAAAGCTTGCAACGAGGAGGAGGCGCCAAAGGGGCCGAAACACGAATAAGTGTTTTATTGGTGGGCGCGACAGGGATCGAACCTGTGACCCCTTCCATGTCAAGGAAGTGCTCTACCGCTGAGCTACGCGCCCTTTCGGGGAGGCGAGATTGTACTCATCGGGGCGCGGCACGGCAAGCAAAAGCCGCGGGGCGCAAGGGCTAGCGCAGCCCGAACCCCTGCGGAAACTGTGGCGGACAGGCGGCCTCGGGCTGGCTGCACGATGGCCAGGGGAACGGCAGTCGACCGCTGAACCGATAACGCGCATGACCGCCCTGGCCCCCCACCAGAACATCGGTAATTCCGCCGCCTTCCGTACCAGGTAGCCAAGCGACCACGAAGGCTGCCGAACGCTCCAAGGCCTCACGGCTCTCCAGTGGCCTGCCAGTGAGCAGCACCGACACCACCGGGGCACTGTGGCTCGAAGCGTTGTTCAGCAGGTCCTGCGTCTGCGGGGCCACTCCGGACAGCGACAAGGGCGCAGGGACTCGCACATCCCCGGCGGTTTCGGCGTACGGCGTTTCCCCAATAACGGCTATGACCGCGTCGAAAGCACCGACTGCGCCCGTCACTCCGTCCGGGGAATAAACCACCTCACGCGCCCCCGCCGCCCGCAAGGCGGCGAGCACCGTCGTCCCGTTAGGGAAATCGGCATTCGTGGTGTCGTTCCCCTGCCAGGTCAAGGACCAGCCACCCGTCTGGGCAGGCAAACTGTCCGCGAGAGCACCCACCACCAGCCACCGCCCGCCACGGCGCAGCGGTAAAACCTGGCCTTCGTTCTTCAGCAGCACCAACGACTGCCGTACCGCCTGACGCGCCAAGGCCTTCGGCTGCAACGGCGCCTGCTTGCCGGCGAACCGGCCAACGTCAGGGCGCGCGCCGGGCACGCTATCCAGTACGCCGGCACGCAGTTTCACCCGCAAGATGCGCGTAACGGCATCGTCGATGCGGACCTGCGGTATTTCGCCGCGTTCTACCTGCGCCACCGTGTTGTCAATGAACTGACGCCAGTCCTCCGGCACCATCACCATGTCCACACCGGCATTGATAGCCGCAGCGCAGGAATCTTTGCGGCAGCCCGGCACCTCGTCGATAGCGTTCCAGTCCGAAACCACGAAGCCATCAAACCCCCATCGCTGCTTCAGCACAGTGGTAAGCAAATACGGGTTACCGTGCATCTTTCCCTGCGGGAGTTGTGCGCCACCTTCAACCGCCGTGTCATGCCAACTGTTGTAGGAGGCCATCACTGTCTGCACGCCGGCCTCGAGGGCACCCACATAGCCGCGGCCATGACGTGCGGCGAGTTCCGCCTCGCTGGCCCGCGTATCGCCGCGGTCTACGCCCTCGAAAGTACCGCCGTCGCCGATGAAATGCTTCGCGGTGGCCAGAACATTGCCATCGCCGCGCAAGTTACCCTGCAGACCACGAACATACGCACGGGCGTAGGCCTCTACCAAGGCCGGGTCTGCAGCGAAACTTTCGTAAGTGCGCCCCCAACGCGGGTTGGTACCCACGGCAAGCGTCGGAGCAAAAACCCAACGAATTCCGGTGGCACGCACAGCGGCACCGACAGCACGGCCCACCTGCTCCACCAAGGCGGGGTCATGCGCTGCCCCCAAGCCGATGTTGTGAGGAAACAGCGTCGCACCATAGACGTTGTTATGGCCGTGCACGGCGTCAGTGCCCCACACGACGGGAATACCAGCACTGCTGGCCAACGACGCCGCGTGAAAGCGCTGCGCCAAAGCCAACCAATCGCCAACAGCCGCCTGCCGGTTCATGCCAGGCCAAGCACCGCCACCGTTTAATACCGAACCGAGCGAATAGCGCTGGACGTCTTCCGGCGTCACCGAACGAATTTCCGCTTGCGTCATCTGCCCAATCTTCTCGCGCAAAGTCATGCGCGCAACGATGGCGGCAATACGTTTCTCGTCCGCCGCAGGCAAAGGTTGGGGCTTGCGAAGCATTGGCCATACATCGCTACCAGTGACGGTAGCGGTCGCCGTCATTACCGGCGTTGCTGCAAACAGAACACCGGCCACCAGCGCGGCGAAAACGAATCTTGAATTCATGACATCACCCCGCCCGCTTAGCCATACCGGGCTTGCCGACACCGAGCATTTCGTTGCGCAGTTCGCCAATTTCATCACGCAGCCGCGCGGCTTCTTCGAACTCGAGGTTGCGCGCGTGCTGCTGCATGCGCGTTTCCATTTG
>CALQLF020000076.1 GCA_943331345.2 Candidatus Planktophila lacus | reverse complement strand
TGTTGCTGGAACCAGCATCGGAACTAACGGCAGAATCGGCAACACCAAGCAATGCTGCCGGTTCTTTCGTCAGCACGTCCACCAACGATGTCGATGCCATCATCGACATCGAAACACCCACACCGGCCCGTCTGGAAATCTTCAACGGCTTGTACATGCAAGTGGCCGAGCAAATGGGCTTAGTGCTGCGCGACGCAGCGCGTTCGGTGAACGTGAAAGAGCGGCTCGATTTTTCCTGTGCCGTGTTCGCGGCCGATGGCTCACTCGTTGCCAATGCCCCGCACATGCCAGTGCACTTGGGCTCCATGGGCGCCAGTGTTCGCGCCGTGCAAACACGCCTTGCCGAACGCGAACAGCAGGCCGTTGAGGGCGACGCTTGGTTGGTGAACGTCCCTTGGGGTGGCGGCACCCACTTGCCGGATGTCACGGCGGTGTCCCCGGTACTACTCGCCGGCGAAACCACCCCCCGCTTCTGGGTCGCCTCGCGTGCGCACCATGCGGACCTTGGGGGCATCACGCCCGGGTCTATGCCACCCAGCAGCACTTGTATCGAAGAAGAAGGCATTACCTTCGATGCCTTCCAGATGGTGGCCGCCGGGACATTCCTCGACGCCGAGTTGCGACAGCAATTGGCAAACGCTGCTTGGCCAGCACGCAACCCCGACCAAAACGTGGCGGATGTACAAGCGCAGCTCGCGGCGAATGCACGCGGTGCCACGGAATTGCGGCGGCTGTGTGCGCAGCATGGCACCGCCCGCGTTGCCGCTTACATGGGCCACGTGCAAACGAATGCGGAAGCTGCGGTTCGCCAAGCCATCGGCGCCCTCTCGCCGGGCGAGTGTCGCGTGCCGCTAGATGCCGGCATGGAAATCGTGGTCCGCATCTCCGTGGACCACACGGCGGGAACGGCGTGCATCGACTTCACCGGCACCTCCGCGCAGGACTTTCCTCGCCCGCACAACTTCCACGCGCCGTTTGCGGTGACCACCGCCGCGGTACTGTATGTGTTCCGTACGCTTATCGACCGAGACTTGCCGTTGAATGAAGGCTGCTTGCGCCCCTTGCAGATTGTGGTGCCGGAAGGCTGTCTGCTGAATCCGCGGCCCGGTGCGGCCGTGGTGGCAGGCAATGTGGAAACCTCGCAAGCCGTGGTAGATGCCCTCTATGGTGCACTGGGGCTGTTGGCAGCGAGCCAAGGCACCATGAACAACTTCACCTTCGGCGATGCGAACCACCAGTACTACGAAACCATCGCCGGTGGCGCCGGTGCCGGCCCGGGGTTTGTCGGCGCCTCGGGCATCCAGACGCACATGACGAACTCGCGCCTGACGGACCCAGAGATTCTCGAGCAACGTTTCCCGGTGCGGCTCGAAAGCTTCGGCTTCCGCCGCGGTTCCGGTGGCGCAGGGCAATGGCACGGCGGCGATGGGCTGACACGCGTAGTGCGTTTTCTGGCGCCCCTCACCGCAGGCTTACTCAGCCAGCGGCGGGTATATGCGCCGTTTGGTCTTGCAGGCGGTGGCGATGCACTGCCGGGGCGGGCGGTGCTGCGCCGCGCCGATGGCACCGAACTGGTGCTAGGCGCCTGCGCCACCGTGGAAGTGCAGCCAGGTGATGTGCTGCAAATTGATACGCCCGGTGGTGGTGGCTACGGCAAGCCGGCTTAGTTGCCGCTGGCCGGCGCGAGCCCTTCGGAAAGCCGCTTGGCGAGCGTGGCGCTGTCGATATTCGCGCCGCACACAATCAGCCCCACCCGCTTGCCAGCCAAAGTCTCGCGCAAGGGCCCCAGCAGCGCCGCCGTTGCAGCAGCAGCAGCCGGCTCCACCGCCAGCTTGGCGCTCTCCGCCAGCAACCGCATCGCCGCCAATAACTGGGCGTCGCTCACCAGCACCAAACCATCGAGGTTCCGGCGACACAGCGTGTAGCTAATAGGCAGAGCAAACGGCGCGCCCAAGCTGTCGGCGATGGTAGCGACGCGCTCGATAGACTGCGGACTACCCGCCGCAAAACTGCGATGCATGGAATCGGCGCCTTCCGGCTCCACGCCATACACCAGCACCTGCGGTGCCAGTGCCTTCACCGCCCCGGCAATACCTGCGGCAAGGCCACCACCACCGATGGGTACGATGATGGCTTCAAGGTCCGGGCACTGCTCCAGAAACTCCAGCGCGACCGTGGCGGTACCCAAAGCCGTCGTTCGGCCTTCGAAAGGATGTAGAAAAGTGCGTCCCTCCTCTTCGGCAATGCGTCGCACCCACTCGAAACCGGTGTGCACATCGGGCGCCGAGACGACTTCGCCGCCATAAGCGCGCACCCGCGCCACGCGCAGAGGGCTCGCGCTGGCCGTCATGACCACCTTGGCGTGCGTGCCCGCCTCGCGCGCCGCAAACGCGGCAGCAATGGCATGGTTGCCAGCGCTGATGGCGGTAATGCCGCGCGCCTTCTGCTCCGCGCTCAGCAAGTCGGTATTCAACAAGGCGCCACGCGCCTTGAAGCTGCCAGTGCGCTGGAATAATTCCAGTTTCAAGGCGATGCGCGTACCTGCCGGCACCACCTCGGCCAGCAAAGGGTCTTCCCATTCCAGGACGGGGGTGGTCAGCACGCGGGGCCCGAGACGCGCGCGGGCGTCGCGGATTTCATCGGCGGACAGGTCTTCGACTAACGGCGGTACTGGATTTTCCATGGACGAATAATGCCGTAACTACGGGCCCGGCGTTACCGCAACGAACCGTCTTCCGGATGAGTGACGCAGTTCACAACGGGCAGTGCATCGGTGATGGGACACTGCTTTCCCGGAACACCCCCCACGCCCCAGAAAGGGACGCCCCCATGGAACGCAGGCTACATACCCGCCACCGCGCCAAGACCACCGTCTACGTGACGGTGCCAGGGCGTGGCAGTCGCGTTTGCAAGGCACATAACCTGAGCGCCAACGGCGTGTTCGTGGAAACCCCGGACCTGAAACTAACCAAAGGCGCCTCGGTGGAACTGGCGTTCGCCATCAACCTCGGTGCGGTCACCAAGATTCATCGCCGCAACGCCATCGTGGCGCACTCCTCACAGAGTGGCACCGGTCTGCGCATGGAAAACTTCTCCAGCCAGCAGGCCTGAAGCTCGCGCTTCAAGCGGCTTCGAGCAGCTTTGGGCCTTTCCGGCCTACGAAAACAGACAGCAGCTCAGCGCCACTCCAGCAACAACTCGGCACCAGTTCGTGCCACGGAGTCGTTGACTGCGCGCGCCGTGCAAGTCCCCGCAGAACTTCGCGCTTCAGCGTGCCCCGCGCCGCGTAACCAGCGCGCCTGCGCGCGGTGCAGCTCCGCTTCCAGCAAAGGGTCCCATGGGCCCTCATGCGCCACTGCCAACCGCGCCATGGCCCAAGCCAACACCGGTTTTCCGGCGGACTCGGTATAAGCCAGCGTGAACCGCCAGCCAGCGCGTGCACCCCGCACGCGCCAGGCACCAGCGCCCGCCTCCTGCCATTCGAAGCCCACCGGCGCCCAGTTAGCAGGCTCACCGCCAGCCGGGCGTACCACGATGCTTTCTCCATCGGCGAAACGAAGGCCCTGCGTATCAAACGACCAAGGCCCGTGGGCTGCGGCACCTGCCAAAGCGGCAGCCACCAGCGCACGGCATTCCGCTGGCGTGCGTTGCCTGAAGAAAGCACGCGAGGCCGGCGGCAGACCCGCCGGCAGTTCCGCCACACGCAGCGTAATGACGGCAGCGCCGTTGAGCGCTATATCGGCACCGCACTCCACCACACCCCAGGCGGTCCGCTGCTGAGGCGGTAACCCCCAACGGGCGGCGCGCGCTTGTTCCTGCGCGGCCGGTTCGCCAAAGCGTGCCGACCACCAGCGTCGCCATGCACTCCGCCGCGGCCGCAAGCGCAACAAGATGCAACGCCCCTGTACCGACACCTGTTCCGCCAGCCAACGCGGGCCCACTGCCAGCGGCTGACTGACTACTGCGGCATCCATCGCCGCAGTGTCCGCCGGGGAGAACGAAGCACCCCCCGGCGATGCCGCCACGGCAGTGCCCACACCGGCAAGCACCTGTCCGTCCACAGACACGAGACCCGCCGCTGAAACGCTGATGCCAAGTAACCGCAGGCGGTCTTGTTGCAGATTAGCGTCCGAGATCGATGGTGCCGACATGGGCCAGTCCCTCCGTCCGTGTCAGGAAATATTGCTCGATGCCACCCTTGCCATGCTGCCGGTTGCTGCCCGCGATGCTCACGGCGCCACCGATAGGCTGCGTCACGCGGTACACCTGTACCTGCGTCCAGCGCCCATGGTTGTCACTGGTGCGCATTTGCAAGCCATCGTACAACGCCGCTGCACCCGCAGCCCGCGCCTGGGCCGGAGATAGCGCAAAGAAGTACGGTCCCGGGTCATTCGCACGCCCGAACTGTAGCAAGACCGTGCCGGGCTCCAACACCTTGGTCTGCCAACGGTCCGCGCGACCGTAACGCGGGTTCACCTCTTGGTGTCGCGTTGCCTTCGCCACCGCTCGATGCGCCTCCAACTTGTCCATCGCCTTGCGGAACAACTGGAAGTTCTTCAGCGTGCCGGCTACCGGCACCATCGCTACGGCTTGCTCCACGGCTTCACGGGGTTCGCCACGGAGCAGCGATACCAAGCTGTTGAGGCCATCGAGAGCAACCCCCAAAGGTTCACCGATGCCGGTCAAGTCGGCGCCAGCTGAAGCGGCATTCAGACCGCCTTGCACGAGGTCCAGGCGTTCGCTGATGCCTACGGTGGCATCACTTCCCGAGAACCGCAGTTGAAAGCCCGGCCCCACTTCCTGGCGGAACTCCGGATCGTCCCAGTCGTAAAAATAACGACCATCCGGCCCGGAGGGCACCACACCGAAACCGAAGTCGCTGCAATCGGCGCTACCGTCGGCAGTGCAGTCACCGCCACCAACGCGGATACCGAAACCACCATTGCCGAAAAAGATCTGTACCTCGGTCGTGCCGCGCGGGTCCGCCACTGCATAGGGTGAATTCCAGGCATAGGCATAGCGGTTCCAGTCTTGGCTGTTACCGGCCTGTGCTACCCAAGGGTCCGCCGAGAGAAAGCGGCCGGTGGCCGGGTCCAGCACGCGCTGACCGAAATGCACCAACCCGAGGTTGTCCGCATGCACCTGCATGCCAAACCCACGACGTGTGGTTCCCGCAATGGCGGTTTGCTCTTGCGTCTGCAAGCCACCAGCATTTCCAGAAACACCGGTAGCCCGAGCACCGAACGGCGAATAGCGCAGGCGCGACACGACGGCGCCTTGCGCATCCGTTAGCGTATCGAGGCTTCCCATCTCGTCCTGCGTGGCGTACCAAATATCCTTCGTACCATCCGAACGCTTCACTACCCAAGCGACTGGCCCTTCGGGACCGACAACGACGTGCCGTTGGTGTTCGCGCGCCGTGGTCACGACCCGCTCAACGAGTTCGCCGACATAAGCCGTGCTCTCGGTGCCAGTGGCAAAGAGCGCTTCCTGCGCCACCAATTCCCCCTCCGGGCCATAGGTGTAACGGCTCTGCAGGCCGTTGGCACGCAAGACGACGGGCTGATCGTTGGAATTCCACGTGAGGCTGGCACCGTCTCGTACCACCACATTCCCGTTGGCGTCGTAGGTATAGGTGTGGGTGCCAGCCTGCAGCAAGCGTCCGGGCACGGCCGGGTCATAGCGGAACGCACCCACGTCACTGCGTTGCAGCACATTGCCAGCGGTGTCGTACTGCACGGCAAGACTTGCAGCCGTCGGGCCGGTCACACCGGTCAAGCGCCCCAGCAAATCATGACGGAAGGTAGCGTCCACGCTGGCGACGGCGTCCAAACGACGCGCCAGCAAACCACGCTCGTCGAACGTGAAACGCACATCCTGCACGCTACTGCCATCGGCACGTCGGGCCAGGCGCCAATCGGGCAGGCCCGTCACTCCGTCGCGTGCGGTGGAACGTACTACGCCATTTCCCAACAACTCGTCGATGGGCTGACTACCCACATCGAAGGCGCGCGCTTGCCAGAACCACTGTCCACTGTCGGCGTCGCGCAAGGACAGCAGTTGCATGCCATCCCAAGCGTGACGGACGCGCAACCGCGTGCCGTCAGCGGCCGGCGGATATACCAGAATGTCCAAGCGCCCAGCGGCGTCGTAGGTGTAGTCGTACGCATCGCTACGCACGCCAACCCAGCCGTGACGCGAGAGACGCCCGAACGCATCGTAGGCGAAGCGCTCGTTGGTGGCCGGTCCATCAATGGCTACTACCCTCCCCGCCTCATGCCGTAGCGCATCGTTACCCCAGGTCCAGCGGGTTTCGCCTTCGGGCTGCAAGCGGCGCACCAAGCGCCCGAGTACGTCTCGTTCGTAGGTACGCACTTGCCCCTTGGCATCTTTTTCGGCCACCACCTGGTCCAAGGCATCCAGCGTGAACTCACGCCGCCCGGCTTGAGCATCTTGCAGGGCCACCTGCCGACCCAGTGCGTCGTATTCCAAGCGCGTTACAGCACCCACCGCATCCACCACACGCACTAGACCCGCGACGCCGTAGGTGTACGTAGTCGTGCCGCCAAGCGGGTCTACGACCACACGCAAACGCCCCAACACATCGCGCTTGAATACCGTGCGTGCGCCAGCGACATCCGTCGCCGCGGTGATAGCGCCATCAAACTCGAACGTCTCCGTCACCGGCGTGGTGTCGGTGCCAGAACGTGGTCGCTGAACGGATTGCACACGCCCCCACGTGTCGTAACGGAGCGTTGCCTGCGACGCCGGCAAACCGGCGAACGCGGGCAAACCAAAGCCGGCCAATTGCCCGTCGGTATTCCAGTTCCAAACCTCACGGACTTTGGGCCCCAACGGACCGCGCCGGTCCTCAGCCATGGCTTGGCCACGGTCACCGAAGTAAGTGGTGACTTCATCGAGGGGCGTGCCATCGGCACCGGTCCAGCGCTCTATCTGCCACCAGCGGCTACCCAACTGCGCACAGGACTTGGCGAGGCAGGTTTGCGCTTCCGCACGCCACTCGCTGCCATCGGGCGCACGCCAACGCACCTTGCGGCCGAACTCGTCATAGTCCGCCTGCCAGCCCTCGCCGTTCATATCGGTGGCGGCAGCCAACACGCCGAGCGAGTCACGCCATGTTAAACGCGTGGCCTGCCCTAAGGCATCCGTGCTGGTGGCAGGCGCCACACAACGCGACCCGAAATCCTGGCGAACGGTACGCGCCACCATTCCCGCTGGCGACAAGGTGGTGGCGTTGCGGTTGCCACAGGCGTCGTAGGTCCAGGCAAGACTGCGCAGCACACTGCCGTCGGCGGCACGTTCGCGCCATGCCACCGCGCGACACGCGGCGGTATCGATGTCCTGTTCGATGACTCGCACCAAGCGCGTGCCATCCGGTGCCGTGATGACACGCTCTTCCCTGGTAGGCAAGCGCAAGCACCAACCGATAGGCTCATGCTGGTAGGTGCGCGAGAGCGTCTGGCGGTGCACTTCCCCGAAGCCGGGCGACAGACTGTCGAGGTCCGTTACTTCCACCGCTTGCTGGATGAGCCCACCATAGGGGTCACGCCCGAAGGACTGCACGGTAGTGCGCTGCGGTGCACCCGCCCGTAGTCCACCGAGCACGTAATCCTGTCGCCGCGTCTGCTGCAACTGCGGCCATCGACGAATTTCCGTGCCAGCGCCGTTCTGGGTAACGGCGTAGACCAGATCTTCCTGCAACACCGCTTGGCCCGTTCCGCCCGTGACACGCCGGCTTGCCAACAGGCCGCGGAGTGGAAAGGCCTGATGAAATTGCTCCCGCAGCAAGGTGCCATGTCGCTCGTCTTTTTGTTCGCGCCACGCCGGCCCGAGCCATTCACGACGCAGCACGTCGCGCCGCGGGTCCCCGTAGCGAAAGCGCAGCGTGGCATGGGTACCCAGACCATCCTCCACTTCCTGTCGACACACTGGCACACCGCTCGAGGCTGCGCGCAGGAGCGAGCTGCTACCTGCCTGCACGACAGGTGCGCCTTCGAGACCCGTGGTTGCCACACAAGCTTCGTTGTCCGCGTAAAACCAGGACACCACTGCGCCTGCGCCCTCCAGCACCGTGGCGACACGTGCCTGCGCCGGCCCCGCACGCTTGACCACATGCCAGCCGAGATCGCGCACGGCAATGCCGAACAGGTCGGCCGTACCATCACCGTCCACATCGCCGACGCGATAAGCGCTGCCCATCACTTCGCTACCCGCGACGTTCACGGCCAGCGACGACAGCAGCGCTTCGCGTCCACGTTGTCCGGCGTAAACCACCCAATTGTCCGTTCGCGCGTCGAGCAGATCGCTGGCACCATCACCATCCACGTCGAACACCAGCGCAGCGCTGGAAGGCGTGGGAGCCACTTGCGCAGAGGCAAAGCCGTTCCCCGTGAACGCGCGCGTATACCAAGCGCCGGAAGGCACGCGGAACAACACATCCTGGTAGCCGTCGCCATTGAAATCGCCGACACGCGGCGCGACCGCCCCATCCGTCTCGCCGAGATCTGCTACCCACTGCGCTAACGGTGCCGCAACCGTTCCGCGCATGAGCAAAGCGCGCAGCGTGGACACGCCAGTCGCTGGCGTAAGCGCCTGCAGACTAGACAGGGTGGCCATCGAATAGCCTAAAGACGTACCAGTGGAGGTGGTGGTGGTGGTGGACACGGGAACCGTGCAGGCCAACAGGTCGGCACGACCGTCCGCGTCGAAGTCCACCGCACCAATCTCGGGTTGCCGCGCCGTCAAGCCACTGCCTGCGCAGAACGCTTGGCTGGTGGGTAGCGCCCACAACTGCAACGGCACAGTCGCAGGGCGCGTGCCATCGTGGAGGCGTGCCATGACGCGTGCCGGCGAGTTCGCGGCGTAGACCAGATCATCGCGGCCATCGCCATTCACATCCACGGCCACGGCACGTAGCCCGATGCTATCCACGCCATAGCCCGTGTCGACCGCGGCCGCCAACCCGGTACCCGTGCTGCGTATCCACCACCAGCGTGCAGCACCATTCACGCCCAGTACCGGGTAGAGCAGATCTTTGCGGCCGTCCGCGTCCCAGTCGACGATGACGGTGCGATCCGTCTGTGTAGCCACCACGCTGGTGGCGACTCGCGGCCCGAAGCCAGACGGCTGGGTCGGGTCCGCCAGGCGAAACGACCAGTAACCGGCGACAGCGGTAGGCGAGACGAAGTCGTCACGACCATCGCCATTCAAGTCCGCCAGCAAACTCGTATCGGCTTGTGGGTAACTGGAAAGGTCGCCGGCTTGCTGCAACCCAACTACGGTCAAAGCCGCTGGCGTCAGCAGCGCGCGCAGTGGTTCGCGACAACGGGTGGGGCCGCATTCTGTGACGCGCCAGGCCGCAGGCGCAGTCTCTGCGGCAAGGCTCCACTGCCGCACCAAAGCGCCGTCGTGCCGATGTTCGACGCGCACCAGGCGCTGCCACGACACCACCAGCGTACCGGCCTGCCAACCGGCCTCCAACGGTTGCGGAGCGGCTTCGTAAATGAACCGGACCGCGTGATGCGCGGGTTCGCCGTTACCGGCGGCAGCGTAAGTGATTTCGAGCGGACGGTAGCCGTACTGCCCGCCGTAGACGCCTTGCGTTACCGCCGCTGGGCCTGCGTCTTCCTGATAGGTGACCCGCAAGGTGTTACCAGCGCGGTCGCGACGCGAAGACAGCGCCCATACCCGAACGGTTTGACCGCTCGCGTCTTCGATACGGCTGTCGGCAGTACCACCATAGGTGAGCACGGTGCCGTCCGCTTGCTCCACCGTAAACCACGCCGGGCCATTGCCAGCCACCCCTTGCGAAGTAACGCGGAGGAAGCTTTCGGATTCGGTTTGGTACACGGTGCCGGGCGCACCCTGCACCCCAGCGACGCCGCGCAAGCGCAAGCCATCCAGACAATAGCGGTCGCCAGTGTCGCCGCTCGTCATCGACACCGCCGCCGCCACGCCGTCCTGGCCCGTGGTGCGTGCGCAGCGCGTGATGCTGGAGAGGCCGAGCAAGTCCCAGCCTTGCCCCAGCAAGCCGCCGCGCCGCGCCGAAGACCATTCAAGCGCCAACTGCGGGACAAGACCCCCTGGCCCCGGCGTTAACGCCAGCGGCACCCGCAAGTGCGCCGAGCCTTCTGCGGCTACCTGCGCCTCACCGGGCGTGGCACCGGACTCGAGGCCCGCCCGTACCGCCAGCGGCCAGCACAATGCCAAACACAACGCAGCCGCCGCGAATACGCGACGCAAACCTTCCCTGAGTTCCATGAGCCACCTCCTTGTGGCGTTAGCGTCCAATGCGAGTGCGCGCGAAGGGCTGTCTTCAGCCTCTGCGAGTCACAGGCAAAGTGCATCATGGGAAGCGCTGGAAGTGTCCGCGCATATCGACTGCGTATCGCGAAAAACGCAGGCAGTCGCGACAGGAGCCGGGCTTAACGCGGCGGAGTATTCAATTTCGCGGCATTAGTTCTTGGCGCTAGTTCTTGGTACTAGTTCTTCGTACTGGCCGAAGGCGGGCAGGCATCACACGCACAGCCACTGGCGGTGGCTCGCCAGCCGAAGCGAACTTGCACACGCACTCGCCAGGCTTGGGGCAACAGCCGCCAAGCGGCATACGCCGTGCTCGCCAAGACGAGCACGAGCACCAAGGTCCATTCCAGCCAAGGTGCCATGGCTTCAGCCCACCCAGGCCAAGGCTACGCGGTAGGTGACGAAAGATGCCGCATACGCCAGACCGAACAAGTACGCCGTCATCACCAGAGGCCAGCGCCAACCGTTGGTTTCGCGACGTACTACGGCGAGCGTGGACAGGCACTGCGGCGCAAACACATACCAAGCCAGCAACGACAACGCCGTCGGCAAACTCCAGTCCGCCGCGATGAGTGGCACCAGCGCGGCACCCGTGTCGTCGCCAGTGGCGCCTAGCGCGTAAACGGTGCCCAAAGCGCTCACCGCCACTTCACGCGCGGCCAAGCCTGGAACCAGCGCAATGCTGATCTGCCAGTTGAAGCCGATGGGCGCGAACACCACGGCCAGCAACGCACCCAAACGCCCGGCCCAACTGTATTCAATCGCGGGCCCCACCGCGCCCACCGGTGGCGCCGGGAAACTGCTGAGGAACCACAGCAAGACACTCAGCGCCAACAGAATGCCGCCCACTCGCGAGACGAAGATGACAGCGCGCTGCCACAGGCCGAGCGCAAGGCTGCGTAAATGCGGCCAGTGATAGCTCGGCAATTCCATGAGCAGCGGTTGCGGGCCGGCACTGCGCCCGAAGCGCTGCAGCAGCCATGCCACCGCCAAGGCCGCTGCCACGCCTGCGAAATACAAAGCGAACAACACCAGGCCCTGCAGTTCAAACAGGCCAGCCACCTTGCGCGCTGGAATGAACGCACCAATGAGCAAGGTGTACACGGGCAAGCGCGCGGAGCACGTCATCAGCGGCGCCACGAGAATGGTCACCAAGCGGTCGCGTTTATCGGGAATGGTGCGCGTGGCCATGATGCCGGGGATGGCACAAGCGAACGAAGACAGCAGCGGAATGAAGGCGCGACCAGAAAGCCCCACACCGCCCATCAAGCGGTCCAGCAGGAACGCGGCGCGCGGCAAGTAGCCGGAGTCTTCCAGCACGAGGATGAACGCGAAGAGGATGAGGATTTGCGGCAGGAAGACGAGCACACCACCGGCACCAGCGATGATGCCGTCCACCAACAAACTGCGCAGTGGCCCGGCCGGCAACACGCTGCCACACAGCGCCCCCAGCCAAGCTACGGCAGCCTCGATGCCATCCATGAGCGGCGCGGCCCAGGCAAACACCGCCTGAAACACCAGAAACAAGGTCAGCGCGAGCAGCACCGGGCCAAGCACCGGATGCAGCACCACGCGGTCGATGCGGTCGGAAGCCGTAACGCCACCCACATCGACTGCCTCCCCCAGCAGGCGATGGGCAGCGGCCAGCAATTCTTCGTCGGTTTCCGGGCCGAGCACGGGCACTACCACCGGCCGGTCTAGCCGCGACAGCAGTTCCAAGGCGCCGTGGCGCTCCACCGCCGTGGTCTCCACCACTGGCACGCCCAACAACGCCGCAAGCCCCACCGCATCCACGCGAGCCCCGCGGTTGCGTGCCAGGTCGCTCATGTTCAGCGCCAGTACCAACGGCAATCCCGAGCGACGCAGCGCCAGCGCTAGGCGCAAGTGACGGCGCAGGTCCGTGCTATCGAGTACCCCGACCACCACTTCCGGGGCGGGCTCGTCGGGCAAACGGCCGCACAGGAGGTCGGCAGTCACCTGCTCGTCGGGGCTTTGCGGTTCGAGACTGTAGAGCCCGGGCAGGTCCAGCACGCGCACCGCACGGCCGGATGGCGTGCGAAACGTGCCTTCCTTGCGCTCGACGGTAACGCCGGCGTAATTGGCCACCTTCTGGCGGCTGCCGGTCAGCAGGTTGAACAGCGCTGTTTTGCCGCAATTCGGGTTGCCAGCCAGGGCAACGCGCAGCGGGGGCAACTGGGGAGCGGACGACATGGGCGTGGCGCCGGGTTAGCCCCGGTGCGGCAGCACCTGAACGCAGGCCGCCTCGTGGCGGCGCAGCGCAAACGTGGAGCGTCCCACGCGGACCGCCAGCGGCTCGCCACCCAGCGCACCACGCGCCACGACGCGCACGTATTCACCCGGAACGAAGCCCAAATCGGCCAGACGGCGCAGCAAGGCGCCCCCTTCGGCCAACAGCCCGGCCACGCGGCCTTCGGCGTTCACCGCGAGGTCGGCAAGACTGAGGGATGGGGCTGGAATGGGGTCCATGGGGACATCCTAGCTGAGAATGGTTCGCATTTCACCTTTGCCGGGGGAAAGTACCGGGTTCCCGCCCCTGCCGCTATCAGCAACTACCGCAGGGGTCCGACCACCCGCCGGTGTAGCATGGAGAAATGTCTGTTCCTTCCACTCCGCCGGTCGGCCGTCAGGCGGCTGTTGTCTTTGTTTTCATTACTGTCCTGCTCGACATGCTCGCTCTGGGTGTCGTGCTCCCGGTCCTGCCAAAACTCATCGAAAGCTTTGTCGGCGGCAATACCTCCCGGGCCGCCCACATCGTGGGTGTCTTCGGCACCACTTGGGCGCTCATGCAGTTCCTGTTCTCGCCGGTGGTGGGCGCTCTCAGCGACCGCTTTGGACGGCGTCCTGTCATCCTGCTGTCCAACCTGGGGCTGGGGGCCAATTACCTGCTCATGGCCGTGGCGCCCTCGTTGGGCTGGTTGTTCCTCGGGCGCGTCCTCAGTGGCATTACC
>CALQLF020000075.1 GCA_943331345.2 Candidatus Planktophila lacus | reverse complement strand
GGCTTGGCAGCTTTCGGCTGACGCCTCGCCGGGAGGACTGCAGCCCTGCGATTACCTGACCGTGACCTTCACGGGGCCGTGGGCCGAGTTGCGCTGAACCCGCGGCCGAATGGCGCCGAGCCCCGCCCGCCGTGCAGCGCATAGTCGAGCCCGCTAAAACCGGGCGGAATCGTTTCATTCCAGCGCCAGCAGCGAAGCATTACCCCCCACTGCCGTGGTGTTGATGGTGATGGTGCGTTCCACCGCGAACCGGATGAGATAGTTGGGACCACCGGCCTTCGGCCCGGTGCCCGACAAGCCATGCCCACCGAAGGGCTGTACCCCCACGACGGCGCCAATAAGATTGCGGTTCACATAGACATTGCCAGCCGGCGCCTCGGCGCACACCTCGGCGAGGGTGCTGTCCAGACGCGTCTGTAAACCGAACGTCAGGGCATAGCCGGTATCGGCAGCCGCTTGCAACAGCGCGGATAAAGTTCCCGCGCGCCAGCGCAGCACGTGCAGTACCGGGCCGAACACTTCGCGCTGCAGGACAGACAGCGAAGGAATTTCGACGGCGAGTGGTGCCACATAACAGCCGTGCACAGCCAGTGTTTCGGGCAACCCACAACGGTGTGCCCACGCCGCACCGGTCTGCATGCGTAAGGCATAGGCTTCCAGTTGGTCCCGCGCTGTCTCGTCAATGACCGGACCGACATCCGTCGACCAGTCCTCGGGAAGGCCGATTGTCAGTTCGTCCATGGCACCACGCAGCAAGTGCAACACACGGTCCGCAATATCTTCTTGCAGGCACAACACACGCAACGCACTGCAACGCTGCCCAGCGCTGTTGAAGCTGCTGGCCAGTACATCGCCCACTACCTGTTCAGGCAGCGCGGAACTATCGACCACCATCAGATTCTGGCCACCCGTCTCGGCGATGAACACCGGAATGGCGCCTTCACGGGCTGCCAATTGCCGCTGGATAGTACGGGCTACCTCTGTGCTGCCAGTGAATGCCACGCCCGCGACACGCGGATCATTCACCAAGGTCGCGCCAATGGATTCGCCGGGCCCCGGGAGAAACTGCAGCGCCGCCACTGGCACGCCCGCCGCGTGGAGCAATTGCACAGCCCGATACGCGACCAAAGGCGTTTGCTCGGCTGGCTTGGCTACCACCGTATTGCCGGCGGCCAGCGCTGCAGCCACTTGGCCGGTAAAGATGGCCAGCGGAAAGTTCCAGGGACTGATGCAGGCGAAGACCCCACGGCCATGCAGGGATAGCGTATTGCGTTCACCCGTGGGGCCGGGCAACACCTGCCCTTCGCCAAACCGCGCTCTAGCCTCGCTCGCGTAGTAGCGCAGGAAGTCCACTGCCTCCCGCACCTCGCCGATAGCATCCGGCACGGTCTTGCCGGCTTCCGCCACACACAGGGCCACCAGCGCGGGCAGCGCCGCTTCCATCACGTTGGCCGCGCGTTCCAGCACCAGCGCCCGCGCCGGGCCACCTAGCCGGTCCCAGCCCTTCTGGGCGACGAAAGCCGCCGCCACTGCCTGCGTCACCTCCGCTGGCAACGCTTCCACCACCGTGCCTACCGGCCGTCGGCGGTCCTGCGGTGAGCGCACCGCTACCAACGCCCTGCCCTGCCCCGGCTTGCCACTCACCAGAGCCGTGGCCGCCACCGGCACCTGCAACTCCTCCATGGCTCCGACCGCCAAGGCATGCCGCTCGCGGCCATCCGCTAGGTTGAGCCCCTGGGCATTGCGACGTCCGTCGGGAAACATCGCCACCGGCAAAGCGATACCCGGATGAGCGACAGTCCCCGCAGCGACCAAAGCCTCGACGGCAGCCACCGGATCCGCAGCTATGGCCGCGGGTGGCAACCGTTCATCGACCAGACGGTTCACGAACGAGGTGTTGGCGCCGTTCTCTAGCAAGCGCCGAACCAGGTATGGCAGCAAATCCTCATGGGATCCGACGGGAGCGTAAACACGACAAGGCATTCGTCGACCCGCTTCGTCCGGCGCGCACACCACGGCATAGAGTTCTTCGCCCATGCCGTGCAAACGCTGGAATTCGAAGGCACGCCCAGTCTGGCGCCCCACCTGGTGCAACCATGCCACCGTATGGGCGTTGTGAGTGGCGAACTGCGGGTAGACCGGCGCAGCACTCGCCAACAACCGACGCGCACAGGCCAGATAGGAGACGTCCGTGTTCACCTTGCGCGTGAATACCGGATAACCGGCGAGCCCGCGTTCCTGGGCGCGCTTGATCTCGCTGTCCCAGTACGCGCCCTTCACCAAACGCACGTTCAGGCGCTGTCCAGTCCTACCGCTAAGACCCGCGACGTGGTCGATGACCGCCAGCGCGCGGCGCTGGTAGGCCTGTACCGCAAGGCCTAATCCCTGCCAACCCACCAGTTGCGGGTCACGTAGCAGGCCTTCCAACAACACCAACGATAACTCCAGCCGTTCGCTCTCCTCGGCATCGAGGGTGATGGCCACCCCATGGCTCGCTGCATGGCGTGCCAAAGCCTGCAAACGTGGTGCCAGTTCCCGCCGTACCCTTTCCGCTTGCGCGAGTTCGTAGCGCGGATGCAGCGCTGAAAGCTTGACCGATACCGTCGGCGCATCGGCAGCATTGGCATGCGAACGGGCTACAGCCCCTACGGCCGTAATGGCCGCTTCGTAGGCAGCGGCGTAACGGTTCGCGTCGGCCGTGGTAAGCGCCGCCTCGCCGAGCATGTCGAAGCTGTGGCGGTAGTGGATTGCGTCCCCTTCCTGAGAACGAGCCAAGGCCTCTTCGATGGTGCGACCCATGACGAACTGGTGTCCCATGATGCGCATGCCTTGGCGCAGGGCTGCCCGCACTACCGGTTCACCTACCCGCGCTGCCAACCCGCGCAGGAAGCCACCCACATCGCGCGTGCCGCTCTCGAACGGGGCCACCAAGCGCCCGGTCAGCATCAACCCCCAGGTCCCGGCGTTGACGAACAGCGAATCCGCGCGGCCTAGATGGGAAGACCAATCGCCCGCACCCAGCTTGTCGGCAATCAGGCGGTCCGCCGTGGCGGCGTCGGGAATACGCAGCAAAGCCTCGGCCAGGCACATGAGGATGACGCCCTCTTGAGAGCCCAGATCGTACTGACGCAAAAAGGCGTCCATGCCCGTCTTCTGCAGGCGCTGCGCACGTACCGCTTCCACCAACCGCTCCGCCTCGCGCTGTACCACCGTCCGCTCTCCTGCCGGCAGGACCGCCAGCGGTAGCAAGCGCTCCAACACCTCGTTTTCAGGAGCAAGCCACTGTTCATTAATGCCAGCGGCAGTGGAGAACTCGCCGCGCCGGTCGGCGGCAGAGAGGAAACCCAGCGTAGGCCGTTCAGAGGAAAACGTAGACATGGTGGCTCCAGAAGTTCACGCCACTTTATTGCTCCTTAAATAGTGGTTTATTCTTGAATTTTATTAATTCATAGTGGATTAAACTGGTAACTTCCATCGAGAGGACTGCCCATGCCAGACCAACTGGACCGCACTGACCGCCGCCTATTGGATTTGCTACAACGCGACGGCCGCACGCCGGTCGCGGAACTCGCGCGCCAAGTGCACCTCTCGCCCACGCCCTGTCTGGAACGGGTCCGACGTCTGGAACGTGATGGCTATATCACCGGTTACGCGGCTCACCTCAGCCCTCCACGGTTAGGGGCAGCGCTACTGGCTTTCGTGGAGGTGTCGCTGGACCGCACCACACCCGACGTCTTCTCGCAGTTCCGCGACGCCATGCTCGGTATCGACGAGGTGCAGGAGTGCCATATGGTGGCCGGCGGATTCGACTACCTGTTGAAGGTGCGCGTACGCGACATGGAAGCCTACCGGCGTTTCCTCGGCGAACGTCTGACCGGACTGACCGGGGTACAGCAGACCCACACCTACGTCGTGATGGAAGAGGTCAAGAACACTCACCTCCTACCCGTTCCGGCGTAACTGGGCTCATCAACCGCCCTTGATTCCGCGCAGTTCCATACCCACCCTGCCTACTCGTACTGCAGACACAGGAAGACACCCATGGTCACCGCCGTCACCACCGACCGTTTCCAGCAAGACGTTATCGAAGCATCCAAATCCCAACCGGTCGTGGTCGACTTCTGGGCCGCTTGGTGTGGGCCTTGCCGCGCCTTGGCGCCGGTGCTGGAGCGGGTGGCGCCCGACTATGCAGGCCGCGCCACCATCGTAAAGTTGAACACCGAAGAGGAGCCCGGCATCGCGCAGGCCTTCAACATTCGCAGTCTGCCGACTGTCGCCGTCTTCAAGGACGGCAAGATTGTGGACGGCTTCATGGGCGTGCAACCAGAATCCGTCATTCGGGAAACGCTGGACCGTCATGTCGGCGGTGGCGCGGCAGAGGCGCGGAAAGCAGCCCTCGCACGGGCCGGTAGCGGCGATTACCTCGGGGCACTGGGAACGCTGCGGGAAATGGTGCGCGCCGGTCAAGGCCTGCCACGGACAGAAGACGTACTGGCCTTGGTGGACGTGCTGCTGATGCCGCCGTTGGCGATAGCAGCTGCCGATGAGGCAGAAACCTTGCTGGCAGCCTTGCCGTTTGCCGCGCGCGAAAGCACGCCGGCAACACAGCGTGCGGCGCGCTTGCGTTTTACGCGCCTCGCGCTGCGCCAGGGAGCCGCGCCCGGTTCAGCGGAAGCACTCGAAACGGAAGCCGCCACCCATTTTCTCGGCGGACGTCAGCAAGATGCGCTGGATGCCTTCCTGCTGCTATTGCAGCACCACCCCACCTACCGCACCGATGCCGGTGAAGTAGCAGGGCGCCGTGCATTGGTAGATGCCTTCCTGCAGCTTGGCGAAGACGACGACCTGGTGCCGCGCTACCGCCGGCGTCTGGCGGCAGCGCTGCACTGAGCTGCTAGATCTCTGCTGCTGCCTCGCGGCGCAGGCGTTCAGCCGTCTCGGTACCCAGGTAGGCTTCAATCCACCGGCGTACCACGTACAGCAACGGAATCATGACAATGGCGGCGCAGAACTTGTAGGTAAAGTTGACGATGCCTACCGCGAGGAACAGCGAGATGGACCAGTGCTGCGGGCCCAACACGAAGGCGATGTAGAGCACCACGAAGCTGTCGATGAATTGCGAAATGACCGTGCTTACCGTGGCACGCACCCACACGCCCCGTTCGCCCGTCCGCTTGCGGATGGCATGAAACACCGTCACATCGATCAACTGCCCAATGAGGAAAGCGGTCAGCGAACCGCCAATGGTCCACAGCCCCTGCCCGAAGATATTGCTGAACGCGGCCTGCATGTCCGGTACGCCATGTTCAACGCTAACCGACACCCACCAAGGCGCTGGCGCGACGCTGATCATGAGATACGCCATCAGGAAGGCGTAGGCAATGACGCCGGAAGCCACGTAACTGATGAACCGCACACCACGCACGCCGAAGTATTCGTTGATGGTGTCCGTGAGGATGAACACGAAGGGCCACAGCAGCACGCCCGTCGTGAACGACAAGTTGCCACTTTCACCAAACGCACGCCAATTCACCGGGGCGATGCCGAGGGTGGCCTCGAGCGAGAAGATCTTCACACCCACGAATTCGGCTACCAACGCATTGCCCACGAGCAGCGCAGCCAGGATGAGAAACAGCCGGACACCGCGGTTGTCGATGGTCGGAACCATAGGGTGCTGTGGGTTCATGAGTGGCCTCAATCAGGTAAACGATGGACGGTATCGGGACTGAATGCCGGCAGGCACACCGCTACGTATTCAGCGCCTCCCGCGTGTGGGGTGGAGTAGCGTACCCACTCCCCAGCATGAGTGATGACGGCCTGCCCCGCAGCCACGTCCTGAACGCCCGCCGCGCTTTCCACGCGCAGGCAGCCCGCCAAGACCACGGTGTATTCGTCGAAGGCGGGCTGTTGGGCGGGCTCCACCCAACCTTCAGGGGAATTCATGCGCGCCACGCTGACAGCGGCGGTGCCGCTATTGACGCGACCGATGTACTCCTCGATGCGTTTGGGACGCGTGCCTACAGAGGGCACGACCGTGGGAGAAGCGATGAAGGTAGGCATCGCGGCAGTATGCCTCAGGGCGCGCAATTCGTGCGGCAGCGCACCCAACTTAGTCGTCGCTGTCCATCCACTGCAGGCGCTGCAACTGACGGCGCTGGCGTTTGTCGGGCTTGGTATCCGGGTGCGGCATTGCACCTCCGTGCAACTTGCGGAAGGCTGCCTCGCGTTCCCGACGCTCACGACTGAGGGGGTCTTCGGCGAATGCCGCCGCCATCAGCAGCGCCGGCCCCCGGCGCAGCGGCAGACCTGTCACATTGCCCTCGACCATCTCCCCTCCGCGGTTCACCGCCACGCGGTCCCCCACCTTCAGGCTGCGCGATGCCTTCACCCGCTCCCCGTTCAATTGCACATGCCCACCGGACACCGCCGCCGTGGCCAGTGCGCGTGATTTATGAAACCGCGAATGCCACAGCCATTTGTCGATGCGCAACTGCGCCCCGGGCGTCAGATCAAACCAACGGGAATCCGCGGCGGGCAGATCCTCTTCGTCAGCCAAGGCCTCGGGGTCGTTCATGCGGGCATTCTAGTCCGCTGCGCAGTGCCCTGCCCACGCGCCCACTCGGCTAAACTGCAGTCCCATGAAGCCTAGCAAGCCCGCTCCCCGCGACAATGTGTCCCTGGTCTACGGCACCGGCATCGGCCGCCTCTGCCCGGGCTGCCGCCGCCCCGCCGACCAATGCGCCTGCGGCGCTGGCGCCACGCGCAAGCCAGCGGCCGGAACCCCCATCCGGGTGGCGCGCTCCACAGCCGGCCGTGGCGGCAAGGCCGTCAGTGTCATCACCGGGCTGCCGCTGGATGAGGCTGCTCTGGAAGCCCTCGCCAAGCTGCTGAAGCAAGCTTGCGGGACTGGGGGCACAGTGAAAGACGGGAATATCGAAATTCAGGGGGAACATCGTGACCGCTTGGTGGCGGAACTGGTGAAACGCGGCTTTCCCGCCAAGAAGGCCGGCGGCTAGGCAAAAAGGCTGCCCATCAAGGCCTAGGGCGCCGCGCCATCCACCGTTTGCAGGGTGGTGGTGAGCACCGGGCCAATACGCGGCTGAACCCACCATAGCGCCGCCAGCAGCCCCGCCATCAGGAGCAGCCGCCAGCGCAGCGCCGACCGACGCCGCGCGGCATCGGTCAATGCCTTTTTTCGCAGCATTTCGCCGCCATGCCGCATCACTTTCCACCCTCGCTCGCGCTTCCTATACTGCACATATCGTAAACGCTTTTTCCCGCCCCGCGCCCTGCCTGCCGGCAGGTCCGCTTCGCAGTACTCTTTGAGGCACCCCATGGATTCCGCTTTCCTTTCCCGTCTCGCCACGCAAGCCGAAAGCCTCCGCGAGCAGGGCCTGTTCAAAAACGAGCGCGTCCTGGGTTCGCCGCAACAGCCACTCGTCCAAGTGAATGGGCGTGAATACCTCAACCTCTGCGCCAACAACTATCTGGGGTTGGCGAACCATCCTGCCGTCCGTGAAGCGGCCCATGCTGCGCTGGACCAGTACGGCTACGGCATGGCCTCAGTGCGTTTCATCTGCGGCACGCAAACGCCGCACCGTGAACTGGAACAACGGCTGTCCGCCTATCTCGGCACCGAAGACACCATCCTGTATTCCTCCTGCTTCGATGCCAACGGTGGTCTGTTCGAGACGCTGCTCGACGAGCAGGACGCCGTCATCAGCGACGCCCTGAACCACGCCTCCATCATCGACGGCATTCGCCTGTGCAAAGCGCGCCGCCTGCGCTACGCCAACCGTGACATGGCCGAACTGGAAGCACGCCTGCAAGAGTCGCAAGACTGCCGCACCCGGCTCATCATCACCGACGGCGTCTTCTCCATGGATGGCACGGTGGCGCCTCTCCCGGAAATCTGCGCGCTGGCTGAAAAATACGGCGCACTGGTGGCTGTCGACGATTCACACGCCACCGGCTTCATGGGAGCGAATGGCCGGGGCACCCACGAACTGCATGGCGTCATGGACCGAGTCGATATTCTGACGGGTACGCTCGGCAAAGCGCTGGGTGGCGCCTCGGGCGGCTATGTCAGTGGTCGCAAGGAAGTCATCACGTGGCTGCGCCAGCGTAGTCGCCCGTATCTGTTCAGCAATGCCATTCCACCCGTCGTGGCTGCCACCACCCTGCGTGTACTCGACCTCATCGAGCAGGGCGCGCAACTGCGCACCAACATCCACGCCAATGCCAAACACTTTCGTAGCCGCATGGCCGCCGCCGGCTTTCGTCTCATTCCCGGTGAAACCCCCATCGTCCCAGTGATGATCGGCGAAGCCCCCTTGGCCGTGAAGCTAGCGGAGCGCTTGCTGGAATTGGGCGTGTACGTCATCGCCTTCAGCTTCCCCGTGGTGGCCCATGGCCAAGCGCGCATCCGTACGCAACTCACCGCCGCCCACACCACGGAACAACTCGACCGCGTGGTAGACGCGTTCATCACCGCAGGACACGAACTCGGCATTCTTGGAGCACAGGCATGAAAGCACTCGTCAAGGCAGAGGCCGCTCCCGGCCTCACGATGAAGGACATTCCCGAGCCGACCATTGGCCCCAATGATGTGCTCATCAAAACGCGCCGCACCGCCATCTGCGGCACCGACATGCATATCTGGCACTGGGACGAATGGGCGCAGCGCACCGTGCCGGTGCCCATGCAGGTGGGGCACGAATACGCTGGTGAAATCGTCGAGATGGGCAGCGAAGTCCGCGGCCTGAAAATTGGTGACCGGGTCAGCGGCGAAGGCCATATCACTTGCGGCTTCTGCCGCAACTGCCGCGCAGGCCGGCGGCACCTTTGCCGCAATACGGAGGGTGTCGGCGTGAACCGCCCCGGCTGTTTCGCTGAATACTTATCTTTGCCGGCCTCCAACGTGTTCAAGCTCTCGCCGGTCATCGACGACGAACTGGCCAGCATTCTCGACCCCTTCGGCAACGCCACCCACACAGCCCTGTCGTTCGGCGTCGTCGGCGAAGACGTGCTCATCACGGGCGCAGGCCCCATTGGCATCATGGCCGTGGCCATCGCCAAGCACGTGGGCGCGCGGCACGTGGTCATCACCGACGTGAATGACTACCGCCTGAATCTGGCAGAGCAGATGGGTGCCACGCGCGCCGTAAACGTGACGCGCGAGAAGCTCGACGACGTGGTGAAAGACCTGGGGATGGAAGAAGGGTTTGACGTGGGCATGGAGATGTCAGGCAACCCGCACGCGTTCCGGGACCTGCTGCGCACCATGAACCACGGTGGCTCTGTAGCCCTGCTCGGCATCATGCCGGAGAACACCGGCATCTCGTGGGACGAGGTCATCTTCAAGGGCTTGAACATGAAGGGCGTTTACGGCCGCGAGATGTTCGAGACCTGGTACAAGATGGCCGCCATGCTGCAAAGCGGGCTGGACATCCGTCCCGTCATCACGCACCGCTTACCCGTCGCCGATTTCCGCGAGGGCTTCGAGATCATGGGCTCGGGTCAGAGCGGCAAGGTCATCCTCGACTGGGCGGCTTAACGCCGTCGCGCTAGCTTGCGTCAGCCCCATAGTCATGAGGCTGACGCTTACGACAAGGCTTCAGTTCTTTTTCTTTGCCGCCGCGCGCTTGGCAGCCTTGGCGGCTCGCTCGTCGGCTTCAACCTTCAGCAGACGCTCCACGCCAGCGCGCCCGATGCTAGACCATTCGTAAACCCAGTTGGCACCGCCATCAGGTGAACGCAGCAACACATCGTGCAAATCGCCTATCCTGCGGATAGCGAATAATCCATTCCGCTTGGACTGGAACAGGCGGGTTTGCACCGGCAGGGCCTCGGTCAGTTGCGCCCAAGTTTTGCCGCCGTCGTTCGATACCTTGATGCCCGACTCACCGAACACGCCGCCGGCCTGCAACAAACGCCCGTCGCCCGAAACCACCAACGGCGACACCTTGACGGTATAGCCGGTGTTCAACTCTTGCCAGTTCGCGCCGTAATCCCTGGTAATCCATGCGCCCGAGAACATGCCAGCGAAACCGCCAGCAGCGATCGTAAGAACGCTTACCGTGCCATCCGGCATGAGGTCCACAGACTGAATATCGCGGTTACCAGTCAAGTGGTGGTCTTCCCACGCGCCAGTGGCATACCGGAAATGACGCAACAGCCCAGTGCTTCCTTGGACCAACAGCACGCCCTCGGGTGACTCCATCGCCCAAGCGCCGCGATTTCCCGACCACAAACTCTGCGTCAACTGGACGGAACCCACTTCTTGCCAGCGCTCCGCGTCCAGCGCCGTGCTGCGGTAAAGCCGCAACGCCCCCGGCACCTCTTGAGCCAGAAACCATTCGCCCTGCGGTGAACGACTAAGAAACAAGGCACGCCCCGCCGGCAAGCCATGCATGGCCACTTCACGACTGGTACCGTCGGCGGCGAAGACCACAAAGCGGTTCCACTCGGTAATGCCGACATATTCACCATCGACCGCGCCTGCGGTAGCCCACAGCAAGGGCCAAGGGCGTGGTGCATTCAGCGTCGTCCATTGCCCATCCACCCCGCGCACCAGCAGGGTGCCGAGCGCCGAAGGCGCCAACACGCGCCCATCCGGCAATTCGCGCAGTCCCTGCAAACCCACCGGGCCGCGAGCGAGGTTGAAATCGAAGATGCCTTGGGAATAAGCGGCATCTACCCAACCGCCACCGGTGGGCAGTTGCGCCAAAGTTGAGGCGCTCGCTGGAGCAGCCTCGCGCCACGCTTCGGGCGGCGTGACCACGCCAGCAACCCGCCCCACCAACCAAGCGTCAATATTGGGCGTCAACATCAACGTTCCGAGGTCGGACGACTGCCCCGCCTTCACTTCGAAAACGCCGAGACCGCCCTGCGCCATGGCGTTGAAATCAATCCAACGGAACGTCACACGGTCGGCGACGGACGCCAAGTAGTACCGCCCAGCCGGCAATACCGCGGTATAGAGGCCGAGGTTATTGGCAAACCCGTCGGACACCGGGCGAATTTCAAAGCGCGCCGTATTGTTCGCAACAGTCACCACGTCGGGGCGACGACCGCGGACATCGTTGGTGATAAGCGCGAAGCTGATGACACCTTCGTCCGCGGCCAAGGTGCGCAGCGACGGCAGAAACGCCTGCCGCAATGGCAGTTGCTGCTGCGCCTTGATATCCGGATAGGGCGGCAACGGACGCGGTGGTGGCGGCGCCGGTGACAGCGAGAGCATCGGAGGAGGTGGCACCGCTACCGGAGGCGCGGCCAGCGCATTGAACACCGGCCCGAACAAACCAAGACACAAGACAACATGGCCGACGCGGCCCAAGGCGAAACGGGGCATAGCGATTACCGGGGAATGTAGACGTAGATGGTGGTGGGTGCCGGCGGCGTACGCGCCAATACCTCACCCGCGGACGGCGCGTCCTTGACGCCATGAGCTACCAGATAGGCGTGCAACGGCTGCGCCTTGCCAGTCAGCAGCGACAATACGCCACCGTCGATAGGCAACTGCACTTCGTCGAACAGCCCTTTGTAGTAGCTGGCACTGTCCATGGCGCTGAACCGCAGATCCATGCCGGGCCGGTAGGCCTTCTTCACCTCGTCCCACTCCACGACGTAAAGCCGTTCGCCATCCACTGCGCAGGCAGCGGGGAAGAATTCGGCAGCGCGGTTGGCCCTACCCGCTTGGCCAAACTGGCAGGAGGCATGCATCGCCACGCTTCCTGCAGCCAAGCCCAGCGCTGTCTCGATCTGCGGACCAGCCGTCTTGGCATCGTAGAACGGCGTGGCACAGCCAGCGGTCAATAAGGCGGCCAGCAAAGGCAACCAGCGTTGGGGAAAATGTCTATGCATAGGGCGAACCTCAGACCGGCACTTCGCCGGCAAGGGTAGTGCGGTACATCTCGCGACGATAACCTTGGTAGTCATTGAAAGCCTGATGGATGCACAGCCGGTTGTCCCACAGTGCCAACATATCGGGCTCCCAACGCAACCGACAGGTAAAGGCAGGTTGCGTAATGTGCTCACGCAGGAACTGCAGGATTGGGGCCGCTTCCTCTGGCCTCATTCCCTCGATGCCTACCGAGTAATCACCATCCACGTAGAGCGACTTTTCGCCAGTCACGGCATGGGTACGTACGATAGGGTGAGCATTGCCGCGAACCTTCCGCAGCACGTCCTCGGGCAAGGTAGCGGCATGTTTGAGCGCCGACAACTTGCCCAGGGGCGTGTCGTTTTCAACCGCAGACTCTTGCGCCGCCTGCAGCACCTCGCGCATCGAAAAACGCACCCGCAACCCAGCGAGTAATTGGCGGTACGTGTCGCTCAGAGTGCGGTAAGCGAGCGCGGAATTCGCCCAGATGGTGTCACCACCAAAAGGCGGAATTTGTACTGAACGCAACGAAGTGATTGACGGCGGCTCAGCCAGAAACGGCGAGTCGGTATGCCAACCAGAACCGAACACCATGACCGAAGCGTCATCCGCCTCACGAATGAGTGGGTGAACATTGCGGTGGTCGGGAACGCCCTTCGTATAGGCGTCTTCGGCGAAGGCACCAAAGCGCAAACTGAACGCCTCGTGGTCGGCATGGGTCATCTGCTGGCCACGGAAATAAATCATCTTGTGGCGAAACAGTGCCGCACGCACCTCGGCAAACTGCTCGTCCGTGACACCTGCCACGCTGACGCCGCAAATTTCGGCCCCCATGGCGGCCGCAAGCGGGCGGACCTGAATATGCCGATAGTCATGAGCAGCGTTATCGAAGCTGCCCGTCGGATGGAGTTTCATGGGTTTTCCTGGAGTGCATGAGTCAGGCCAACGGTGCCCATTGGCACGCCGGGTTTGTGCAAGGCAATTTCGGTGCTGTCCAACCCCAACAGTTCGTGGGGAAACACCAGCCAACGGTCCGTTTCATGGACGTGATAGGTCGGGCCTTGCGGCGCCACGCGGTGCCTAGGGTGGTAATACACCGTGGCTGTGCGTACTTCGCGGGGCATGTGTTCGCCGCAACGCTCGCGCAGGGCATCCGTGACGGCCATGAGGCTACGTCCGGAGTCGAAGATGTCATCTACCAGCAGCAGGCGGCTCTCGGGACGCAACGCTGCTACCAGCGGCTCAAGACCATCGACAGCAACGGTAGCGGCTTGCTCACCGATGCTGGTGTAGGAGCGCGTACGGATGGCGCAGTGGTCCGCTATCACACCGTGAAAGGCCAGCCACTCGTGGACTGCCACTGCCACCGGTGCGCCACCCCGCCACAAGCCTGCCAAATGGGTGGGGTGCCAGCCACTGGCGTGAATCCGCCGCGCCAATTCCCAGGAATCGCGCAGGAGTTCTGC
>CALQLF020000074.1 GCA_943331345.2 Candidatus Planktophila lacus | reverse complement strand
CCGGAGGGCTCATCGCTCATTGTGTTGTGCGACGGCTGCTTCGAAATCATGGACCAGCAGGGCGTGGACGCCACGTTCGAAGATTTCGAAAACTACATGCAAAAGCATGGCACCGCACCGGACGGCCTCGAGTCGTTGTTCGGCTGGGCTCGCGACCTCCATGGTCCGGGGCCGCTCGATGACGACTTCTCGATCGTGCGCATCAAGTTCTAGGCCGCAAGTTTTAGGCACTAGTTCCAGGAACTGGCCATGGCCGTGGTGATCAGGCGGGCGACAAGCCCTGCCGAGGTTGCGGGTATCAAGGCTTTGCAGAACGCGAACCTCGCCTCCCGCTTGTCGGAGGCGGAGCGTGCGGCTGCAGGCTTTGTCACTGCCGAATACTCGCTGGAGTTTCTGCTGGCGATGCACGAGGAGACGCCGGCAGTCATCGCCATGGACGAGGGCGTGGTGGTCGGCTACGCGCTGGTGACCACGCGTGAGTTGGGGGCTTCCCACGAACTGGTGCGCTCCCTGGTGCAGGCCGTGGATGGTTTCGAGTACCGCGGGCTACCGCTTGGTGCGGCGCGTTACGTGCTTTGCGGCCAACTGTGCGTAGCGAAGACGCACCGCGGCCAAGGTCTAGCGGGCGGTATGTACGCGCATTTTCGCGAAGCGCTGAGCGCTGACTACGATTTCCTTGTCACCGACGTAGACACCACCAACTGGCGTTCCTCGCAGGCCCACCGCAAGGCCGGCTTCGAAGTGCTGGCGACTCTTGGCTACGGCGGCGCCGGCTGGGATGTGGTCATCCAGGACTGGCGGTAACTACCAAGGCTTCGTTGCCGGCTTCACGGGCCACGCCCTGCACCCATTCGGCGCGCCGTCCATCCGGTAGGTCGAAGGGCTCGCCGGGGGCGAGCAGGGCGCCGGCAGGGAGTTCCACACGCTCCAGGCGGCGCTTGTTCTTGCCCAAGTAGTGCGTACGCGCCACGATTTCCTGGCCCGTGTAGCAACCCTTCGTCAAGCTGATGGCTTGCCACTGGTCCTGCGCGAGCATGTGGGGCGTCCAGCTTTCTGCCGAGGCATTGAACACCTCCGGTTCGCCATCGGCGACGCAGGCCGCCAGCCATTCCGGCCAAGCCAGTTCCGCTGCAGCGTCCCCGCTCAGGCACAGCTGCCGCGTTGCCGAAAGCGGCAACACGAGGCCTTCGGCAGCACGCACCACCGGTTGGAACGCTTGCCCGGCCTCTGTGGGCCCCTGGCCGCTGCCGGCGCACATTGACACCACGAGGCTGTCGGCGGCGATGAGCTTCACCTTCGCGCGTAGCACGAAGCGCTGCAGGTGTTCGCGCAGGGCGGCGATGCGCTCGGCTGGCAGCACCAGCCATAGCCCTTCGGGAACTGCGACTACCTTCAATAACGCCAGCACCCGACCTTGCGCCGTACAGAGGGCGGCACGGGCCCATTGGCCGCTGGGCAGCGCGACTACGTCTTGCGTCACCTGGCCTTGCAGGAAGCGCGCGGCATCGGGGCCGACGAGGCGCAGCACCCCCATTGGCGAAGCGGCCTTGTCCTGCACAAGAAAGGCGGGGGACGTTTGCAAGACCTTGCTGGACATGGATTTTTTGGACCTTTACTCGCTGGTAATGCAGTGCAATATTGTGGCATCATCAGTGCCGATGTCGACGTTGAATCCTACCCTTTCTACAACGCCTGAAGCAGCCGCTTCGGGTTCGTTGTCGGCGCAGGCGGCCTTGGCCGCCCCGGTGCCCGAAGCCCCCGCTACTGGTGGCCTTGTCGCCCCTGCCGCTCCCGCGGCGGGGCAGCCAGTGCTGCCGCGCGAAATTGGTGGCCGGGCCGGCCCGGAGCCCACCCGCTTCGGAGATTGGGAACGTTCGGGTCGCTGCATCGATTTCTAGCCTCTGCCTGGTGCTGCGGTCCCACCGTTGGCCCGGGCCACGGTAGGGCAGCAGCGCGGGGTCCGGGGCTGTCCAGTATTTGCCTGAGGAACCGTCATGGCTGCGCGCGAAAGACCGTTATCCCCCCATCTGCAGGTGTATCGCTTCGCGTACACCATGGCTTTGTCCATCTTGCACCGGGCCACGGGCATAGCGCTGAGCGTCGGCATGCTGCTGCTCGCTTGGTGGTTGGTGGCTGCGGCGGGCGGTGAAGCCGGCTATACGCAGGTGGTCACTTGCCTCGGCTCAGTGCCCGGCAAGGTGGTGCTGTTCGGGTTCAGCTTCGCCTTTTTCTATCACCTGTGTGCGGGCCTGCGGCATCTCGCCTGGGACCTCGGCCATGGCTTTGAAAAGGCCACGGCACGGCGCAGTGGTGCGGCGGTGGTCATTGTCTCGCTGGGTCTCACCGCGGCCTTGTGGGCCCTTCTGCTTTCAAGAGGTGCGGCATGAGCCTGCAATCCCCACTAGGGCGCGTGCTCGGCAAGGGTAGCGCCAAGAGCGGTTTCCACCATTGGTGGGTCGAACGCGTTTCCGGTGCGGCGCTCGTGCCACTCGGCCTTTGGTTCGCCTTCGCCGTGGCGGCCCTGCCGGACCACAGCTACGCCACCGTGCGTCAGTTCATCGGTCAGCCCTGCCACGCGGTGCTGCTGGTGTTGCTGGCCGCTACCGCCACTTACCACAGCCGCATGGGCTTGCAGGTGGTGGTGGACGACTACGTACATGGCAAGGGGGCGAAGTTAGTCGTCACCCTGTTGCTGAATTTCATCCACGCGGTGCTCGGCGTAGCCATGGTGCTCGCCGTCGTCCGCCTCAGCCTTGGGGGTGCGGCATGAGCGCGCAAGTGCCTTCCGCTTACAAGTTTGAAGACCACACCTACGACGTGGTGGTGGTTGGTGCCGGCGGTGCCGGTTTGCGTGCCACGTTCGGTCTGGCGGAGTCCGGGCTGTCCGTAGCCAATCTCACGAAGGTGTTCCCCACCCGCAGCCACACGGTGGCGGCGCAGGGCGGCATCTCGGCGGCGCTCGGCAACATGGGCGAAGACGACTGGCGCTTCCACTTCTACGACACCATCAAGGGGTCGGACTGGTTGGGCGACCAGGACGCCATCGAGTACATGTGCAAGGAAGCCCCGGCGGCGGTTATTGAACTGGAGCACTACGGTGTGCCGTTCAGCCGCACCGAGCAGGGCAAGATTTACCAGCGCCCCTTCGGTGGCATGACCACGCACTACGGCAAGGGCATTGCCCAGCGCACTTGCGCCGCCGCGGACCGCACTGGCCACGCCATGCTGCACACGCTGTACCAGCAGTCCTTGAAGCACGAAGCGAAGTTCTTCATCGAATACTTCGCCATCGACCTCATCATGGAAGACGGCGAATGCCGTGGCGTGGTGGCGCTCGACATGGCGGAAGGCACGCTGCACCGCTTCCGCGCGCACACCGTCATTCTCGCTACGGGCGGTTATGGCCGTGCCTACTTCAGTTGCACTTCCGCCCACACCTGCACCGGCGACGGTGGCGGCATGGTGGCGCGTGCGGGCCTGCCGCTGCAGGACATGGAGTTCGTGCAGTTCCACCCGACTGGCATCTACGGTTCGGGCTGCCTCATCACGGAAGGCTCGCGCGGCGAAGGTGGTTATCTCACCAACTCCAAGGGCGAACGCTTCATGGAGCGCTATGCGCCGAACGCGAAGGACCTCGCCTCGCGCGACGTTGTCAGCCGTTCCATGACCATCGAGATTCGTGAAGGCCGTGGCGTAGGCGAAAACGCCGACCACATCCACCTGCACCTCGAGCATCTCGGCGCTGCCGTCATTCACGAGCGTCTGCCGGGCATTGCCGAAACCGCCCGCATCTTCGCGGGCGTGGACGTTACCCGCGAACCCATCCCCGTGTTGCCCACGGTTCACTACAACATGGGGGGTATCCCGTGCAATGTGAACGGCGAGGTGGTCACCATGAAGAACGGCAACGCGGACACCGTGGTGCCGGGTCTCATGGCCGTGGGCGAGGCGGCCTGCGTTTCGGTGCATGGTGCGAACCGTCTGGGTTCCAACTCCCTGCTGGACCTCGTGGTGTTCGGGCGCGCTGCGGCCAAGCATTGCGCGGCCTCCATCAAGCCGGGCACGCCGCATCGCGCGCTGCGCAAGGATGCCGGCGACTTCGCCGTCGCGCGTCTCGATGCCCTGCGTAACGCCAAGGGCTCGCGCAGCACGGCGGAAATTCGCCTTGAGATGCAGAAGATCATGCAGTCCGACGCCGCCGTATTCCGCACCGGCAGCTCTCTGCAGGAAGGCAAGGACAAGCTTGCCAGCACCTTTGCCAGCTTCGCCGATGTGAAGGTGGCGGACCGCACGCTGGTGTGGAACACGGACCTTGTGGAAACCATGGAACTGGAAAACCTGCTGCTGCAGGCGACCGCTACCTTGGTATCTGCGGAGAACCGCAAGGAAAGCCGTGGTGCCCATGCTCGTGAGGACTTCCAGGACCGCGACGACGCCAACTGGATGAAGCATTCGCTGTGCTGGGTGAACGGGAAGGGTGAAACCTGCTTCGATTACCGCGGGGTGCACTTGAACACGCTGACCACCGATGTCGAGGCCGTGCCGCCCAAGGCGCGCACGTACTAAGCCCGCATCGCGAACTGAACCTTTAGGAACAAGCCATGGCCGAATTCAACCTGCCGGCGAACTCACGCTACAAGGACATCCCGGGCAAGCTGCACCCAGCACCTGCCGGGGCGACGAAGGTGAAGACCTTCCGCATCTACCGCTTCGACCCGGAGTCGGGCGAGAAGCCACGTATCGACACTTATCAGGTCGATACGGGCAAGTGCGGCCCGATGGTTCTCGACGCGCTGCTGAAGATCAAGAACGAAGTGGACAGCTCGCTCACCTTCCGCCGCTCCTGCCGCGAAGGTATTTGCGGCAGCTGCGCCATGAACATCGACGGCACCAATACGCTCGCTTGCATCAAGGGCCTCGACACCATCGAAGGCGAAGTGCGTATCTTCCCGCTGCCGCACATGCCGGTGGTGAAGGACTTGGTGCCCGACCTCACCAACTTCTACGCGCAGTACGCGGCTGTGAAGCCCTGGCTGCAGACGCGCACGCCGCCTCCGCCGGATGGCGAGCGCCTGCAGAGCAAGGAAGACCAGGAGAAGGTGGACAAGCCCTCCGCCTGCATTCTTTGCGCCTGCTGCTCCACCAGCTGCCCCAGCTATTGGTGGAACAGCGACCGCTATCTCGGGCCCGCGGCGCTGCTCGCGGCCTACCGTTGGATTGTCGATTCGCGCGACGAGGCAACCGGCGAGCGCTTGGACGAACTCGAAGACCCGTTCCGTCTCTACCGCTGCCACACCATCATGAACTGCACCGAGGCCTGTCCGAAGGACTTGAACCCCGCGCGCGCCATTGGTGAAATCAAGCGTCTGATTGCTGAGCGGCAGGTCTGACCCGGTGACCGGGGAGGGCAGTCGCGAGTTCGCCCGGTTGCGTTGGCGCTGCCGGCGTGGCATGAAGGAACTCGACACGCTGCTCGTGCGCTATCTGGAAGCCCATTACGTGGCGGCCAGCGCCGAGGACCAAGGACGGTTCCTCGAACTGCTCGAGCTGCAAGACCCTGATATGGCGGCCTACGTCCTCGGCCGCGCCACGCCTGAGGACCCCGCCTTTGCCCACTTCATCCAGCAAGTCGCCGCCGGACGTTAGTTCGTCTCTGCCGCCCGCCGTGGTCTTCGGCACCCCCGCACGCCCGTGGTGCTTGTCTGGGCAAGGCGTTCTCGTCACCCCCGAAGGGCAGGAACTGCAGTTGCTGGAGGCGCGCGTCACCCGTTGGCTGGCGCGTTTGCGGGTTCGCGCCGCGGCGGGCGGGCGGAGCCGTTCGCTGCTGTTCCACCCGCTGAATACCCCCGAGCCCGGCTTCCGACGTCTGCGGGCCCGGCTCCGTTGGGGTAGTCTGGCCAGCGGAGATAGCCCGGCGGACGGGAACTTACCCGCTGAAGTCGTGTCCCAACCCCTGACGCATGGTGCGTCTGGGGAACCCCATGGTGGCCTTGGCTTTGCAGACACTCATGACCGCTGAAATTCCCGACCTGACGCTCGTGCAGCGCGTGCAGCAGGGCGACCGGCGGGCGTTCGACCAACTGGTGCTCCGTTACCAGCACAAGGTGCTGAAGCTGGTGATGCGCTACATGCGCAACCATGCCGAGGCGGAGGACATCGCGCAGGAGGCTTTCCTGAAGGCCTACCGCGCCATTCATTCCTTCCGCGGCGACAGCGCGTTCTACACCTGGATCTACCGCATCGCCATCAACACGGCCAAGAACGCCTTGGTGGCGGCCAAGCGCCGTCCGCTCGACTACGACCTGGACCTGCAGGACCCGGAGCAGAACGAACGGAATGGTCGTCTGCGCGATGAGGCAACGCCGGAAAGCCTGCTGCTCACCGATGAAATCCGCCAGACGGTGGATGCCGCCATCGGCGCGCTTCCTGAAGACCTGCGCCGCGCCGTGGTGTTGCGGGAGTACGAAGGCCTCAGTTACGAAGAAATTGCCGCAGTGATGGGGTGCCCGGTAGGTACGGTGCGTTCGCGCATCTTCCGCGCTCGCGAAGCCATCGACCGTCAGTTACGCCCCGTGTTTGATGCCGGTCTCGGTCGTCCCGACGACCGTTCCGGCCTTTGAAGGACCCTGCCATGAGCGAACGACTCCACGAACAACTGTCGGCCCTGCTCGACGGTGAACTGCCAGCCGGCGAGGCCGAACTGTTGTTGGTCCGGCTCCAGCGAGACCCGGCCCTGCGCGCTACTTTGGCGCGCTACACGGTCGCCGGGGACGCCATCCGTATTGCCAGCCTGCAAGCAGCGGCACAGGTGGAACCGGTGGCGTCCGCTGGCTTCGCCGCGCGTATCAGTGCGGCCATCGAGGCCGAAGAACAGCAGCAAGCTTCCGTGTTGGCGGGCATGAATGTGCTGCCGGCCGGCCCTGCGCTCGCGGCACCGGGCCTGTCTACGTCAGGCCTGTCTACGTCAGGCATGGCTGCTACCCCGCGCCGAACGCGTCGCAGTGCCGTGCGCCGTTGGTTGCAGCCCCTGGGCGGTGTGGCGGTGGCGGCTGGTGTTGCGGGGTTGGCGTTGATGGTGCTTCCCCACGGGCCGGTCGGTTCCCCGGTTGGTAGCCAACCGGTGCAAGTGGCCGCCGCTCCCGTGGCTACGCCTGCCGTGGTCGTTGCAACGGAGCCGAAGGCGCTGCTGGCGGCCATACCGTCTGGCGTCAGCACGGGCCTCATGACGGGTCTGGAGCGTACCGGTGAGCCTGTCAGTTACACGACGCCGCTCAGTCCGAGCGGCCCGGCGCCCACGTTCATTCCTGCCGCGGAGCTCGCCAGTTACGTGGTGGCTCATTCCGAAGTGAGTGGCCCCTTGGCGCGCCGCAACGTGCTCACGGGTTTAGCGGCTGAACCGGTTCCGGCCCTCGCGCCGGGCAATCCTGCGGTGGTGGCTCCGGTCGCCGATGCGGAGCCCAGCAAGCCTTGATGCCGCGCGCCGTTCACCGCTTCTTGCTGGCCTTGGGTTTGGCGCTGGTCGGCACCCTGCCGGCTGCCGTCGCGGCCGCCGCGGCACCTACGGCGGAGGCGCCCGCTGGGCCCCCCTTGGCCCCCGAAGAACTGCTCGAGCGCATGTCGAATGCCTTAGTGACCCGCAGCTACGACGGCGAGTTCCTGCGTATGGCAGATGGCCGGGTAGACCGCTTCCGGGTGGTTCACCGCCGGGAGGCGCAGGGCTTCACCGAACGGGTCTATGTGGTGGCCGAGGCTGGCGTTCCGGCACGAGAAATTATTAGACGGGGCAATGAGTTACAACGCTATCTTCCGGAGACACGTGAAGTAGTGGTGGGCCGTGCCAATGCCACGGAGGGCGCCCTGCTGGGCTACCTGCCGCTGTTCCACGATGGCCACGACCAGCCCTACGAACTGGTTGCCGAAGGCCGAGCCACCAGCACTACCGGCCGTCCGGCGCGGGTCATCCAGGTGCGTGCCCGCGACGAGTACCGGCTGGGCTACCGCCTCTGGGTAGACGAGAAGACCGCCATGCCGACCCGCACCGACCTGCTGGACTCTGAGGGGCGCATTGTCGAGCAGTTGGTGTTCACCGAACTACGCTTGCGGTCCCGCATCGGCGACGAGGAACTGCAACCGTCTCCTGCCGTCCGGGGCTACGCCAAGGTGGCCGGTGGCGCTGAACCCCTGCCGCCGGGCGTGGAGCCTTTGCGGAGTGGCTGGCACGTAGCGCATTTACCCCCGGGGTTTCGTTTGGTGCGGCGCCTGTTCAAGTGGCTTCCCGGCGGCACCGAGCCTGCTACGCATCTAGTGGTCACCGATGGCGTCGCCACGGTGTCGGTGTTCGTAGAGACGCCTGCCTTGGGGCGTGTGCCTCGGGTGGGTTCGGGGCGCATCGGTGCGGCCGCGGCGTATACGACCGTCGTCGAGGGTCATCAAGTGACTGCCGTGGGCGAGGTGCCAGCGCGGACGGTCGAGGCCATTGCGCGGCAGGTAGTGCCGCAGTGAATGGGCCCGCGGCGCCAGAGGTGGTGGTGTGGTCGCGAGAAGACTGCCCACTCTGCGACGAGTTGCTGGCCGAATTGTGGCCCTTGCTCGCGGCACGTGGGCTGCGCCCGCAAGTGCGCGATGTAGACAGCGACCCGGTCGCCTTGCGGCGTTATGGCTTGAAGGTGCCGGTGGTGGAAGTGGCTGGCGAAGCGGTTTGCCATGGCCATCTCGATGCCGAAGCGGTACTGGAAGTTCTCGGCGCGCGCGGCGTTTCGCCGGTATAATCAACGGTTTAACGCCTGGGCTCGCCCGGTTTCCCGGTGAGCCACCCCCAAATGCAAAATATTCGCAATTTCTCCATCATCGCCCACGTCGACCATGGCAAGTCCACGCTTGCCGACCGCTTCATCCAGATGTGCGGCGGCCTCGAGCAGCGCGAGATGCAGTCGCAGGTCCTCGACTCCATGGACCTCGAGCGTGAACGCGGCATCACCATCAAGGCGCAGAGCGTCACGCTCTACTACACCGCCAAAGACGGCATCCGCTACCAACTGAACTTCATTGATACCCCCGGCCACGTCGACTTCAGCTATGAAGTGTCGCGGTCACTGGCCGCTTGCGAAGGCGCCCTGCTGGTCGTGGACGCGGCGCAGGGCGTGGAGGCGCAGTCGGTAGCGAACTGCTATACCGCGCTCGACCAAGGCCTCGAAGTGCTGCCGGTCATCAACAAGATCGACCTGCCCTCGGCCGACCCGGAACGGGTCATGAAGGAAGTCGAAGAAATCATCGGCATCGACGCCAGCGAGGCCATCGGTGTCAGTGCGAAGACGGGCCAGAATGTCGACCTGCTCCTCGAAGAACTGGTGAAGCGCATTCCGGCGCCCAAAGGCGACCCGAAAGCGCCACTGCAGGCGCTCATCATCGACTCGTGGTTCGACAACTACGTGGGTGTGGTGTCGTTGGTGCGCGTCATGAACGGCTCCCTGAAGCCCGGCCAGAAGCTGCGCGTATGGTCCACGGGCCGCGCGCATGAGTGCAGCCGCGTGGGGCGGTTCACGCCGAAGCGTCTCGACAGCGACAGTCTCTCCGCAGGCGAAGTCGGCTTCGTCATTGCCGGCATCAAGGAAATTGATGGCGCCCCGGTCGGTGACACCATCACGCTCGAGTCGAACCCTTGCACCGAGTCACTCGCCGGCTTCAAGAGGGTACAGCCACGGGTGTTTGCCGGCCTGTTCCCGGTCAGCACCGAAGACTACGAGCAGTTCCGCGACGCTCTGCAGAAGCTGAAGCTGAACGACTCGGCTCTGGTGTACGAACCGGAAGTATCCACCGCGCTGGGCTTCGGTTTCCGTATCGGCTTCCTTGGCCTGCTACACATGGAAATTGTGCAAGAACGCCTGGAGCGTGAGTACAACCTCGACCTCATCACCTCCGCGCCCACGGTGGTTTACGAAGTGGTGCACACCGACGGCACCGTGTCGTTTGTTGATAACCCCTCGAAGCTGCCTGCGCAGGACCGTATCGAGGAAATGCGCGAACCCATCATCACCGCGAATATTCTCGTGCCGCCGGCGCACTTGGGTGGCGTGCTGCAGCTATGCACCGAAAAGCGTGGCGTGCAGAAGAAGATGCTGTACGTGGGCAACCAGGTGAGCCTGCAGTACGAACTGCCCATGGCGGATGTGGTGCTGGACTTCTTCGACCGCCTGAAGAGCACTTCGCGTGGCTACGCTTCGTTTGACTACGAGTTCAACCGCTTTCAGGCGGCGAACCTCGTTAAACTCGACGTGCTCATCAATGGCGACCGCGTCGATGCCTTATCACTCATCATCCACCGCGATAACTCCTACCACCGTGGGCGCGAACTCGTGGACAAGATGCAGGAGCTTATTCCGCGCCAGATGTTCGATATTGCCATTCAGGCTGCCATCGGCAGCCACGTGGTGGCGCGCTCTAGCGTGAAGGCGCTGCGCAAGAACGTTTTGGCCAAGTGTTATGGCGGTGACATCTCCCGCAAGCGCAAACTGTTGGATAAGCAGAAAGAAGGCAAGAAGCGCATGAAGCAGGTGGGCTCCGTGGAAATTCCGCAGGAAGCCTTCCTCGCTGTGTTGCAGGTCGGCAAGAAGTAAGGAGCGCACAACCCATGATCTACGACTTCTCGTTCGTTCTTGTGGTGCTGACTGTCCTGTTTGGCTTGGTGCTGCTGTGGTGGCGCCTCACCGGGCGCAAGGCCACGCATGCCGCCGAAGTAGCCGCAACGCCCGAAGGCGCTGCGCCGAAGCCGGAGCCTTGGCCGGTGGAATACGCCACCGCGTTCTTTCCGGTCGTGGTGGGCGTACTCATCCTGCGCGCTTTTCTGTTCGAGCCTTTCCGTATTCCCTCGGACTCCATGATGCCGACGCTGCTCGATGGCGACTTCATCCTGGTGAACAAGTTCACCTACGGCTTGCGCTTGCCAGTGGTCAACAAGGAATTCGTGAAGATCGGTGAACCGGCGCGTGGCGACGTCATTGTCTTTCGTCACCCTGCGGACCACTCGGTCACTTACATCAAGCGGTTGGTGGGGTTGCCCGGGGACCATATTCAGGTGCGCGGCGATGCCATCTGGGTGAATGGGCAGGCCATCACTATTCACGCGACTGGCGAGTACACCGAGGACGAGTGCTACTTGGGCTTCCGTCAGGCGGAAGAAACCATTGGCAAGCATACGCACCGCCTCATGTACTGCCCGGTGTTCGTGCGCCGCCCCGGCAAGTGCGGCAAGTCCCGCGAATATGCGGAATGCCCGGTTTACCCGGAGGGCGCGGATGCTGCCTTGCTCAGCCCCGTCGGCCCGGAAGTGGACTACGAATCCGTGGTGCCGGAAGGCATGCTGTTCTTCATGGGCGATAACCGTGACAACAGCGAAGACAGTCGCCGTTCGCTGGGCTTCGTGCCACGCGAAAACGTCGTCGGCCGCGCGGTCGGTATCTGGTTCGTACTCAATGGCAAGTGGGGCCGTATCGGCCAAGGCGTGAATTGACCAGTGGTAACGGGCCGGGCCGGTTCAGTGCCGCCCGCCCTGTGCTGCTGTCATCAGGAGGTTCCATGCTTCGTCATCAACGCGGAATAACATTCATCGGTGGCCTCATCATCGCCACCTTCGTTGCCATCATCGGCTTCGCCGCCTTGCGCTTGGCGCCGGTCTATCTGGAGTACCAGAAGGTGGTGGCTGCCTTCAAGCAACTCGAGGTGGAATACGCCACGGGCGGTGCCACGGAAGGCGATATTCGCCTTACCCTGCAGCGGCGCTTCGATGTCGATGACGTTACCAGCATCACGCCACAGGAAGTCTCCATCCGTCGCAATAACGGCGTGCTGGAAGTGTCGGTGGAGTACAGCGCGGTCGCCCCGTTCATCTCGAACATCTCTTTCCTTGTCGACTTCAAGCGCACTGTCAACGTGCGCACCAACTGAAACTGATGTCCAGCCCTGCCAATGATGAGTTGCTGGAGGCGCGGCTTGGGCACCATTTCGCCAACCCCGCATTGTTGGCACAGGCGCTGACGCACCGTAGTCACGCAGGCCGCGACAACGAGCGTCTCGAGTTTCTGGGCGATGCGGTGTTGGGTCTCGTCATCGGCGAGGAACTGTTCCGGCGTCTCCCGCTGGCAGCGGAGGGCGAGCTCACTCGCCTCCGGGCTTCTTTGGTCGATGCCGAGTCGCTGGCAGTTCTGGCAGCCGACTTGGGGCTAGGCGAGCACCTACGCCTCGGCGGCGGTGAACTGAAGAGTGGTGGCTTTCGTCGCCCCTCCATCCTCGCGGATGCGCTCGAAGCTATCATTGGCGCTATCTATCTCGAGGGCAGGCTGGAAATCGCTCGTGCCTTCGTGTTGCGTTTGTACAGTGAACGCCTCGCGGAACTGCCGACCAAGCTCGTCAAGGACCCGAAGACTCGCTTGCAGGAATGGCTGCAGTCCCGTGGCTACGAACTGCCGCAGTACACGATGGAGGCGGCCTGGGGTGAGCCCCACGCACAGACCTTTCGTGCGGGTTGCTCGGTCGCTGCCATGTCCTTGGCTGCCACCGGTGAGGGTCAGAGCCGTCGTCGCGCCGAGCAGGAAGCTGCTATTGCCTTGATCACCTTGCTGGAGGCGAAAGGCCACAAGCCTTGAGCCACCGGCGTTTTTTGTTCAGAGACCACCTAGTGAGTATTGTTTTCCATGTCTGAACCCATGAACGAACAGAAGCCCGAACACGAGCCCCAACCGGAGCTCGAGCACGAGTCGGAACTCGACCAGCCAGAAGCCGATGAGGATGATGCCGACTTAGACGAAGGCGAGTTTGACGAAAGCGACGACGCTGATGAGGACGACGGCGAGGACGCGAGCGAGCCGGCGGCTGCGTACACCGGCGACCATCGCTGCGGTTTCGCTGCGCTGGTGGGCCGCCCGAACGTTGGCAAGTCCACGCTCATGAACGCGCTGCTCGAACGCAAGCTGTCCATTGTGACGCCGAAGCCGCAGACCACGCGCCATCGCATTGTCGGCATCCTCAACACGGACGCCTACCAGATTGCCTTCGTGGATACGCCCGGCATTCACAGTGGGCAGAAGCGCGCGCTGAACCAAGCCATGAACCGTTCGGCGCTGGCCTCGCTCGACGATTCGGATGTGTTGGTGTTCGTGGTGGAAGCGTTGCGCTTCACCGACGAAGACGAGCGCGTGCTCACCCGTATCAAGTCCACCGGCCGGCCCGCCATTCTGGTAGTGAATAAGGTGGACCGCGTCACGCCGCGCGAGCGTCTGCTGCCGTTCATGGCGCAGATGGCCGAGCGTCATCCGTTTGTGGATGTGGTGCCGTTGTCCGCGCGCCGCCACGGCGAAGCGCAGCGCTTGGCTTCGGTCATCGCCAAGCACTTGCCGGCCAGCCCGCCGCTTTATCCACCAGACCAAATCACCGAAAGCTCGCCGCAGTTTTTGGCCACGGAAATCATCCGCGAGAAGCTCACGCTGCAAACCCACGAGGAGCTGCCTTACGGCCTCACCGTGGAGATTGAGCAGTGGACCACGGACGAAGAGACGGGCCGCTTCATTGTCGGTGCTGTTATCTGGGTGGAGCGGGAAGGGCAGAAGGCCATCGTCATCGGCGACCAAGGCGGGCGATTGAAGGAAGTGGGGCGCGCCGCGCGTTACGACCTGAACGAACTGCTCGGCAAGCGCATTCACTTGGAGCTCTGGGTGAAGGTGAAGGAAAACTGGGCGGACAACGCCAACCAGTTGCGGCGCTTCGGGTATGACTCGGCCTGAAGCCCTCCCGGCGTACGTGCTGCACTCGCGGG
>CALQLF020000073.1 GCA_943331345.2 Candidatus Planktophila lacus | reverse complement strand
AGTGCGAACAGTTCGTTCAACTCGGTCGCCGCCAGCGCCGCGAGGCAAGGCGACGACAACGCCGCGCCGCCACGCGAAGTCAACAGCCCGGCCGCGGCCATCGCGGGCAAATTCACCACCCAGTCGCCAATGCGCGAACCGATGAATGGAATGCCATTACCTAACGAGACGACGCCAAGCGGCAGGTTCTGCACTGGGAAATCTGCATGCGCATCGGCGCCGGGCACCCAACTGGAAGCCTCTGGGGCATGGGTGTGGTCGGTCATAGGGGACTTTCCGGCGGTTGATGCAACCAAGCCGCCTGCCGCGGCGCGCGACGCGTGCGGCTCCATTCTTCCAGCATCACCGGCGCCAGCGCAGCCAGTTCGGCGTGTTGTTCCGGTGTGCCGATATTGCAGGCTAGTTCGAGCCGGTGGCCATTCGGGTCGAAGAAATAAATGGACTTGAAGATACCGTGGTAAGTCGGGCCCAGCACCGAAACGCCTTGCGCCTCTAAATGGGCTTTCGCTGCTAACAAGGCAGCCTCATCCGCGACTTCGAAAGCCAGATGCTGTACCCAAGCCGGAGTGTTCGGGTCACGGTCCATCGGCGATTGGTTCGGCAACTCGAAGAAAGCGAGCACATTGCCGCCACCGCAATCGAGAAACACATGCATGTAGGGGTCGAATTCGCCGGTGGAAGGCACATGGTCTTCGGCGAAGGCCGTGGTGTAACGCATGCCCAGCATGCGCTCGTACCACTCCACCGTGGCGCGCGCATCGTGGCAACGGTAGGCCACATGGTGGATACGACGCAGGACCGGTGTGGTCATACCTTCTGCTCCGCAGCCGCCAGTACACCGCGTCGCAACTGGTCGCGCTCCATGGACTGGAACAGCGCCGCGAAGTTGCCCTCGCCGAAACCATCATCTTCCTTGCGCTGGATGAACTCGAAGAACACCGGACCAATGACGGTCTCGGAGAAAATCTGCAGCAGCAGTCGCGGCGGTCCGTCGCCCGTTTTGCCATCCAGCAAGATGCCGCGCGCCTGCAATTCACCCACCCGCTCCCCGTGTCCGGGCAAGCGCTCAGCCAGCATCTCGTAGTACGTAGCGGGCGGTGGCGTCATGAAGCGTGTGCCGGCTTCCCGCAACCGGTCCCAAGTAGCGAGCAGGTCATCGCAACTGAAGGCAATGTGCTGGATACCCTCGCCGTTGTAGGCGCGCAGGAATTCTTCGATCTGCCCACCGCCGGCCTGCCCCTCCTCGTTCAAAGGCACGCGGATACGCCCATCGGGTGCAGTCATGGCGCGCGAAGTCAGCCCCGTGTATTCGCCCTTGATGTCGAAATACCGAATCTCGCGAAAGCCGAAGATGCGCTCGTAGAACCCCGCCCAGTGCGCCATGCGCCCGCGGTAGACGTTGTGGGTGAGGTGGTCGATGGTGTGCAAGCCTGCACCTACCGGTTGCCGCTCCACTCCAGGCAGGTAGACGAAGTCGATGTCGTAGATGGACAACGCATCGCCGTAGCGGTCGATGAGATAGATGATGGAACCGCCAATGCCACGCAGCGCCGGCAGACGCAGTTCCATAGGCCCGTTGCGAATCTCCACGGGTTCGGCGCCGCGCTCGATAGCCAGCGCATAGGCCTTGGCCGCGTCCCGCACTCGCCACCCCATGCCGCAAGCGGAAGGACCATGCTCGGCGGCAAAGTAATCGGCAGGGCTGCGTGGCTCATAGTTGATGATGAGATTGATGCCCCCCTGCCGCCAAAGATCGACTTCTTTCGAGCGGTGATGGGCCACCAACGTAAAGCCACTGGCGGCCAGCACGGGTTCAATGACGCCCTTCTGCCGCGCCGAGAACTCGATGAACTCGAATCCGTCGAGGCCAAGTGGGTTGTCGAACAGGTCGCTCATCGTGCCCTCTCCCAATCCGGCGAATTCCAGATTCCCTAGAGACAGGCTACGCAGACGCGACGAGGAGTTCTGTTCATTAACTCGCCATGGGCGCCATTCAATGAAACTTCATTCCACTTAAAACAAATTGATCGAAATAAAATTCCGGATAAAGACTCATGCCCGGTCCAGATGGCTCGCAGACTCGTGCCGCGGCAAGGCTACCGAGCACGCCAGCACGCCTAGGCAGACGGCCGTGACGTACCAGGAGAACCAGCCCTCATGGCCCTGTGATTTCAACCACAGCGCGAGGTACTCCGCGGTCCCGCCAAATACGGCGTTGGCAATGGCGTAGGGAAAGCTCACGCCGATGGCCCTGACACCAGCCGGGAACAACTCCGCCTTGAGTACGCCGCTGATGGCGGTGTAGAGGGTCATGCCGGTTAGCGCCGTAATCACCAGCAGAAAAGCGGTCCATCCATCGCGTACGCGGCCCAGCGCCTGCAATAGCGGCGCGGTGGCCAACACGAAAAACAGGCTGAAGACAATCATCTGCCGCCGCCGTCCGACTCGATCGGCCAACAAGCCGAACAACGGTTGCAAAATCATGAAGACAAACAACGCGGCCGTCATTACGCGGCTCGACACCTGCGCCGACAGCCCCGCCGTATTCACCAAATATTTCTGCATGTAAGTGGTGAACGTATAGAACAGCAACGAGGTTCCCGCCGTCAGCCCGAACACCACCACCACAGCCCGCGGATGCTGCAGCAAGCCACGCAGCGTGCCGGAAAGTTGCTCTCGACCCACTTCCGCAGAGACAGTCTCCGGCATGGCGCGCCGGGCCCACAGGGCCACCAGCGACCCTGCCGCCCCGATGACGAAGGGAACCCGCCAACCCCACTGCCGCATCTCGCCAGCGGTCAACTGATGCTCCAGCAGGGTCAGCACCATCGACGCCAGCAACTGACCACCGATCATCGTGGCGTACTGGAAAGAACCGTAATAGCCACGGCGCCCCGGCAGCGTCGCCTCGCTCAGGAACGTGGCGCTGGCGCCGTACTCTCCGCCCACCGAAAGCCCCTGCAGCAACCGCGCGAATAGCAACAGCGCTGGGGCTAACAACCCCACTTGGTCCGGTGTCGGCAGGACGGCAATCAGTAACGACCCCACCCCCATCAAGGAAACCGAGGCCACCATCGAGGCCCGACGACCACGACGGTCCGCCAAGCGCCCGAAGAACCACGCACCAATCGGGCGCATCAGGAAGCCGGCGGCGAAAATGCCGGCCGTCTTCAACAATTGGCTCGTGGCATCGCCCGACGGAAAAAACACGGCGGCAAAATGGATGGCCGCGAAGGCGTAGGCAAAGAAATCGAACCACTCGACCACATTGCCCGAGCAGGCTACGAGGACGGAACGGGCAACAGCCGGATTGCGCCGGCGACTGGAAGAATTGGGCATGCGGGCAGCCTAGGCAAACCCATCCGCTATCGCAACCACAGCCACGCCTGCGGCCATCATTTGCTCGGTGCGATACACTGTGGCCATGATTGCGATTCAGCAAAGCCAAGCCGAAATCCTGACGACCCTGCTCGCCGGAATAGGACTTTTCTTCACCGGTATCCGCTTCCTGGGAGACCACCTCCGCCAACTGGCCGACCACCGCATGCGGGTCCTGCTGGCGCGCGCCACCCAGAACGACCGGTCCGCCGCTGCCATGGGTTTCCTCGGCGGTTCGGTCATGCAGAGCATGAATGCCGTGGTCTTCGTGCTGGTGTCACTGGTCACCGCCCGCGTCATCGACGTCCGCCGGGCCCATCCGGCCATCAATTTCGCCAATCTGGGCTCCTCGGTGCTGGTCATCCTGGCAGCCTTCGACCCCAAGATTCCCATCCTGCTGCTGCTGTTCACCACCGGGGTTCTGCTGCACGGCGAACGCGACCACTCGCCCCGCATCCGTCAGGCCACGCGCGCACTACTGGGCCTTGGCTTGCTGGGGCTGGGTCTGGTGTTCATCAAGACTTCCGGACATTCCCTCGGCGAACTGCCCTGGATGTCGAACCTGCTCTCGGCCTCGGAGCGGTCACTCGTCATCGCCTTTATCGTTGGCGCGGTGCTGGCCTTTGCCGTGCAGTCTGCCTCCAGTGTCACGCTGGTCACCATGGCGCTCTCGGGCAGTGGCATCATCGACTTCAGCCATTCCCTGCTGGTGGTGTATGGCGCCGGTATCGGTGGCGGCGCGAGTACTTGGCTGCTTGGGGCCGCAATGAAGGGCCTCGGCAAACAACTGGTGCTCTACCAGTTCGCGCTGAAAGCTTCCGGCCTCGTGTTGCTGCTTCCCCTGGCCATGATCGAATTCCTCGGCCATGTTCCGCTGGTGGCAGCGGGGCTGGATTCTTTGCCGGCCACCCTCAGTCTGAAAATCGCCTTCGCCTACCTGCTGTTCCAGATTGCCTGCGACATCGTGATGCATTTCGCCGACGGCCCGGTACATCGTCTGCTGGAGCGAGTCGCGCCCCCGACGGTCGCCGAAGAAATTAGCGAACCCCAGTACATCTACCACGACGCGCAACAAGACCCGCCTTCGGCCGTACTGCTAACCACCAAGGAACAGGAGCGCTTGCTGCAACTCCTGCCCTTTTATTTGGATTCCGTCCGCGAAGATCTTCCCGCAGCGGCTCGCGACCGGCGGATGCTCCACCAAGGCGCCAGCCAGGTGGCGGAAACCTGCCACCGCTTCCTCGAGGCGCTCTTGGCGGTGCAGATGTCCGAAGAGACGCTGGAAATTGCGGTTTCGCTCAAGGACCGCAACCAATTGCTGTCGGGCCTGCAGGAAACCGTGAACGAACTGGCAGCTGCCGTAGAACGGGTACGCCAAGTTGCGGCCGCGGAAAGCGAAGCTCGCGTGTTGGCCGGGAATCTGGTGGAAACACTGCACCTGATGCTTGAAACCCTCGCGGAAGCCGCTGGGCAGACCGACGCGGAACTGGTGATGACGCTCAAGGCCCTGACTGCCGACCGTTCCGACCTCCTGCACGACATACGCCGCAGGCTTCTCGCCGGCGGCAGCATGGATGGCGTGGTTCGCGAGACGGTATTCGATGCACTGAGTTTGTTCGAACGCAGTCTGTGGCTCATGCGACACTTCGCCATGCGCTTGGCTCCCCGTAACGCCTGAGACAAGAAAGAGAACGGCCATGCTATTGCAACTACTGAAATTGCTGCCCCTCTTGTTGCCCGTGCTGGCTTTTTTGGGGGTGCTGGTCTACTTCGACAGCTTCAAGTTGCTGCGTGGCAGGCTTTTGGTAGCGCTTATCTTCCTCGGCATTGCCAGCGCGCTCGCTAGCTACTACGCCAACACCGCCATCTACAACGCCATGGACGTGGAGTTCGTCGTCTACTCGCGCTTCGTCGCGCCTTGGGTCGAAGAATCCCTGAAGGCCTTGCCGCTGGTCTACTTGCTGCGTAGTCGCAAGCTGGGCCTGCCCATCGACGCTGCCATTGCCGGCTTCGCGGTCGGCGCAGGCTTCGCTTTGCTGGAAAACGGCTTCTATCTGCATATGCGCCCGGACCTTTCGGCCATCGCCATCATTCTGCGCGGCTTCAGCACGGCGGTGATGCATGGCGGCACCACGGCCGTGTTCGGCATGGTCGCCGTAGCACTCGCGGACCGCTCCCCTCATGGTGGCGCTTGGCTGCTGCTGCCGGCACTGGCGGCTGCGGCCGTGCTGCATGGCACCTACAACCTGCTGCTGGCCTGGCCCGCGCTGGCCGTGGCGCTGGTACTGGTAGTACTGCCGCTGGTCTTCCGCTGGGTGTTCAAGGCCAGCGAACAGCACCTGCGCGAGTGGCTGGAGTCCGGCCTCGACGCGAATGCGGAGCTGCTCCGTATGATCAACCGCGGCGAATTGCTGTCCTCACCACTGGGCCGACACTTCACGCTGCTTCGCGCCCACTTCGAAGGCGAAGCACTCGCTGACATGCTGTGCGTACTCCGCGTGCATGCAGAACTCTCCATGCGCGCCAAGGGCTTGCTGGTCATGAAAGAAATGGGAATGGAAGTAGAGCTCGACGAGGAAACCCTCTCGCGCATGCAGGAATTGCAGATGCTGGAGAACAGCCTCGGGCCGACCGGCATGCTCGCCATTCGCCCCCTGCTCGCGGTGACCGGCAAGGACCTCTGGCAACTGCAGTTGCTGGCGGCGAAGTAGCCGATCATTCAGCCAGTGAACCGGCAAAATTCTCCACCAGCCACGCGGTCAAACGGCCGACATCCGGCAACTGCCCGGGCTCAGCATCGCAGCGGAACGCGATATAACCGTCGGGCCGCACCAGATACACGGTCGGCCGCGGGGCGTTCCAGGCAAAGGCGTCCCCACTGGCGACCACAAGGCGCACCCGACCGTTCAGCCATACGAGGGCAGCGAGATCCAACCGCCGTATGTCGGCGGTCCTGACGCTGGTGCGTGTATCAACGGCCAGTACGAGCACCCAGTTGACGCCATCGTACACACCGGACCAATGACGGGACGCCCCTTCTCCAGTAGCAAAGTCTGCAGTCGGCGGCACCCGCATGCCGGCCCTGAATTGACCATTGACCGCCTCGTCGCGCCACATGCGGTCGCGCCCATAAGCCAGGCCAACTTCCCCCACCGTGCGGTCTGCGGCCGCCATGTAATCGTGTGAGCGTAACTCCGGATTACCTAACGCCGCCGCATCACGCTCCACCATCATCCGGTGCGCGGCATCGCTCATGGAATTAATCTGCTCGAAAATTTCCTGGCGGTCCACGGTATAGCCATCAAGGATAGCGTCACCGGCACCAAGACGTAGACGCGCCGCCAGTCGCCATGCCAGATTGATGCCGTCCTGAATACCGGTATTCATACCGTACCCACCTGCTGCCGAAACAAGATGCGCGGCGTCCCCCGCCAGAAACACGTCCCCGACGCGAAACGCTGGAACACTGCCACTGCGCATTACGAAATAGCCAGTCCAAGACATACCGCGCACGCTGGACGCCAACTGCGGGTATGCTCCGAACGTCTCCCGATAAATAGCCATCACATCATCCGGCGCAGCGGGGCCGGAAGATTTGTCTGGATACTCTTCCGGCTTCAGTACCGCAAAGAACATCAACGCCCCGTCGAGTGGCAGTGCAAACGCAAAGCGCTCCGCCCCGAACAGCGCGTGGACATCAGTGAGCACTACCGTGTGCTCTATATCCAGCTGGGCGGCAATCCATCGCTCGGGATAATCCTTGCCGACCACACGCATCCCGCAGGACGCACGCACCGAACTCTTTGCTCCGTCCGCTCCCACCAGATAACGACAGCGCAGTTCAGACTTGCCGCTCGGGGTCTCGACACTTACGGAAACGCCATCAACCTCCGGCAGAAACCCGGTGAAGCGGGTAGACGACTCCACCTCGACCCCGCGGGCCAACAGTTGCTCCGCGAGAATCCACTCCGTCTGCCATTGCTGCAGGTTCTGCTGCGCGGGATAAGGTGAGTCGATGGCCCGCAATTGCCGCGTAAAGATTTCCTGTCCGGCGGCGTCAAAAAACCGCACATGGTGGATGGGCTGTGCATAGGCAGCAATGCGGTCTGCGACAGCGAACGGCGCCAGCAGCTCAAGAGTACGGGCGTGGATAGCACTCGCTCGGGCGATCGCGTGCCGCGCCGGTCGGTTGTCGATTACTCGAACGGCAACGCCCTGCGCCGTCAGTGACAAGGCAGTCGCCAGGCCAACGGGACCGGCACCCACGACCAGCACTTCGCAATCTATATTGAGTGGTTTCATGGCACCAAATCTTACGCCACTACACCCACCCCGATAACACGACCGTGATGACGCTTTTCCCCGCCGCCGTTGACCGGATACACGGACCGTGGGCAAGTCGCATTCCGAACCTTCAATCCAATTCCCGACTCTACACTCGGCGGGCAACGCCACGCTGACTCTTGCTGAACGAGTTGGTCAGCGACGCATTGGCAGAGAGTGAAGGATTGTGCGGCCTGAAGGCCGCATCCAACCGCCGTAAACGACAAAGCCCAGCCCCCTCTCGCGAGGGGACTGGGCTTTGTTTGTAAGTGGCGGGGCAGGAAGATCTGTAGCACCAACTTGCTCAGATGCTAAGGGTACCGAATATTGGTGGCAACGGGGATTCGAATGCACCACCCGCGCCCCGCCAACCAGGAACATCGCCACACCGCCCCGAAGGGCATTCCTCCGCGTTCTGTCAACACTGGAGGAGGTCATGCGTTAGGAGGTCTAGTACCAGCGGATGGGCTGCGTCGAAAATACGGGCTGTCACCTCGCAAGGAACCAGACCATGGATCTGCTTTGTCAATTCGTGTCAGTGATTCGACACCGAGTCTTGCCTGTGTGGGCAATCCTCATGCTGGCGGCTTGCGGCGGGGGTGGCGGTGAGATGAACCAGGGCGGCACGCCGACCCAAGCCACTGCTCCCTCCATTACATCTCAGCCGACGGGCGTTACGGTTTCCGCAGGCTCTGCGGCAATGTTCTCGGTAACGGTGGTTGGTAGTGCGCCATTGAGCTTTCAATGGCAGGTGAGCAAAGACAGTGGATCCACCTGGTCCTTCGCTCCCGGCTCGGCGACATCCGCGAGCTACACTACACAATCGACTGCTGTAGCGGACAGCGGGTCCCTCTACCGCGTTCACGTCTCTAACGCGGCGGGCACCGTCACCAGCAATTCTGCACGTTTGACGGTCACCGGCCCGGCGCCTTCAGTAGAACGTCAAGTCAATGCGACGGTCACGGACAGTAGTATCACAGCGACTCCAGTGACAGGCGAGGCACCTCACCTTGCCATCAATCCATCAGCGTCGGTAAATCAACGGGGCAAATTGCTTGTGTTCCTTCCAGGGACCCAGGGCAGGCCGACTCAGTACAGCTACATCCTTCGCGCTGGCGCCTCCCGCGGCTTCCATGCGGTGGGCGTGAACTATCCGAACCAGACTGCCATGGGAACTCTGTGCCAGTTCAGCACGGATCCAGATTGCTACTGGAACGCGCGCAACGCGGTCATCTTCGGCAATGGCACACCGGTCAACGGGCAGAGTCCGGTGTCACAAGCCGACTCCATCGTCAATCGACTGAACAAATTGCTGAACTGGCTTAACAACACCTATCCTTCAGAGGGCTGGGGGCAGTTTCTGCTGCCGGACAAGACGGCCGATTGGAGCAGGGTCGTCCTGGCAGGGCATTCCCAGGGTGGCGGGCATGTCGGCGTGCTCGCGAAGACGTTCTCCCTGAGCCGCGCAGTCTATTTTTCCTCGCCAGAGGACTGGAATGAATTGTCAAATCGGCCGGCCAGTTGGACGGCTTCCAGGGCCAGCGTGACGCCGGCAAGCCTGCAATACGGCTTTGGCGCGGACAGTGACACGCTGGTGCCCAACGCCCACGCCTTTGCGCACTGGGATAGCCTGGGTCTTGCTAAGCTGGCATCCGGGCCGGTGTTGGTTGAAGGAGGGGGCATACCGTTCTCCAATGCACAACAACTTCGCACATCCTTGCCTTACAACCCGAGCAGCACGGCATTAACACTCACCCTCAGGAATCACGGCGTCACCGTCGTGGATACATCCACGCCGGTGGATAGCAATGGTAAACCTCTCTTTGACACCAACGGTGTCTGGGAATACCTGTGCTTCCAGTAGCTGGATCAGAGCTCGACGGGAGCAGCATGCAGCAACCTCGTCCAACCATTAAACCTTCGTTGACGAGTTGATGGGCATGAGCGACTTACTCCGTGGCATTGCTCTTGGTGCACTCTTTTTCGGAGCGGTCAGCCTCGCTTGCGCGAGCGAGGCGCTCCAGTTGCAGCGGCAGGACCAGAAGTTCTTGCAGGCGACTGCTTATGCACCCGCTGCGGCCACCTGCCGTGGGATCGCAATCATTTCGCCGGGTGCCGGCGGTACTGAACAGGGCTATCGTTATCTGGGCGAAGCCCTGTCCTCGGTTGGATACCTTTCCGTGGTGGTGGGTCACCAGGAGAGCGGGCGACGCGCCTTGCGCGAGCATCTGCGCGGCAACGGGCTTCGCGAGGGCCTGGCCGAATTGATCACGGAGCCAGATGCCTATCGCGGCAGGTTTATGGATATCGCCGCGTCGGTGAAATGGGCCGAACGCAGGTGTAATTCCAGCAAAAAGTTACTGATCGGCCATTCAATGGGTGCCGCAACGGTCATGATTGAAGCGGGTGCAAGAAACAAGGTCGGCGTCCAGGGCACCGATTCCTTCAACGCCTACATCGCCCTATCGCCACAAGGCACCGGTTCGATCTTCCCCGGGAACGCGTGGTCGGGCATCCGAAGACCCGTGTTGCTGATTACGGGCACCCGCGATACCGAGTTGGGTGGTGCCTCTTGGGAAACGCGCACCGAACCGTTCAGAAACATGCCGCCAGGGTGCAAGTGGTTGGGCGTAATAGATGGCGCGAGTCATTTGAATTTTGCAGGCATCGGAATGTCGCGTAAGACGGAGACGCTGACAGTGCAGACAATCAGCGCCTTTCTGGATGGTCTTCGCGCTGGTGACTGCAGGCCTCGGGGCCAGGTCGCAGGCCTTGATCTTTCGACGAAGTAGCCGCGGACCTGCGAAATTCATTTGCTGGTTCGACTGCCCGTCGCCTGACGGCGCCGGGCGGTCGAACCCGCACTTTCATGATCGAGGGTTCGAACCCCTCAGCCAAGCGCCTAAACGACAAAGCCCAGCCCCCTCTTGCGAGGGGACTGGGCTTTGTTTGTAAGTGGCGGAGAGTGAGGGATTCGAACCCTCGATGGGCTTTTGGCCCATACGCCCTTAGCAGGGGCGCGCCTTCGACCACTCGGCCAACTCTCCGCGGCTGCAGGCCAGATAAGGACCTACAAACCAACGGCCCGGATGGGAACCACCCGGGCCGAAATGCAATGATAGGACGGACGAAGCCGTCGGACAAGGGAAACCGGGGTTCAGGCCTCGTCTTCTGGCAGTTCTGGGGCGTCCTCGCCCTCGGTCTTGATACGCGCGAAGATTTCCTCGCGATGAACGGCGACGTTACGCGGGGCGTTCACGCCCAGCCGCACCTGGTTCCCCTTGACGCCCAACACCGTGACGGTGACATCCTCACCAATCATCAGCGTCTCGCCCATGCGTCGGGTCAGAATCAACATTTAAACGCCACCTCTTGCTCGAACCAACGCGAACCGCGAACTCACTTCGGAATCTAGCCGTTCGCTGCCGCCGGGTGAATGAAAAAAACGTCAAGTGCGAAAAAATAAAGCCGGAACAGCAATTTAGGACGCAAAACAGAAATTCACGAGGTCAACCGGGCGTCAACCCATTCAATCCAATGCTGCACAGGCACGGCGGAAGCATACCCCAAATGGGTTATACAGCCGATGTTGGCCGAGACGATGGCCTCGGGCCCTCCGCGCTGCAGCGCAGCGAGCTTCCTGGAACGCAATTCGCCAGAGAGTTCAGGCTGCAGTAGCGAGTACGTTCCAGCCGAACCGCAGCACAGATGACTGTCCGCACAAGGCAGAAGTTCCACCCCCAAGCGAGTGAGCAAACCTTCCACCAGGCCGCGTATTCCTTGCCCGTGCTGCAAGGTGCAGGGCGACTGAAAAGCCAACCGTGCAGTGCCGGGCCGCAACTGCTTCACCAAAGCTTCAGCTTCGGGCGCCACCACCTGCGCAATGTCACGCGCCAACGCAGCAACACGCGCCGCGCGTGCTGCATACACCGGGTCTTGCCGCAGCAAATGGCCGTAGTCCCGCAGTTGCACGCCACAGCCGGAAGCATTGCTGATGATGGCTTCCACGGGGGTCACCACTGCGGCCATCGCGGACGATTCACCGTTCGCCTTCGCCGCCGAACCGCCGGCCGAAGGCTCGATCCATGGCCACCAAGCATCGATATTGCGACGGGCTTCCGCGAGCGCGCCGGAGGGGTCGTCGAGGTGCTGACGTAGGGCACCACAGCAACCTGCCGACGGGGGAGTAACGGCCTGTATTCCCAAGGCGGCCAGCACACGCACCGTGGCGTGGTGGATACCCGGCGACAGCGCCGGCTGTACGCAACCGGACAGCAGCAATACCCGCCGTTGCGCGGAAAACGCCGGCGCAACTCTGCCGGCCTGCGGTGTCGGCGAGCTCCCAGAACGCGCCGTGCCTAGCGGAACCTTCTCGCGCAGCCTTGGCGGCAGCGCAGGCCGCAGCGCCCGGCCTATGCGCAGCAGAGCGCCGAATAGCCGCGGCCGCGTGAGCGTTTCCCGAAACAAGGTACGTACCAAACGGCCGCCCCAACTCCGCGGCACCCGCGCGCTGCTGACGGCTCGCCCCGTATCAAGCAACCGCCCGTAATCCACCCCTGAAGGACAAGCCGTTTCACAAGCGCGGCATGTAAGGCAACGGTCCAAGTGCAGTTGGGTCTTCGCCGTGGCCGGCGCGCCCTCCAGCAGGCCCTTCATGAGGTAGATGCGCCCGCGCGGGCCATCGAGTTCATCGCCCAGCAAACGGTAGGTGGGGCAACTGGCATTGCAGAACCCACAGTGGACGCACTTGCCCACGATGCGCGCAGCCTCCTCGGCGGCGGCATTTCCCTGCAACTCGGGCGACAGGTTCAAATGCATGGGCTTAAAGCTCCGAAGACAAGCGGCCGGGGTTCAGCACACCCGCCGGGTCGAACTCGGCTTTCAGCCGACGATGAATAGCCAACAACGCCGGCGCCAACGGCGTGAAGGCGTCCGGCGTCGATGCGTCGGACCGGTCGTGTACCCGGAAAGCCGTGGCATGACCGCCCAAAGCAGTCGCGCGCTCACGCACCACGGAAGCCGGCAACGCAGTCTTCAACCAACGCTGCGCGCCGCTCCATTCAATGAACTGTGGCCCGTCCAAACCGAGTGGCGGCGCCGCCGGCGGCAAGGCCAGCCGCCACAACGGCGTATTGCCGCTGAAGTAAGGGAGCTGCTGGTCGCGAAGCGCAGACCACCAAGAGGCGGCTACGGGCTCAGACAGCCGCTCCCCGCCGAGGCGTGCCGTAGCGGCACTCACCGCAGAACTGGCTCCGGAGAGGCGCACATGGAGCCTGCCAGCCTCCCAGGCCGTGGCAGAGACCGGCAGAGGCTGCCCGGCCCACCCGGTCACCAACGCCAACCCCGCTTCCTCGGTGCATTCCTGCACCAGCGTGGTTTCTGCGAAGGGCACCGGCAAGACCTTGAGCGACACCTCGGTGATGGCTCCGAGCACACCCAGCGAACCGGCTAAGACACGGGAAAGGTCGTAACCCGCGACATTCTTCATGACGCGACCGCCGAAGGCCAAGGCACGCCCGCGACCATCGACCAACCTCGCGCCCAGGACAAAGTCGCGCAGCCCACCGTGCATGGGCCCGGCACTCCGGCGCCGCGGGCCCGCAAGGCCTGCCGCCACGCAGCCACCTACCGTACCGCCCGCCCCGAAGCGCGGCGGTTCAAACGCCAACATCTGGCCCTGCGCCACGAGCAAAGCTTCGAGGGCCGCCAAAGGCAGCACCGCCGGCACCGTCACCACCAGTTCACTGGGTTCGTACTCGACTGCGGCGAGCAGTTCCACGGGCGTGGCGCCAGCCAGCGCAGGCAAGTCGAGCACCGTGCCGCGTGGCGCATTGCCGTAAAAATCCTTGGTGCCGCCGCCGCGCAAACACAGCGGCTCGTGGTTCGTCGTCGCAGCACTCAAGCGCTCTGCCAAGACGGCTTCGTAGTGCGGAAGATGAAAATCCGCCATGGTCAAAACCGCGGCAAGTCAGCGAAGGGCAACTGCCCAGAGCGAACGCGCATGCCGCCGAGTTCCGCACAGCGGTGCAGTTGCGGCACGGCTTTGCCGGGGTTCAGCAGGCCAGTGGGGTCGAAGGCGTGCTTCACCGCATGGAACACGCCTAGCTCCGCTGCCCCAAACTGCGCGCACATGGCATCGAGCTTTTCCAGCCCCACGCCATGTTCACCCGT
>CALQLF020000072.1 GCA_943331345.2 Candidatus Planktophila lacus | reverse complement strand
TGTCCAAGGAAAAATTCAACCGCAGCAAGCCGCACGTAAACGTCGGCACGATTGGTCACGTTGACCACGGCAAGACGACGCTGACGGCGGCGCTGACGAAGGTGATGGCCGAGACGAACGGCGGCGAGTTCCGCGCGTACGACCAGATTGACAAGGCGCCGGAAGAGAAGGCTCGTGGCATCACGATTTCGACGGCGCACGTGGAATACCAGTCGCAGGAGCGTCACTACGCTCACGTGGACTGCCCGGGCCACGCCGACTACGTGAAGAACATGATCACGGGTGCGGCGCAGATGGACGGCGCGATTTTGGTGTGCTCGGCCGCTGACGGCCCGATGCCGCAGACGCGCGAGCACATCCTGCTGGCCCGTCAGGTGGGCGTGCCGTACATCGTGGTCTACCTGAACAAGGCTGACATGGTGGACGACGCCGAGCTGATGGAGCTGGTGGAGATGGAAGTCCGCGAGCTGTTGTCGAAGTACGAGTTCCCTGGCGACGACACCCCGATTGTGAAGGGTTCGGCGCTGAAGGCTCTGGAAGGCGACACCTCGGAGATCGGCGTTCCGTCGGTCATCAAGCTGGTGCAGGAGATGGACCGTTACATCCCGACGCCGAAGCGCGACGTTGAGAAGCCGTTCCTGATGCCGATCGAAGACGTGTTCTCGATCTCGGGCCGCGGCACCGTGGTGACGGGCCGTATCGAGCGCGGCATTGTGAAGGTCAACGAAGAAATCGAGATCGTTGGCCTGAAGGACACAGTGAAGACGACGTGCACGGGCGTTGAGATGTTCCGCAAGCTGCTGGACGAAGGTCAGGCTGGCGACAACGTTGGCGTTCTGCTGCGTGGCACGAAGCGCGAAGACGTGGAGCGTGGTCAGGTGCTGGCGAAGCCGGGCACCATCAAGCCGCACACCAAGTTCGAGTGCGAAGTGTACGTGCTGTCGAAGGACGAGGGCGGCCGTCACACGCCGTTCTTCAAGGGCTACCGCCCGCAGTTCTACTTCCGCACCACCGACGTGACTGGCAACGTGCAGTTGCCGGAAGGCGTCGAAATGGTTATGCCTGGTGACAACATCAAGTTCGTCGTCGACCTCATCTCGCCCATCGCGATGGAAGAGGGCCTGCGCTTCGCCATCCGTGAAGGTGGCAAGACCGTAGGCGCCGGCGTCGTCTCGAAGATTGTCGCCTGATCCGGGAACCTAAGGCACCCGGGGCGCTCCGCGAGGGGCGCCATCAGCTAGCAAGAACCCGCGGTGCGAGCCACGGGGGCGTCCGGAGATCCGCAGGCCAGTAGCTCAATTGGCAGAGCGGCGGTCTCCAAAACCGCAGGTTGGGGGTTCGATTCCCTCCTGGCCTGCCAGCCGGTCATCCGGTCGCCTCTAGTGAATTCGTAGCGCAAGGACGAAGGTAGGACATGACAGACCAAGCCGAAACCCGCCCAGCGGGAGCAGACGTCGCCAAGGCCATTGTGGCCGGCGTGCTCGTGCTCGCCGGTGTGGTCGCGTTCTACGCGTTCCCGGCGCAGTCGGCAGCGTTGCGCTGGCTCATGTTCGTCGGCGGTCTCGTGCTGGGTGTCGTGGCGTTCGCCACCTCCGCCTACGCGCGTGCCTTGGCGGCTTTCGTCGTTGGCGCTCGCGTGGAACTGCGCAAGATGGTCTGGCCGACGGTCCCCGAGACCCGTCAGACCACGCTGCTAGTATTTGCTTTCGTGGTTGTCATGGCGTTGTTCTTCTGGTTGGTGGATGTGGGCCTCGGCTTCATCACCCGCAAGTTGCTCGGCCAGGGCTGAAGCCCGCTCACCGCACAGGGAATCGGAACTCATGGCACTGCGCTGGTATGTCGTTCACGCCTACTCGAACTTCGAGCATAAGGTCCGTGACGCAATTGAAGATCGGGTGAAGCAACTCGGGCTCGAGCATAAGTTCGGCAAGATTTTGGTCCCCACCGAAGAGGTGGTCGAGGTCAAGAACGCCAAGCAGCGCAAGAGCGACCGCAAATTCTTCCCGGGCTACGTGCTCGTGCAGATGGAGATGGACGAGGAGTCCTGGCACTTGGTGCGCGAACTCCCGAAGGTGCTGGGGTTCATCGGTGGTACGCCGGACCGTCCGGCGCCCATCACCGAACGTGAGGCCAACACCATCCTCCAGCGCGTCGAGGAAGGTGCCGAGAAGCCGAAGCCGAAGGTGTTGTTCGAGGCGGGCGAAATGGTCCGCGTGACGGACGGCCCGTTCAACGACTTCACCGGTGTGGTGGAGAGCGTGAATTACGACAAGAACCGCCTGCAAGTGGCGGTACAGATTCTGGGCCGGTCAACGCCGGTCGAGTTGGATTTCGCGCAGGTCGAAAAGGCCTGAGCATAAGCAGCCACTGTCTGGGCTTCGCCGCCCGGTCGGTGTCACGGGGAGCTCCCAAAAGGGGCGTTCGCACCCAAACGAGGTGAAACATGGCGAAGAAGGTACAGGGCTACATCAAGCTCCAAATCGCCGCCGGGCAGGCTAACCCCAGCCCGCCGGTGGGTCCCGCGCTCGGTCAGCAGGGCGTGAACATCATGGAATTCTGCAAGCAATTCAACGCGCAGACTGCGCAGCTTGAAAAGGGCTTGCCGACTCCCGTGGTCATCACGGTTTACAGCGACCGCAGCTTCACGTTCATCCTGAAGACGCCTCCCGCGTCGGTGCTGGTGCGCAAGGCGCTCGGCCTCGACAAGGGCAGCCCCCGTCCGAACACCCAGAAGGTCGGCAAGATCACTCGCGCGCAGCTCGAGACGATCGCCAAGACCAAGACGCCCGACCTCACGGCTTCCGACTTGGAAGCTGCGATCCGGACGATCGCGGGCACTGCCCGCAGCATGGGCGTTGACGTGGTGGAGGGTTAATCATGGCCATTGCCAAGCGTGAAAAGGCCTGGGCTGGTCGCATCCAGCCGGGCAAGCAGTATCCGGTCGAAGAGGCCATCAAGATGGTCCAGGAATTCGCCACCGCCAAGTTCCGCGAGAGCGTGGATGTGGCCGTGAACCTGGGCATCGACGCCGCCAAGTCCGACCAGCAGGTTCGTGGTTCCACCGTGCTGCCGCACGGTATCGGCAAGACCGTCCGCGTGGCGGTGTTCACCGGTGGCAAGAACCAGGACGTGGCTCGCGAAGCGGGCGCCGACGTGGTTGGTCTTGAAGACCTCGCCGAAAAGGTGAAGGGCGGCTTCATGGACTTCGACGTGGTCATCGCCAGCCCGGACGCCATGCGCGTCGTTGGTGCCCTCGGCCAGATCCTCGGTCCGCGTGGCCTCATGCCGAACCCGAAGGTCGGTACCGTTACCCCCGATGTCGCGAATGCCGTGCGCAACGCGAAGGCCGGTCAGGTGCGTTACCGCTGCGACAAGGGCGGTATCGTCCACTGCACCATCGGCAAGGCAGACTTCACCATCGAGGCGCTCAAGGACAACCTGGACGCGTTGCTGGCCGACCTGCTCAAGGTCAAGCCTTCGTCCGCCAAGGGCATCTATGTCCAGAAGGTGGCGCTGGCCTCCACGATGGGCCCCGGCGTGCCGGTGGACCGCAGTTCGCTCGCGCTGAAGTAAAGCGAGGCAAACAAGGCGCCGTGCCCGCAAGGGGGCGGTGCCGAACGATAGTTGAGGATGGAAAGCCGTCCGGTGGGGAAGCCCGCCGCCGGCACCATCGAAGACCGCAGGCGGGGCAGCCTGCTTCGGGCTCAGGCTCGAAGTGGAACCGGCCCCTTAATGGAAAGCCTGCGCAGATGGTGCGACCGACACTGGCCTAGCCGCGTTAACCCGCGGCGCCCGCCGGCAGAAGTTCACCGTCAGGTGGGCCTTCCAAGGATGGAAGGTCTTGTGAATGTCGTTGCGCCCACCGGTCGCCATTTGGCGAGGCAGGTGGGGTGGCGGCATGTGGCTGATCTTCTGCCAGGAGATTGTTTGTGTCACTGAATATCGAGCAGAAGAAGGTGCTGGTTGCCGAGGTCCACGAGGTTGCGCGTTCCGCGCAGTCGGTAGTGGCGGCGGAATACCGTGGCCTGACCGTCACGCAGCTCACCGACCTCCGCGCCAAGGCGCGCGTGGCTGGTGTGTATGTGCGTGTCGTCAAGAACACGTTGGCCCGCAAGGCAGTCGAAGGTACCTCGTTCGAGCCCATCGGCTCGCAGCTGAAAGGTCCGCTCATCCTGGCCTTCTCGAAGAACGACCCGGGCGCCGCTGCGCGTCTGGTGAAGGACTTCGCGAAGACCAACGACAAGCTGGTCGCTACGCTGGTCTCGCTGGGCGGCGCTGTGCTGCCGGCCAAGGCCATCGAAGCGGTTGCCAGCTTGCCGACGCGTGAGCAGGCCCTATCGATGCTGCTGGGCACGATGAAGGCGCCGATCGAAAAGTTCGTGCGTACGCTCGCCGCTCCTCACACCAAGTTGGTGCGGACGGTGGACGCGGTACGCGATCAGAAGCAGGGTGCTGCGGCCTGATTGGCCGTAGTGTCGTTACTTTCCCATCCATAGAAATTTACGGAGTTAAAAATGGCCGTTTCCAAGGACGAAATCCTCGACGCGATCGCCAACATGACTGTTCTCGACGTCGTCGAGCTCATCAAGGCGATGGAAGACAAGTTCGGCGTGACCGCCGCTGCCCCGGTTGCCATGGCTGCTGCCCCGTCGGCCGCCGCGGCTGCCCCGGTTGCTGAAGAGCAGACCGAGTTCACCGTGGTCCTCAAGGAGTACCCGGCGGACAAGAAGGTCACGATCATCAAGATCGTGCGCGAAATCACCGGCCTGGGCCTCAAGGAGGCCAAGGATCTGGTTGAGGGCGTGCCTGCCAACGTCAAGGAAGGCGTGTCGAAGGCTGATGCCGACAAGTTCAAGAAGTCGTTGGAAGACGGCGGCGCGAAGGTCGACATCAAGTAAGACGAATGCGCGGTACGCGTGCTTGTTGGATAAACCCGCCAAGCACCGTGCCGCGTAAAGTGTCCCGCCCGTCCAGCGCCCCAGGCGTTGGATGGGCGTCGGCGCTTAAGCCGCCGGCCGAGAAGGTCGCGACGGCAACGATTTTAGAGTCCAAGGTCCAGTAGCAGAAGCAAAGGTGGGACAGATGGCCTATTCCTTTACAGAGAAGAAGCGCATCCGCAAGGATTTCGGCAAGCGTCCGAGCATCTTGGAGGTGCCGTACTTGCTGGCGATCCAGTTGGACTCCTACCAGAAATTCTTGCAGCGTGACCTGCATGAGGATCGTCGCGACGATTCTGGTCTGCAGGCGGCGTTCAAGAGCGTGTTCCCCATCACAAGTTACAGCGGGAACGCAATCCTCGATTTCAAGAGCTACGAACTCGGTCGCCCCGTGTTCGACGTCAAGGAGTGCCAACTCCGCGGGCTCACCTATGCCGCGCCCTTGCGCGTGAAGGTGCAGTTGCGCGTTTACGAGAAGGACCCCTCCGGCGCCAAGAAGCTCAAGCGCGACATCGCCGAACAGACGGTGTTCCTTGGCGAACTCCCGCTGATGACGGACAACGGTACGTTCATCGTGAACGGCACCGAGCGCGTCATCGTTTCCCAGTTGCATCGCAGCCCCGGCGTGTTCTTCGACCACGACAAGGGCAAGACCCACAGTTCGGGCAAGCTCCTGTTCCAGGCGCGCATCATTCCTTATCGCGGTTCCTGGCTCGACTTCGAGTTCGACCCGAAGGACTGCGTGTTCGCCCGTATCGACCGTCGCCGCAAGTTGCCGGTCACCATCGTGCTGCGCGCGCTGGGCTACGACGATCAGCAGATTCTCGACCTGTTCTTCGAGAAGAACACGTTCCACCTGTCCCGCACTGGCGTGGAGATGGAGCTCATTCCGTCCCGCCTGAAGGGCGAGAACGCGGCTTTCCCGATCATGTCGGGCGACAAGGTCATCTGCGAAGAAGGCCGTCGTATTACTGCGCGTCACGTTCGCCAACTCGAGCAGGAAGGCGTCACCCGCCACGCCGTGCCGGGTGAGTACCTCATCGAGAAGGTGCTCGGCCATAACGTGGTTTCCACCGAGACTGGCGAAGTCATCGCCAAGGTCAACGAAAAGCTGACCGCCGCCACTATCAACAAGCTGGTGGATGCGGGCGTGGAAACTATCGCCACGCTGTTCACCAACGACCTCGATCGTGGTGCTTACATCTCCGAAACCCTGCGCATCGACCCGACCCGCACTCGCCTCGAGGCGCTGGTCGAAATCTATCGCATGATGCGTCCGGGCGAGCCGCCCACCAAGGACGCTGCGGAAAACCTGTTCCACAACCTGTTCTTCAACCCGGAACGCTACGACCTCTCGGCCGTGGGCCGCATGAAGTTCAACCGCCGGGTCGGCCGTGATGCCGAGACGGGCGCTGGCGTGCTCTACGACGGGGTCTACCTGTCGGACCGCAAGGAAGAGCTCGCGCGCAACCTGGTGGAGCAGTTCGGTGCCGAAGCCTCGGATGTCATCGACGTCCTCAAGGTGCTCATCGACATTCGTAACGGCAATGGCACGGTCGATGACATCGACCACCTCGGCAACCGCCGCGTGCGCAGTGTCGGCGAAATGGCCGAGAACGCCTTCCGCATCGGCCTGGTGCGCGTGGAGCGTGCCGTCAAGGAGCGTCTGACGCTCGCCGAGAGCGAGCCGTTGATGCCGCAGGAGATGATCAACGCCAAGCCGGTAGCGGCGGCCGTGAAGGAGTTCTTTGGCTCCTCGCAGCTGTCCCAGTTCATGGACCAGAACAACCCGCTCTCGGAAATTACCCATAAGCGCCGCGTTTCGGCCTTGGGCCCAGGCGGTTTGACTCGCGAACGTGCCGGCTTCGAAGTGCGCGACGTGCACCCGACGCACTACGGCCGTGTCTGCCCCATCGAGACGCCGGAAGGACCAAACATCGGTCTGATCAACTCGCTGGCCGTCTACGCCCGCACGAACAGCTATGGCTTCCTCGAGACGCCGTACCGTCGTGTGGAGGGTGGCCGTGTCACCGATCAGATCGACTATCTCTCGGCTATCGAGGAAAGCCAGTACGTCATCGCGCAGGCCAACGCCGAACTCGATGGCATCGGCACCTTCACCGACGACCTGGTCAGCTGCCGTCATTTGAACGAGTTCACGCTGCAGGGCCGCGACGCCATCCAATACATGGACGTCAGCCCGAAGCAGATCGTTTCCGTGGCTGCCTCGCTCATCCCGTTCCTCGAGCACGACGACGCCAACCGCGCCCTCATGGGTTCGAACATGCAGCGTCAGGCCGTCCCGACGCTCCGCGCCGAGGTGCCGCTCGTCGGCACCGGCATGGAGCGCGCGGTGGCGGTGGACTCTGGCGTCACTGTGGTGGCTCGTCGTGGTGGCCGTGTCGATTCCGTCGACGCCTCCCGCATCGTGGTCCGCGTCCATGACGCGGAAACGACGGCCGGCGAGTCGGGTGTGGACATCTACAACCTCACCAAGTATCAGCGTTCCAACCAGAACACCTGCATGAACCAGCGCCCGCTGGTCAAGGTGGGTGACACCATCGCCCGCGGCGACGTGATGGCCGATGGTCCTTCGACGCACTTGGGTGAACTGGCCCTCGGCCAGAACATGCTCGTGGCGTTCATGCCGTGGAACGGCTACAACTTCGAAGACTCCATCCTCCTCTCGGAGCGTGTGGTCCAGGAAGACCGTTTCACCACCATCCACATCGAAGAGCTGACTTGCTCGGCGCGCGATACCAAGCTCGGGCCCGAGGAAATCACCGCGGACATCCCGAACGTCGGTGATGCCGCGTTGGCCAAGCTCGACGAGGCTGGCATCGTGTTCATCGGTGCGGAAGTCCGCGCCGGCGACATCCTCGTTGGCAAGGTGACGCCGAAGGGCGAAACCCAGCTGACGCCGGAAGAGAAGCTGCTGCGCGCCATCTTCGGCGAGAAGGCGTCCGACGTTAAGGACACCTCGCAGCGCGTGCCCCCGGGCATGGACGGCACCGTCATCGACGTCCGCGTGTTCACGCGTGACGGCGTCGAGAAGGACAGCCGTGCCCAGGCCATCGAGAAGGCCGAACTGGAGCGGGTCCGCAAGGACCTGAACGACCAGAAGCGCATCCTCGAGGACGACCTGTTCACGCGCGTACGCAGCTTGCTGACTGGCAAGGTGGCGGACGGCGGCCCGCGCAAGCTGAAGGCTGGCGCGACCGTCGATACGGCCTACCTCGACGACCTGCCGCGTGAGCAATGGTTCGAAATTCGTCTCCAGGACGAAGACGCGAACTCGCAGCTCGAGATCGTGGCCGACCGCCTGAAGGAGCAGAACCGCGAGTTCGAGCGCCGCTACGAGGACAAGAAGGCCAAGATCACGCAGGGCGACGATCTCGCTCCGGGCGTGATGAAGATGGTCAAGGTCTACCTCGCCGTGAAGCGCCGCATCCAGCCGGGCGACAAGATGGCCGGCCGTCACGGCAACAAGGGCGTGGTTTCCACCATCGTCCCGGTCGAGGACATGCCCTACGACGCCAACGGCCGTCCGGTGGACATCGTGCTCAACCCGTTGGGCGTGCCTTCCCGCATGAACATCGGTCAGGTGCTCGAAACCCACCTAGGCTGGGCCGCCAAGGGCCTGGGCCATCGCATCGATGCCATGCTGAAAGCCTACCGTGCCTCGCCGGAAGGCCAGGCGCAGTTGCAGCACCTGCGTACTTTCATCGAGCGCGTGTACAACGACCGCAGCGTGACTGACGGCCAGTCGGCCGATATCGCCTCGCTGTCGGATGACGAAGTGCTCGAGCTCGCCTCGAACCTGCGTCACGGTGTGCCGATGGCAACGCCAGTGTTCGACGGTGCGAGCGAGAAGGGCATCAAGGGCCTGCTGGAATTGGCCGGCCTTGATACCAGTGGCCAGACGCAGCTGTACGACGGCCGTACCGGTGACGCTTTCGAGCGCCAGACAACGGTTGGCTACATGTACATGCTGAAGCTGAACCACCTCGTCGACGACAAGATGCACGCCCGCAGCACGGGTCCCTACTCGCTTGTTACCCAGCAGCCGCTGGGTGGCAAGGCGCAGTTCGGTGGCCAGCGCTTCGGCGAGATGGAAGTGTGGGCACTCGAGGCGTATGGCGCTGCCTACACGCTGCAGGAAATGCTCACCGTCAAGTCGGACGACGTGAACGGCCGCACCAAGATGTACAAGAACATCGTCGATTCGAACCATCAGATGGACGCGGGCATGCCCGAGTCTTTCAACGTGCTGGTGAAGGAGATCCGCTCCCTCGGCATCAACATCGAGCTGGAGGAGGAGGGCCAGTAAGGCCCTCCCGACGGACACCCCCCAGGACAGCACGCAGGAGTTCCCATGAAGGATTTGCTCAAGCTCTTCAAGCAGACGGCCCCGGCCGAGCACTTCGATGCCATCCGCATCCAGTTGGCCTCGCCGGAGATGATCCGGTCTTGGTCGTATGGCGAAGTGAAGAAGCCCGAAACCATCAACTACCGCACGTTCAAGCCTGAGCGTGACGGTCTGTTCTGCGCCAAGATCTTCGGACCCGTAAAGGACTTCGAGTGCCTGTGCGGCAAGTACAAGCGCCTGAAGCACCGCGGCGTCGTCTGCGAAAAGTGTGGCGTTGAAGTCACGCAGGCCAAGGTGCGCCGCGAGCGCATGGGCCACATCGAGTTGGCCAGCCCGACCGCGCACATCTGGTTCCTCAAGTCGCTGCCCTCGCGCATCGGCCTGATGCTGGACATGACGCTGCGCGAAATCGAGCGCGTGCTTTACTTCGAAGCCTTCGTCGTCACCGACCCCGGCATGACGGAGCTCACCCGCGGCCAGTTGCTGTCGGATGAAGCCTATCTCGAAGCCATTGAAGCGCATGGCGATGACTTCCGTGCCCTCATGGGTGCCGAAGCCGTCCACGAACTGCTGAAGACGATGGATCTGCCGGAAGAAGTGGTTCGCGTGCGCGAGGACATGACTGCCACCTCGTCGGAGACCAAGCTCAAGCGTCTGGCCAAGCGCCTGAAGCTCATCGAGTCCTTCATGGATTCGGGCAACAAGCCCGAGTGGATGGTGCTGACGGTTCTGCCGGTACTCCCGCCGGACCTGCGCCCGCTCGTCCCGCTGGACGGTGGCCGCTTCGCCACTTCCGACCTCAACGACCTCTACCGTCGCGTCATCAACCGCAACAACCGCCTGCGTCGCCTGCTCGAACTGAGCGCGCCGGACATCATCGTGCGCAACGAAAAGCGCATGTTGCAGGAAGCGGTGGATGCGTTGCTCGACAACGGTCGTCGTGGCCGCGCCATCACGGGTACCAACAAGCGCCCGCTGAAGTCGCTCGCCGACATGATCAAGGGCAAGCAGGGCCGGTTCCGTCAGAACCTGCTCGGCAAGCGCGTCGACTACTCCGGCCGTTCGGTCATCGTGGTCGGCCCGACGCTGCGTCTGCACCAGTGCGGCCTGCCCAAGAAGATGGCGCTCGAGCTGTTCAAGCCGTTCATCTTCTCCAAGCTGCAGATCCGTGGCGAGGCGAGCACCATCAAGGCCGCCAAGCGCATGGTTGAGCGTGAAGGCCCGGAAGTTTGGGACATCCTCGAGGAAGTCATCCGCGAACATCCTGTGCTCCTGAACCGTGCGCCTACGCTCCACCGCTTGGGCATTCAGGCGTTCGAGCCCGTGCTCATCGAAGGCAAGGCCATCCAGCTTCACCCGCTGGTCTGCACTGCCTTCAACGCCGACTTCGACGGCGACCAGATGGCCGTTCACGTCCCGCTGTCGCTCGAAGCCCAGTTGGAAGCCCGCGCGCTCATGCTGGCCACCAACAACGTGCTTTCGCCCGCCAACGGCGAGCCGATCATCGTGCCGTCGCAGGACGTCGTGCTTGGTTTGTACTACATGACCCGCGAGAAGGCCGGTGCCACCGGTGAAGGCATGGCCTTCGCCGACACCAACGAAGCGCGTCGTGCCTACGAGACCCGCGAAGCGGAACTCGGCGCCAAGGTGAAGGTGCGCATCACCGAGTGGCACCGCGACGAGGAAGGCCGGGAAGTGCCAGGTCGTCGTGTCGTGCAGACCACGGTCGGTCGTGCCCTGCTGTCGGAGATCCTGCCGCGTGGCATGTCCTTCGACCTCGTCAACCGCGACATGACGAAGAAGATGATCTCCGCCACGTTGAACGAGTGCTATCGCTCGCTCGGCCTGAAGGAGAGCGTGGTTTTCGCCGACCAGCTCATGTACACCGGTTTCGCTTACGCCACCCGCGCCGGCATCTCGATCGGCATCGATGACATGCGCGTGCCGGAAGAGAAGGTGGCCATCCTGGAGCGCGCTGAAAAGGAAGTGAAGGAGATCCAGGGGCAATACGCTTCCGGTCTCGTCACGAACGGCGAGCGCTACAACAAGGTGGTGGACATCTGGTCGCGTACGAACGACCAAGTGGCCCGCGCCATGATGGACAAGCTCGGCACCGAGAATGCGACGGACCTGCAGGGCCGTCCGGTGAAGCAGAAGTCCTTCAACAGCATCTTCATGATGGCCGACTCCGGCGCTCGTGGTTCCGCCGCCCAGATCCGCCAGTTGGCGGGTATGCGCGGCCTGATGGCCAAGCCTGACGGCTCCATCATCGAGACGCCCATCACGGCAAACTTCCGTGAAGGCCTCAACGTTCTCCAGTACTTCATCTCGACGCACGGCGCCCGTAAGGGTCTCGCCGACACCGCGCTCAAGACCGCGAACTCTGGTTACCTGACGCGTCGTCTCGTCGACGTCGCTCAGGACCTCGTGGTCACCGAGCCGGATTGCGGCACGACGGAGGGCCTGCGTATGGCGCCCATCGTCGAAGGTGGCGACGTCGTGGAAGGCCTCGGTGAGCGCGTCCTCGGCCGTACCACCTCCAGCGATGTGCTCCGTCCGGGTTCGGACGAGGTACTGGTGGAGGCAGGTCAACTGCTCGACGAAAAGCTCGTGCGCATGGTCGAGCAGGCTGGCGTCGACGAGATCATGGTCCGTTCGCCCATCACCTGTCGCACCCGCTACGGCGTCTGCGCGCAGTGCTATGGCCGTGACCTGGCTCGTGGCCGCCGGATCAACATCGGTGAAGCGGTCGGCGTCATCGCCGCCCAGTCCATCGGTGAGCCTGGCACGCAGCTGACGATGCGTACCTTCCACATCGGTGGTGCCGCTTCGCGTGCGGCTGCTACCAGCAACGTGGAAGTCAAGAACAAGGGCACCATCCGGTTCCACAACTTCAAGGGCGTACGCCACGAGAAGGGGCACCAGGTGTCGGTGTCGCGCAGCGGTGAGCTGGGCGTGCAGGACGAGTTCGGTCGCGAGCGCGAGCGCTACAAGATCCCCTACGGCGCCGTCGTGACGGTGAACGAGGGCGATATGGTGGCTGCTGGTGCGCGCGTCGCCGAATGGGACCCGCATACCCACCCCGTGGTCACGGAAGTGGCCGGCTTCATCCGCTTCCAGGACTTCGTCGACAACGTCACCGTGCAGAAGCAGACGGACGACGTGACGGGCCTGTCGAGCACGGTAGTGCTGGACGCCAAGCAGCGTGGTCTCGGCGGCAAGGACCTCCGTCCGGTGGTTCGCTTGGTCAATGCCAAGGGCAAGGAAATCACCTTCGCCAATACCGAAATCCCGGCGGTGTACTCGCTGCCGGCCGGTGCGCTTGTGTCCCTCGAGGACGGCGCGCAGGTGTCGGTCGGTGACGTCATTGCCCGTATTCCGCAGGAGTCCTCGAAGACTCGCGACATCACCGGCGGTCTGCCGCGCGTCGCCGACCTCTTCGAAGCCCGCAAGCCGAAGGATCCGGCCATCCTCGCGGAGCGCTCGGGTACGGTCAGCTTCGGCAAGGAAACCAAGGGTAAGCGTCGCCTGATTATCACCGCCGAAAACGGTGACAAGTACGAAGAGCTCATCCCGAAGTGGCGCCACTTGAACGTCTTCGAAGGCGAACAAGTGGGTAGCGGCGAAGTCATCGCGGACGGCGAGCCCAACCCGCACGACATCCTGCGCTTGCAGGGTTCCGAGGCGCTGGCGAACTACCTCGTCCGGGAAATCCAGGACGTGTACCGCTTGCAGGGCGTGCGCATCAACGACAAGCACATCGAAGTCATCATCCGTCAGATGCTGCGGAAGGTGGAGGTGCAGGACGGTGGCGACACCACGCTGTTGCGTGGCGAGCAGATGGACCGTGCCCGCGTGCTGGAAATCAACGACCGTCTGGGCGACCCGGACAAGATCCCGGCGAAGTTCGAGCAGCAGCTGCTCGGCATCACCAAGGCGTCGTTGGCCACGGAATCCTTCATCTCGGCGGCGTCCTTCCAGGAGACCACCCGCGTTCTTACCGAGGCAGCGGTTCGCGGCCTCAAGGACGACCTGCGCGGCCTCAAGGAAAACGTCATCGTCGGCCGTCTCATCCCGGCCGGTACGGGCTTTGCTTACCACGCCAGCCGTCGGAAGGTGTCGGACGACACCGCCCGTCGCGGCTTCAGCGATGGTGTGTTTGCGCCCGAAGCTGACGATGCGACCGCAGAAGCGGGAGAGGCGGCGGAGTAATCCGCCGCGCCTCACCGCCGCGAGGTCCGGTTCCGGTCGATCGCCTCGAGTTTTACTCGATGTTGGTTGACATGGCGGCAGGACCTTTCTAAACTTCGCGGTTCTCGCTAGCTGAAAGGCTGGACGGGACCGCTTACCCCGCTGAGGTCCCCGGTTTGTCCGGGCGGCCCAGCCCACCAGGACGCTTCGGGTTAACCCGGGGCGCCCGAAGACCGGACGAAACAGGACGATGGCCACAACCAACCAGCTCATCCGCGACGGGCGCAACGACCCGGCGTTCAAGTCGAAGGTTCCTGCGCTCGGGGCTTGCCCTCAGCGCCGTGGCGTGTGCACCCGCGTGTACACCACGACCCCCAAGAAGCCCAACTCGGCGCTTCGTAAGGTCTGCCGCGTTCGCCTCACCAACGGCTTCGAAGTGACGAG
>CALQLF020000071.1 GCA_943331345.2 Candidatus Planktophila lacus | reverse complement strand
GCCTCAACTGGGCCGGACATCTCATTGCGGCGCCCGAAGGCACGCCGGTCCGTGCGCCCTATGCGGGCCGCGTGCTCTATGCGGACTGGCTGCAGGGGCTGGGGAACCTGCTCATCCTCGACCACGGTGGTGGTTGGATCACCCTTTATGCCCACAACGCCGCACTGTTGAAAGGCGTGGGGGACCGCGTCGAAGCGGGCGACTCCATCGCCCAAGTGGGGGATACCGGCGGCGAAGGGCGCTCGGCATTGTATTTCGAAATCCGTCAGGGAAGCGGCCGGGCCAGCAAGCCGGTGAACCCGTCCGGGTTCCTGCGCTAGCGTGCCTTGGCACCACTGTGTTCGCGGGTTGCCAACTGCGTCACACTGCCGCCAAAACGGTTGACCGTGCTGTCGAGCCGGTCACGGATGCCGCTCGGGTTTTTCCTTAATGTCCGTCCATCCCCTCGCATCGGTGCTGTTCCGATGACGGGAAGTACACAGATGGGCCTCAAGCAATGGAAGACAACTCCCCCCCTTCGCCGTTGACGGCGACGGCTGCACCGACCCCGGAAGCCTTACTGGCCTTGGCCAGCGCGCCCTTCGATGTGCATGCGCAGTTGTTGAAAATGCTGTTGCCGCGCGCCCGCCACATCTGCATCTACTCACCCGACTTGCGTCCGATGTATCACGGCGAGGGCATGGAGCCGCAGGAAATGCGGTCCGCGGCGCAATCGGTGCTGTCTGGCGCGATGGGGAATGCCTTCAGTTTCGATGGCGCGGCAGAACCTGCCAACGACGCCATGATTTATACCTTCTGCTTGCGTGGCGAAGATGCGCGACCGCTGGCCGCCGTCGGGTTTTTCGTACCCGGTACGCGCGAGGCGCGGCCGTTTTCGCTGGTGCTGAGCTTGGTGCGCCCGGCGCTGGAAGTGTTGCAGCGTGAATTGCTGCTGCGCGATGCCATCCAGCGGGTGGGTCTCGCTACCCGAGGGACGGGCGAAGCGGACACGATGGTCGATCTTTCGGCCCTGGAAGGGCAGGTAGACGACCCTGCCGGCTTGCTCGAGGCCGCCTTGAAACCGATGGAAGCGACCATCGGTGCGCTGGTGGTGCCGGACAAGGGTCTGGCGGTGCTGCGTACCCAGCGTTCGCCCAACGGCGCGGATACGCCGGGTGCTCCCGAAGCGCCGCGCTTGGTGAGCGCTCTGCATCGCCATCTGCTCAACTATGCCCGCATGAACCAGCAACCGCTGGTGGGCTCGACCCGCCAGGATGACCCGGGTGGTTCGCACCGTGTGCTGAGCGTGCCCATTCGCCGCCGCGGGCAGCGCGTGGTGGGTTTTGTCGCTTTCTTCGCGCCGCCGGGTGCGCCGACCTTCGGGGTGCGTGCCTTGCGTATCGCCGAATGGGTAGCGCGCCGCATCTGCGACCTGCTCGACCAACGTTACGACGCCAACACGGGCCTGCCGATGCGGGTCGAGTTCGAGCGTCAGGCCGAATTGGCCTGTACGACCTACGGCGTGCATCAGTTACTGTTTGTCGATATCGATGGTCTTCAGGACATCAACGATCGCTATGGCCTGCCGGTCGGCGATGAGGTCTTGCTACGAGTCGCCGAGGTAGTGCGTCGCCACTCGCCTCGCGGTGCCGTAGCGGGCCGTCTCGACGGCGGCCGCATGGTGGTCTGCCTACCGCTCACCACCGTGGAAGTGTCTACGGCCGTGGCGGAAGAACTCAGCAAGGCTATTGCGGAACTCTCTTACCGTCGCGGGGAAGGGGAGGTCTTGGTGAATGCCGGTATCGGCATTGCCAATCTGGCCACGCGCGACACAGATGGTGGTTGGCACGACGCGCTGGCGCGTGCCTTGGCCTTTGCCGAGGCAGCTTGCCGCCAAGCCAAGCAGCCGGGCCGTGGCCGTGTGCAGCGCTGGACTGAAGCGGCCGCACCGCTCGGGCGCACCACGGACGTACTCGAGGCGCCATTGCTCGAACGTGTGATGCGCGCTGTCACGATGGAGTCGCCGACGCTCGTGGCACAGCCCATGCTGCCCTTGCAGGGTTATGGCGAGCCCCGCTTTGAATTGCTGCTGCGCTTGCCGGCGGACGGCGGCGATTTGCTCTCGCCAGACCGCTGGATGCCGTTGGCGGCCGAGGCCGGGCTGCTGCCCGCCATCGACCGCTGGGTGGTACGCCACGCCATTGATGCTTTGTCTTCACAGACGGAAGTCGTCGGTCGTCGGTTGGCGCGGTTTGCCGTCAATTTGTCCATGAACACCTTGGGCAGCGCGACGGCTTCGTCGGCTTTCCTCGCGGAACTCAGCGAACGATTGGTGAGCACTGGTCTGCCTCCCGATGTGCTGGTGTTCGACATTCCCGCGGCAGCCATGCAGCCCACAGCCACCCAGTGGCCGGCGGTCATCGATGCTATCCAGCAATTGCGTGCGCTGGGTTGCGGCGTGGCGCTGGACGAGTTCGACTTGGATGTGGCGGAAGCGCTCGGAGATCTTTCCCTGCCGCTCACCGAAGTGAAACTGAACGGCACGGACCTGCGTGCCATGCTCGAAGACCCCGCAGCGGATACCGCCGTGCGTGGCATGTTGCAGTGGTGTGCTTCGCGCGGGTTGGATACGGTGGCGAAGTCGGTGGAGACCGAAGCGCTGCGACTGCGTTCCCAGGAACTGGGCTGTGTCTACGGTCAAGGCTATGAAGTCGGTCGCGCGGTGCCTTTCCGGCAAGTGCTGGAGGACCTGGCCATGTACGAACTGGTGCCGCCCGTCCCCGTGGCAGCGACTACGCAGGTGTTGCCGGCGCTTGCCGAATCGTCAGCGGAGTCCACTACCAGCCGCTAAGCGGCGGCAATTCGCCGCGCGCATGGCGGCGAATTTTGTTTACGCTGTCGGCCATGACAGTGCCGAATCTGCGCGGCTACGCCGCCTTCGCCGAAATGCCAGCACAGCCAGACGAGCTGTGGCGCTGGCTCACCGAACCGACCTTGCTGCTCCGCTGGTATGGCGTGGCGGTTCAGTTCGACTCGCGTCCAGGGGGTCGCTTGGTGGCGCGTTTTCCCGATGGCGTTACTTCCCACGCGCGTTTGGCGCGGCACGACCCCTTGCGGCGTCTGTCATTCACTTTGGACCCGGCACCCGACTGGCCTGGCGCAGCCGTGGTCAGCGAGGACTGGCTCATTGACGCCAGACCCGGCAAGGTCATGCTGCGTATTCTTGGCGAGGGCGTGCCCGTGACGCCGGCCTGGGCTCCGTGGCTGCGTCGGCAGCAGTCCCGTTGGGCGGTTTCTTTGTCGCAACTGAAGCAGGCGGTGGGTCCCGCGAGGGTGCAGTGATGCGTGGTATCGCTTGGTTGCTGGCGGGTTGCCTGTGGTGCTGGTCAGTCTTGGCTCCCGCCGCGTCGCCAGTGGGCCCAGTGGGGCCAGTGGCGCTGGTGGGCGGCACCGTCTGGACCGGCGAGGGCGCGCCCATCCCCAACGGGGTGGTGATCATCGAAGGGGACACCCTTCTGGCGGTTGGCCCCATGGCGACCACGCCTGTGCCCGAGGGGGCGCAAATCGTCAGCACGGAAGGCATGAGCGTGCTGCCGGGCTTGGTGGATGTGGCGGTCCAGTCCTGGCGCCTGGGGCACGGCGACCCGGCGAAGGCCGACCCTATCCTTCGCCCCTTGGCGGCTCGCGTCGTCATGCCTTGGACTTTAGGCGCGCAACTCGCCGCCGGAGTGACCACGGTGCGCGAGGTTGGGTCACCGGCCGCCACGGCGCTGGAGTTGCGACGGCGCGTGGCGGAAAAGCGCGTTCCCGGGCCGCGTCTTCTGGTGGCGGCCCCGGTTCTGGAAAGGCAAGGGCATCCCGAGGCCGATGCCACCGGTCGGCGCACGGTGCAGTCCATAACAGAAGCGACGGCGGCCATGCGGCAGTGGCTGGACGAGGGCGTGGACGCTTTCGTGGTGGCGGCCCCCGAGGAGTGGGCGCCGGAGGAACTGCAGGCGCTGGTCGGGCTGGCGCACGGGGCCGGCCGGCCGGTGTGGGCAGAACTGCGCTGGGCCTCGGGCGTGGCGCCGGCGCTGGCAGCGGGCATGGATGGACTGTTGGGGTTGGGTCTCGACACGGCGCCCGATTGGCCGCCTGAAGCGTTAGCCGCCGTGCAGGCCCGAGTGGCTGCCGGGCAAACTGTCTGGTGGGCACCGCAACTGGCTCCTTTGGCGACCTGGCGGCGCTGGTCGGGCGATGCGGAAGCCCTTGATTCGCCGGTGGTATTTCAGGCCTTGCCGGCCTTGCTCGCACAGGACCTGCGCGCCTCCTGGACTCCCTATTCCACGGTGGTAGCACCGCCGTATGCGCAGTTGCGCAGTCAGTCTGCCGGAGCGCGGGTCCGCGCCTTGCGTGCGGCGGGTGCGCGTGTGGTGGCGGGTAGCGCAGCCGGCCAGCCGGCGCTACCCCAAGCCTTGGCTCTGCACGAGGAAATCTTTGCTTTGGTGCGCGACGCCGGACTCACCCCGGAGGAGGCTTTGCGTGCCGCCACGGTGGACGCGGCGGCCGCGGTCGGTCGGTCGGGAGTTCTGACGCCGGGAGGTGCCGCCGATATCATTGCGGTGCGCGGCCCCGTGCTGGAGGATGTCGGCTTGTTGCGAGAGGTGGCCGTGGTGTTTGCCGCAGGCAGGAGAATGAAGTGACGGCGTTTGTGTTGCGCGCGGTGTTTGCCGCGCTCGGGTTGTGGCTGGCTACGGCCTGGGTCGATGGCGTGAGTGTCGATTCGGCAGCCACGTTGTTGATGGCCGGGCTGTTGCTCGGCGTGGTGAATGCCACGGTGCGCCCACTACTCATGTTGCTGACGCTGCCGCTGGCGGTGGTCACGCTGGGCTTCTTCTTGTTGGTGATCAACGCCTGGATGGTGGGGCTGGTGGCGTGGATGCTGGATGGCATGACCGTCGCCGGGTTCTGGCCGGCGCTGTGGTCATCCGTCATCATCGGTGTGGCTGGCGCGGTGGGCAACGCCTTATTCGGGCAGTCCGGCGGCGTGAAAGTGCACGTGCAGCGCGGCCCGCAAGACTGAACTACTGGTGAACTAGTGGCGGCTATTTGCCGCGGTGGGGCTACTTGCCGCCGTTCTTGCTGGTGCCGTTGGTCTTGCTGTGGCCGTTGCCGTTGCTGTGGCCGTTGCCGTTGCTGTGGCCGTTGCCGTTGCTGTGGCCTTTGCCATTCCCCGGTAAGTTAATGACCGCCACACTGGCCAGTACGATGATGCCGCCCACCCATTGAATGGGGGTCAGCGCTTCACCCAGCAACCACCAGCCCACCAGCGTCGCCACCAGTGGGTTCACGTACGCATAGGTGCCCAGCTTTGCCGGCGAGACACGCGGCAGCAGATAGGTGAATGACGTATAGCCAATGCAGGAGCTGAACAGCGTCAGGAAGGTAAGTGCCACCACGGTGCTGCTGGACCAGTGAACTGGCAGCTTTTCGCCGGCCATGAGGCTCATCGGGATGAGCATGAGGCCGCCTGAACCCAACTGCAGTGCATTGAACATGAGCGGTTCAGTGCGGGGTGGATAGCGCCGGAAATACGCAGTGCCAATACCCCAGGCAATGCAGGCAGCCAGTACCACCAACATCCAGCGCAATGGCGATTCGTGGCCGTCGCCGCGCGGCAGCAACAGAAGCGCCACGCCGCCAAAGCCCAGCACGATGCTGCCCCAAGCGCGTTTGCCGAGCGCCGTGCCCGTGCCGCCGATACTGCCGAAGATAACGATAAAGAATGCCGAACTGGCGTTCAGGAGCGCTTGTTCGTTGCTGGCGATATGACGCGCGGCGACCACGTTGAGCATGGTGCTCAGTACTACCGTCATGATGGCCATGAAGAGAATGTGCCGCCATTCCCGCCGCGATTCCGGCAGGGCATAACCCAGCCAACTGGCGATGCCGAACAAAATGCCGCCGGCCAAAGTGCCGCGAATGGCCACGGCCAACATGGCGGGCACTTCGGCCACCATCACCTTGGTAGCCACGAAGCTGGAACCCCAGATGAGGTAGACAGCCGCGAACGCGGCCATCAACCGTAAGGGGTCACCGGGCGAAAGTCGGGAAGTGGGGGCGCGCACGGAAGGAGTATAGCCATGGCGCCCCCGGCACCACGGCAATCAATTCTTGCCGTGCGGCAACTAGCCGGTGGGTGCGTGGCGCGTGGCCACACGATACATCCCAAAACCGATAGCTGTCAGTACGGCAAGCCCCGCCCATTGGCCGGGACGCCAGGCTTCGGCTACCGCCAGCACGTCGGGGTTCGAGGTGTAGGCGATGGGAATGGCCATGAGAATGCCGATGATGGCTTCGCCCGTGATGAGCCCGGCCGCGAACAGCATGCCGTTGCGCTGCAGGGACTCGGTGTCGACGGAACTCGCCGTACCCTTGTTGGCGCGTGCGGCATGCCAACGCGTGGCGAATTCGCTGATGAGTCCACCGGCCAGAATAGGCATAGAGACGTCCAGTGGCAGGTAGATGCCCACGGCCACGGCGAGCACCGGTGCGCTCCAGCGTGAACCGCGGCGCTTCAGCCACAGGTCGAACGCGATGATAGCGGCACCGACGACCACGCCTAGCGCGATCATGTCCCAAGGCAAGTGGCCGCCGAACATGCCTTCAGCCACGCTCTTGACCAGCGTGGCTTGCGGGGCGGACAGCGCATGCACACCAGGCCGTGCCGGCTCGCCGATACCGTAAGCATCTTGCAGCAGGTTCATCACCGGTGCCATAACGGCCGCGCTAGCGAGTGCGCCGATACCGAGCATGACCTGCTGCCGCCATGGGGTGGCGCCCACGAGTTGCCCGGCCTTCAAGTCCTGCAAGTTGTCGCCAGCCACTGCAGCCGCGTTGCACACGACGGCACCGATGAAAACCACCGCCACCGCACCACGCCCGGTGTCGTTGCCGAGCAATGCCAGCAGTACGAGTGAAGCAAAGAGAATGGTGGAGATGGTGATGCCGGAGACGGGGTTGTTCGAAGAGCCGACGAGGCCGGCCATGTAGCCGCTGACGGAGCTGAACAGGAAACCGGCCACCACCATGATGATGGCCATGGCGAGCGCTACGCCCACTGTGCCCACCACGAGATAGTAAAGAATGAACAAGGGCACGACGAACAGCGCGATACCGGACATGACGAGCGGCATGGGCAGATCTTGCTCGGTGTGCGGCACGCTGCCAGCGGACTGCGTGCGCTTTGAAAAACCGCTGCGGATGCCTGCGGCCAGCGAGTTCCGCAACGACCACAGCGCCCACAGGCCGCCCACGACCATGCAGCCCACGCCGATATAGCGAATGCGCAGCTTCCACAGCGTGAAGGCCACACCTTCGGGGTCCGTGATATCAGCGAGCGCCGCCATGACCTGCGGATCTTGCGGGGCGAAGAAGGTGTTGTAGAGCGGAATGGCCAGCCACCAACTGAAGGCACCACCGGCCGCGACGAGGATGCCGACGTTCAGGCCGACGATGTAACCCACGGCGAGCAGCGCTGGAGAGAAGCCGTAGCCGAAGAACGCCACGCCACGGTCGCCAACGAAGCGCGACATGCTGAAGGTTTCCGGCGCCAAGCGCAGCCCCGAGGTAGCGAACTTGAAGAGGCCACCCGCCGCAGCGGAAAGCCCCAGCCACTTCAGGCCACTGGCGGCATCGGCTGTGCCGGCACCGGCCTTCAGTACTTCTGCGGCAGCCACGCCTTCCGGGAACTGCAGCTTTTGCTCGAGGATGAGCGTGCGACGCAAGGGCACGCTGAACAGCACGCCGAGCAAACCACCGAGGCCGACGATAGTGAAGGTCCAAAGGTAATCGAAGTGCTTCCAGTGCCCCAGCAGGATAAGCGCGGGCATGGTGAAGATGGCGCCGGCGGCAATGCTGCTACCAGCCGAAGCGCCGGTGGCGACGATATTGTTTTCCAGGATGTTCGGCGGACCGAACAACCGCAGCACTGCCATGGCGATGACTGCGGCCGGGATGGCCGTGGCTACCGTGAGGCCCGCGAACAGCCCCAGATAGGCGTTCGCTGCGGCGAGGATGACGGTGAGGACAAGCGACAAGACGACGGCCTTCACCGTCAGCTGCGCAGGAAGGGCGGCGCCTGATTGGTCGTTCACTGGTGATCCCCCGGTGGATTGTTCAGCCGAGTATGACCGAACGCCCGGGGAGAGGGACAGAGGGAGCCGCCCTTAAGTGGTTTCGGTCACTTCCCGGTCAGACGGTTTGCGGACCCGCGACAGGATGCGCGACATGATGATGCCGGCCTCGTAGAGAATCCACATGGGCAAGGCCATGGCGCACTGCGACACGGCATCTGGCGGCGTGAGGATGGCCGCAATGATGAAGATACCGATGATGACGTAGCCGCGGACTTCGGAAAGCTTCGCTACCTTCACGATACCGGTCTGCGTGAGCAGCACCACGGCGATGGGAATTTCGAAAGCCAGCCCGAAGCACAGGAACAGGATGAGCACGAAATCGAGGTATTGCGTAATGTCCGTCATCATGGTGACGCCAGCCGGGGTGGTGGCGGCGAAGAACTGGAACATGAGCGGAAAGACAACGAAGTACGCGAAGAAAACACCGGCGTAGAAGAGCAAGATGCTCGTGAGCACCAAAGGCGCCGCGAACTTGCGTTCGTGTTTGTAAAGACCGGGCGCCACGAAGGCCCAGAGCTGGTATAGCACCACGGGCATGGCGAGGAACAACGCCATGTAAAGGGCGAGTTTGAACGGCGCCATGAACGGCGAGACGACGCTGGTAGCGATGAGTTTGCTGCCAGGGGGCAACTGCTGGATGAGCGGTTGGGCCACCAGCGTGAACAGTTCGTTCGAATAGCCGATGCAGGGAAAGGCCAGAATGACTATCGCCGCGAGCGCCTTGATGAGGCGGTCGCGCAGTTCGAGGATATGGGAGGTCAGCGAGCCTTCGCCGAGGCCACGGCTTTCAGACGAGTGGTCGGTCATGTTCGTTCACGGTGGCGGTCGGCAAGGAATCGGGTGCCAGCGGCGGCGGTACTGCATCCGGGCCGGCAGGCACGTTCACGGCAGCCATGGCGGGGTGCGATACCGCAACGGCTTCCGGGCCTGCAGGCACTGCGTCTGGGCCGGCGGGTACGGCTTCTGGGCCGGTGGGCACAGCAACTGGGCGGCGCGGCGCGTCGGGACCGTCCGGGACCGCGCTTACGTCGGCGATGGCGGGCGGATTGCTAAGCGTCTTGGCGCGTTCTGGGTCGTCGAGCGACCATTCGGCTATACGGGTTTCGTGGTCCAACTGGTCCTGCATTTGGCGGACCATTTGCCGTGCACGGCCGGCCCAGCGTCCGATATCGCGCGCGAGCTTCGGAAGCTTGTTGGGGCCAAGCACCAACAACGCAACCAGCGCGATGAGCAGCATCTCGCTGAAACCGACCTCGAACATGCGCTAGCTCCAGTCAACACGACAGGCCCCAGATACTTGCAACTTGCGCTTGCAACTTGCACTTGCACCTTGGGAAACCTGGAACACAGCCCCGGGTTCGGGGCTGCACAAGGATTACAGGAAGGCTCAGGCCTTCTTGTTGTCTTCAGCGGCCGGCGCTGCCTTGGTGTCCTTGGTGGTCTCTTCTTCGTCGCTCATGCCCTTCTTGAAGCCGCGCACGGCAGCGCCGAGATCCGAGCCGATGTTCTTGAGCTTGCCAGCGCCGAAGACAAGCAGCGCGATGGCGAGGATGACCAGAAGTTCACGAAAACCGATACCCATGACGAGGCTCCAACAGTGGCCGGCTTTACCGGCGAGATTGATAGGACGAGATATTACTGCATGGACATCGAGTGTATCTGTTCAGTTCCTCAATCCGTGACGTGTGTCCCTTAGGGCAACTCCTAGGGGTTTTTCCTTATTTTTCAGTAAAACTCAGGTGGTGGCCTTCACTTCCAGCCAGAAGGTGACCGGGCCATCGTTCACCAGCGCCACCTGCATGTCGGCACCGAACTGACCGGTGGCAACGCGACCGGGCAAGCGTGCTTCTGCCAAGGCCACGAAGGCCGCGAAGCGTTCGCGCCCCAGTTCCGGAACGGCCGCCGTGCTGAAGCCGGGGCGAGTGCCTTTGTGCGTGTCGGCTGCCAAGGTGAACTGTGGCACCAGGAGCAAGCCGCCTCCGGTTTCTTCCAGACTGCGGTTCATGCGGCCACTGTCGTCGGCGAACACGCGGTAGGTGACCAAGCGCTCCAGCAGGCGTTCGCCCTGCGCGGCGGTATCGCCTGCCTGCACGCCCACCAACACCAGCAGGCCCGGGCCGATGGCGCCGGCCAAGGCGCCGTCCACCCGCACGCTCGCTTCGGACACGCGTTGCAACAAACCAATCATGTCTGCAGTTTACCGCCTATCGGGGGGTTCGGGCCTGTGGAACAATCGGACCAGAACTTCCGGGCATGAAGCCCGCCGCGAGATATTTGCATGCTGCCTACTCCTGCCACCGTGTTCTATCGTCGTGCCGTCGGGCTGGTGACCGCGGCGGTGTTGGCGGTGTTGCTCTGGCGCATCGTCGAGCCCTTTCTGGCGCCGCTGGCTTGGGCGGTGTTTCTGGCTTTCCTGCTGCAACCCTTGCAGGTGCGTCTGGCGCGGCGTCTGGGGGGTCGCGAATCTTTGGCCGCGTTGCTGCTCACTCTGCTGACCTTGCTGTTGTTCGTCGGGCCCTTGGGAGTGCTGGGCGCCTTGTTCGCGGCGCAAGCGGGCGAATTGGCGCAACGCATGCAACAGATGGCGTTGGAAATGGAGGTGCGCAGTTTCAACGACCTGCTGCAGCAGCCTTGGATGAGGGGCTGGGTGGGTTGGGCAGAAGAGCACTTGGCGGTGTCCGCTGCGCAATTGCAAAGCTGGGTGGTGACGGGTGCGCAGCGCGTGCTGGCGCCTTTAGCCGCCATGGGCGGAGCGTTTTTCCTAGAGGCCGTGGGAACCGTCGCCAGTTTCCTGTTCATGCTCATTCTGTTGTTCTTCCTGGTGCGCGATGCGGCCCTCATAGCGCAAAGCCTGCGCCGCCTGGTGCCGATGGATGCCGCCCACAAGGAGCATCTGTTCGCGCGGTTGGCGGCGGTGACGCGTGCGGTGGTGTTTGGCACTTTGGTCACCGCCATGGTGCAAGGGTTGTTGGTGGGGCTGGCGTTCGCCGCTGCCGGGTTGCCTTCCCCGGTGGTGTTCGGTGTGTTGGCGGCGGTGTTGTCGGTAGTGCCCTTCGGCGGCACCGCATTGGTGTGGGGGCCGGCGGTCGTCGGGCTGGCGTTGCACGGCGACTATTTGCCGGCCACCTTGTTATTCGCTTTCGGCGCGGGAGTGGTGGGCACCATCGACAACCTGTTGAAACCCTTGCTCATTTCGGGCCGTGGCGAGGTGCCGACCTTGGCCGTCTTCATCGGTGTACTTGGTGGCTTGGCAGCGTTTGGTTTGGTGGGCATGTTCCTTGGGCCGGTGGTCATCGCCTTGGCGCTGGAGTTGCTCGATTTTCTAGGCGAAGGCGCGGCGCCGGAGGCCTGAAGCACGCCCGGAGGACTCAAGAGGGTCACCGGTTGAGCCGCGCGCCCCGGTAGAATGCGCGGATGAATTCCGACCCGCTCCTTTCCCGCCTGAACGCCGAACAGGCGCAGGCTGTCTCTGCCCCGCTGCAGCCCTGTCTCATCCTCGCTGGTGCCGGTTCCGGCAAGACGCGCGTGCTGGTGCACCGCATCGCCTGGCTCGTGGAACGCGAGGGTGCTTCGCTGTGGTCCATCCTTGCCGTTACCTTCACCAACAAGGCCGCGGCCGAAATGCGCGGCCGTGTGGAAACGCTGCTGCAGGTGGGCGTGCAGAACCTCTGGATCGGCACCTTCCACGGCTTGGCGCACCGCTTGCTGCGCATTCATTGGCGCGAAGCAGACCTGCCGCAGACGTTCCAGATTCTCGATGCGGACGACCAGCAGCGGCTGGTGAAGAAAATCCTGAAGGACATGGGCCTCGACGACACCCGTTGGGTGCCGCGCGAGGTCACGTGGTTCATCAATGGCCGCAAAGATGAAGGCCAGCGCCCCAAGCACCTAAAGGACGACGGCGACCCGACTCGTCGCCAGCTCATTCGTATCTACGAAGAGTATGAAGCGCGCTGCCGCAAGACAGGCGTCGTGGACTTCGCCGAGCTGCTGCTGCGCAGTTACGAACTCCTGCGCGACCATGCCGATGTGCTCGACCACTATCGCAAGCGCTTCACGCACATGCTGGTGGACGAGTTCCAGGACACCAACACCTTGCAGTACCAGTGGTTGCGTCTTATCGCTGGCCCCGGTGGCACGCCGTTCGTGGTGGGCGACGACGACCAGAGCATCTACGGTTGGCGCGGCGCCAAGGTGGAAAACATCCACCAGTTCAGCAAAGACTTTCCCGGCGCGCTCATGGTGCGCCTCGAAGAAAATTACCGGTCCAGCGGCAACATTCTGGCGCTGGCCAACGGCATCATCGAACACAACACGGGCCGCCTCGGCAAGACGCTGCGTACCGCCGGCGCCCCGGGCGAACCCATCCGCGTGTACTCGGCGTTCAATGAACGCGACGAAGCGGACTTCGTCGTACAGCGCGTGCGCGAATGGATAAGCCAAGGCGGCCGTCGTGACGGCGCCGCGGTGCTGTACCGTTCTAACGCACAGTCGCGCGTGTTGGAAGAAGGTTTCATGAACGCGCGTATTCCTTACCGCGTTTATGGGGGCCTCCGCTTTTTTGAACGCGCCGAAGTAAAAGACGCGCTCGCTTATTTGCGCTTGTTGTCGAACCGCGCTGAAGATGCGGCCTTCGAGCGTGTGGTGAACCTGCCGACGCGCGGTATTGGCGCGCGCACGCTGGATTTGGTGCGTACTGCAGCGCGTGAGCGTGGCAGTTCCATGTGGGAAGCCTGCGGCGTGGTGCTGGGTTCCGGCATGCTGGGGCCCAAGGGCAACCAGTCGCTGGCCGCGTTCCTGCAGTTGGTGGACCAACTGGCGAAAGAAGCCGCCAACTTGCCACTGCACGAGCAGGTGGACCATGTCATCGCCCGTTCGGGCTTGCGCGAACACTTCCAGAAAGAAAAAGACGGCAAGGGCGAGGCCCGCGTCGAGAACTTGGACGAACTCGTTTCCGCAGCGCGCACCTTCGAACCGGACCAAGTGCCGGCGGACAGTGGCGAGCCGATGAATCCTTTGGATTCGTTTCTGGCGCACGCGGTACTGGAAAGCGGCGAGGCGCAAGCTGGCGCCGGCGAAGATTCTGTCCAGATGATGACGCTGCACTCGGCCAAGGGCCTAGAGTTTCCCATCGTGTTCTTGTGTGGTCTGGAAGAGGGCTTGTTCCCGCACCAGCGTTCCATCGCGGACCTCAACGGACTGGAGGAAGAGCGTCGCCTTTGCTATGTGGGCATCACGCGTGCCATGAAGCGGCTGTACTTGTCGCATGCGGAAGCGCGTCGCTTGCATGGGCAGGACCAGATGGCGGCGCCTTCGCGGTTTTTGGCGGAAATGCCCGAAGAATTGCTGGAAGAAGTGCGGCCGCGTTTGAACGTGTCGCGGCCGTTCGACAATGGGCGGCGCCGTTGGTCGGATGAAGGCGACGGTTGGGAAAGTCGCGAGCAAGCTCGCTCCCACAGTGGCGGTGGCTACGGAAGTCGCGAGCAAGCTCGCTCCCACAGTGGCAGTGGTTTTGGCGGTGGCTACGGAAGTCGCGAGCAAGGCCGCTCCCACAGTGGCGGTGGTTACAGCAGTAGCGGCAGTGGCTATGGCGGCGGCAGCCGTGGCGGCTACGGTGGCAGTTCGGGCAGCAGCGCGGGTAGCCGCTTCGGTGGCAGCTCGAGTGGCATGGGTCGGCCGTCACCGCTCACGGAAGAACGCGTGGCCGTCGTGCGTGCCACAGCGCGTATCGACCAAGCCGCGGCCTTCAACGGCCTGAAGCTCGGCAGCCGGGTGCGGCACGGCAAGTTTGGTGATGGCGTGGTGGTGCGTTTGGAAGGGCAGGGCGCGCAGGCGCAGGTGGAAGTGAACTTCGAGCGGCTCGGCCCGAAGCAACTCATGCTCGCTTACGCCAAGCTGGAAATTCTTGGCGCCTAGCTATTGCCCGAGCGCGCATCGGGCTTGTTCCTGAGCCGCAGTACAGGCGCTGCGGCATACCGAAACAGGTATTCCCTGAAT
>CALQLF020000070.1 GCA_943331345.2 Candidatus Planktophila lacus | reverse complement strand
TGGCGCCTAGCGTCTGGAAGATGCGGCTGACATTCGCGTTCTGTAGAGCAAACCCGAACTGGATGCCCAGAAAACCGAAGCACATGTTCCAGATCTGCCAGAACGACATGGCAGGCTTGTCACGCGGCAGCAGCGCCGCCCCCGTTGCAGTGGACATCGGCAGACCCCCTCGACTCAAATTCTTGATGCGGCGTCATGGGCGCCGTCCGCCCTAGTGTCCGCCGCACTGCCCCACACTGGCAATGCATACGTATGCGAGAATTTCACCAATCGCTTTTTCTTCCGGAGCCGCTTGTGCCGCACTACCACCAGTTCTACATCGATGGAGCGTGGGTAGACCCATGCGTCTGAGCACCCCCGAAGAAGTCCGTGCACGCATCGGCACCGAAGTGGGCTTGTCCCCTTGGGTGGAAATCAGCCAGGACATGATCAACCGCTTCGCGGACCTGACCGACGACCACCTGTTCATCCACATCGACCCCGTGGCGGCGGCGGCCACGCCGTTCGGCGGCACCATCGCTCATGGCTTTCTCGTGATGTCGTTGCTGTCGAGCTTGGCCAAAGGAGTGAATGTGGCGCTGGAAGGCCTCGTCACCAGCGTGAACTATGGCTTCGACAAGGTGCGCATGGTGTCCCCAGTGCACGCTGGAAAGCGTATCCGTGGGCGGTTTGTCCTGCAGCATTTCACCGAAAAGGGCCCCGGACAGTGGCTGTTGACGCTGGCTGCAACGGTGGAAATTGAAGGCGAGGCGCGCCCGGCCTTGGTGGCGGAATGGCTAAGCCTGCAGTGGGTGAAAACGCCAGGCTGACCGGCCGCGAGCGGTCGGCCATCACCGCTGACTGAACGCCCGTTTATTGCGACAGTTGATTTTGACAGTAATGGTGTTACTATTACTGCCATGAACGACATATCCCCCGCGGACCGCTACACCTTGGAAGAGCTGGAACGGCTTTCCGGCGTTTCCAGGCGCACCATCCGCTATTACATCCAGCTAGGCCTGGTAGCTCGCCCCTTGGGCGAAACCCGCGCCGCTTTCTACAGCTGGCAGCACCTGAACGACCTGCTCAGCATTCGGCGCCTGACCGAGGCCGGGCTGTCGCTGGACGCCGTGCGCGCCCAACTGCGCGCCGCCACACCGGGTAGCGCCAGCGCAGCTCCCACCGCCGCCGCTCCGGGCACGGTGCAACTGAAATCCCATGTCGTTCTGGCCCCCGGCCTCGAACTCATCGTCGACCCGGCCCATGCCCGCCTGTCGCCACAACGACTTCGCCAGCTCGCTCGTGAACTGGCAGACCGCTTCGCGCAACTCCAGCAGGAGGAAGACCAAGATGAATCCGTATAATTTGCCCACTTCGCTCGTTACCAAGCACGGCCAGTCCATTCCACTGCAGGGCGTACGCGCGCAAGGCCGTCTCGACGGTCTGGTCTTCACGCTTGAAGTGGAACAGCGCTACCAGAACCCCCTGCCGGACTCCGTCGAGGCCGTCTACACGTTCCCGCTTCCGTCGCGCGCTGTCCTGCTCGCACTCGAGTTGGAAGTGGGCGGCCAGAAACTCGCCGCTGTCGCTACAGCAAAGGCAGAAGCGAAGCGCCGTTACGAAGCTGCCATCGACAATGGCGACACCACCGTCCTCCTAGAGCACAACGGCCACGGTCTCTACACCGTCAGCCTCGGCCATCTTCGTGCCGGCGAAGCGGCAACCATCCGCTACCGCTACGTGGAGTTGCTGGACGCTTTCGAGGGCTTCGTTCGTCTGGCGGTCCCCACCGTCATAGCGCCACGCTACGGGGACCCTGCCGCTGCCGGCCTCAGCGGTCCGGCCGTGGCCACGAATTCGTTCCTCGCCGAATATCCATTTGATATCGAAATTCTGCTGGCTGGCCTCGCCAATGACGCTGGCCTGCGCAGCCCTTCGCACGCCACCCACGCCGTCGCTACGGCCGAGGGCGTGCGCGTCACGCTGCGTCGCCAGGGCTTTCTCGATAAGGACTTCGTCCTGCAACTGCAAGCGGCCAGCTTGCCGCAGCGCGCGCTGGTCGCGCGGGACGGAGAAGGCTGGGCCGTTTTGGCCAGCCCCGCCTACGCCACCGCAGCGCAACCCGATGGCCCATTCACAGTGAAAGTGCTGCTGGACTGCTCCGGGTCCATGGGCGGCGAGCGCATCGAAAATGCCAAACGTGCGCTTTCGCAGTTTCTGCGCAACCTTTCCGTTGAAGACCGTTTTTCGCTCACATGCTTCGGCAGCAACCATCAGCACGTCACGGCCGGCCTTGAGACCCTCGACAAAGCCGTGCGTGAGGCCCTGCTGCTGCGCGTTCGCGATATTGATGCCGACCTCGGTGGAACTAACATGGCGGAGGCACTGGACGCCACGCTCAAGATTCGCGCGCCCCGCGGCACGGACATCCTGCTCATCACGGATGGCGAAGTTCACGACGTCAACAGTTCACTGAAGAAGGTGGCGAAGGCAGGACACCGTCTGTTCGTGGTGGCCATCGGCGCCGCGCCCAACGAGGCTCTTGCCACGGCCTTGGCGACTGAGACCGGCGGTGCGGTCGAGTTCGTCCGCGACGAACAGGACGCGGAAGAGGCCATCTTGCGCATGTTCAAGCGTCTGCGAACGCCAGCCGCCGATGTCGGCCGCGTGGACTGGGCCGATGCCAAACCAGCCTGGACGCTGCCGGTAGCCAAGCAGGTCTTCAATGGCGACACGCTGCATCTGGCAGCGGGCTTCAGTTCGCGGCCTGTCGGCACCGTCAAAGCTACCGTGGGAAACAGTTCACTGCCGTGCCCCATCCCACTGGAAGAAACGGCCGGAGATTGGTTGCCACGTCTGCTGGCAGCCCGCCGCCTGGCTTCACTTCCCGCCGATGACGCTCGCGCGCTGGCCGTCCGCCATAACCTCGTCAGCGAATACACCAGCATGGTGGTAGTCGCCAAACGCGAAGACGGCCAGAATCCGGAGAACCTCCCGGTCACGGTGGCGGTACCGCAGATGGAGGTGAATGAACTCAGTCATCCGATGCGGCGGCGGGTGTCGTCGGTCGACCACTGCATGTTGCTCGCGCTGCCGCCGTCGGTGGTGGCTTCGCGAAGGGTCATGGGAGCGCCCTTGGTGTCTGCGCCGTCTGCGCGCTCTGCGCACTCTGCGGCGCCATCAGGCTCCGTTCTGCAAAAGGTTCGCGGGTTGGTCAATAAAGTACTGCCGCCGCAGTTCCAGCCAGCCCAAGTCGACAGCGCCCTCGCGTCCATATGGCTGAAAGTGCAATTCCAGGCGATGGCGAGGGGCGAAGCCGGCTTGCAAAGCCTCGTGGAGCTGGTGGGTTACGGTGCCTCCGGCGAATTGCTGGAGAAGCTGCAAGCTTTGGTGGATGAAGGTCACGAGGAAGCGGACGTGGTGACTGCATTCATGGCGTGGCTAGCTGCGCAGTTCCCGCTGCCTGCGATGGCCACCCCGGAACAGTCGCAGCAACTGATTGACGCCGTGTTGGCACAGCGTTTCCGTGGGCTACGCAGCGCTTTGAATAAGAACTTAAAGGCCGCGTAGTGCGGAACCGCTGCCGACCCGGACTTTTCGGGTCGGCACCACGGGCCTCAGTCGTGGCAACTCGCGCAACCGCCAGTTGCGCTCAGAGCGACTTTTCCATTCGAGCCATGCGCCTTGTTGAATTTCGCGGGGTCCACTTTGTTGGGGTCGACTGGGGTGGTGGGGCGTTTAGTGTCCATCATGGTGCCGGCAGCATCCTTGGATGCAGAGCCGCCGCTGCAGGCAGAGAGCAGCGCCAAACACACCACGGCAGCAATCGTCAGTTTTTTCTTGTTCATGAAACGTTCCCCTTCCCTATGAATCACTTGGTCAATTTTTAACAGGCATTTAAAGCTTCGCCGAACTATCGGGTAACTACCATGCACGCCGCGTGAAATGAGTTTCTACAGCCGCGCTACAACACCTGGAACGACAGCATCACTTCGTTCTTGCCGAACCCGCTGCCGCCAAAGCCGCGGGCAAAGCCTAACGAGAACATCATGGGCAAGCGGTGCATGACATGCAGTTGCATGTCGAACTGCACACCGAGCGAAGTAGCGTTGTCTCGCCGGGCGCTGTCCTGCAAGTCCGTCATGGCATAACTGGCGAAGACCTCCGGGCGAATCCAGCTGGCGTAAGCACCCGGAGTGCCGAAGCTTTCGAACCGGATAGGCGGCAAGCTCCACTCCACCAGGGTTTTTACTAAGGTTTTTCCACGCACGGCGCCAATCTCGAAGCCCGGCATGGAGTACAAGTCGCGGTAACGCTGAGCGCCACCATTGGCGGCATTGTCCACGTAGTTGTTGCCGAAGCCGCCGAGGTAGGAATTGGAGATGGAGGAGTTGACGCTACCTTCCACTACCGTGAAGCCACTGCGTACCCAGATGGAAGAATGGTTCAGCGGCAGCGGAATACCAAAATCGTACTGACCAGTCAGGCGTGGCGTTTGTTTGCCGCGCGCACCTAGCGAACTCGCACTCAAGCTCCAAGTACTGCCGGACTCGGCATCGACGGCACCCGGCGAGGAGAGCGTGTCACTCGAAGAGATGCCTGCGGTCAGCACCGACAAGTGACTGGGAGAAGCCACGTTTTGCGCGCCTGGCAGTACGTTCAAACCACCGTAATAGGCGACATTGGCGAAGAACATTACGGTATGCGGCGGTTCATAGACCAGCGGGCGGGAGTAACCCAGATACGCTGAATAACCTTCGCGAGAGCGCAAGGTGGGGCCGAAAAGGTCATAGAAATCCGCTTCGTTCCACTTCACGCCTGCGGTCCACTCGTCATAGCTGAAGTCAGCACTGGCATGCAGACGTTCTTTCACCGGCAAGACTTTGCCGGGGGTATAGCCCAGGTCGGTTTTCAGTTCGGCGCGGCCCAAAGGATCACTGAACCTGCTGTTCAACCCCACAGACTTGGAGTGCTTGTAGGCACCTACGCCGGGAATGAGATGGTCCATTTCCATCTCGCGCCAAGGCTTGTATTCCCCGCGTGCCGTAACGCGCGCCTCGGCCGCTTTCGCCGACAGGGCTTTCGGTTGCCAGTCATGCAGCACCGGGTGGCGCGACGCCGCCTGCTCGCCGAGAAACGTGATGGTGCCCAGGTCTTCCGTGGGCTTGGGCTCGATGAGCGTAGGCACGAAGCCCTCGCCGGTATAGCGCAAAGCCATCAGCTTGCCATCGGGCAACGCCAAAGGCCTGAACAACCCGAGGTCGGCATTGCTCACGGCCTCTACCGTTTCGTCTGCCAGACGATAGCGAAAGATATTCGACACGCCGGTAAAGTAGCTGCTGCCATACAGGTACTGGCCATCCGGCGAGAACGTGAAGCCCTCGGGCACCGAAGAGCCCAACTGCAAACTGTGGACAGGCGTCACGTCCCCTTTCTCGAGTGCCGCCGTACTCATCACTCGCACTTCGGAGGTCCAGCCAGAACCCGGCTTGGAGCCTTGGCCGGTATAGCTCATGGAGAGCAAAGTGCCGTCGGGGGAGATGTCCAAGTCCGCAGCGTTCGCAGGGAACGGGAAGGCCTTGACGGTTTTGTATTCGGTGTAAGGGTAAGGAACGCGCACCAGGATGACAAAGCCGCGGTTGCGTCGAATGCCCCAAAGCGAACGGTCAGCCGGGTTGAAGGCCAAGTCGCCGATGCGGGCATCGGCCAAAACCGTCCGTGTTTTGCCAGTGCGAACGTCCAGCGCTTCGAGGTTCCGGTAGCTGTAGGCGTTGGTGGTGAAAAACAGCGTGTCGGCGGCGGGGTCGTAGGCAAGGTCCGTCACGCGCAACCCGCCAGCACCCTTCAGTTCCAGCAGCTTTTCCACAGCACCGGAAGTGCGCGAAATGGCCACCAACTGCGGCACTTGGCCGGGGTACTTCACCGCAGCATAAACCTTACTGCCATCGGCGGAGACGAAGTGCCGCGAAACGGCGCCCAGCGTTTGCTTGGTCACGTCTTCGTAAGGCGTTACCGGGTACTGTCGAACGGAAGCGAGGTTCTTGGTCTGGAATTCTTTTTCCCAACGAATCCAAGCCTGCCAGGCTTCAGGCAAGGGCAGGCCAAACACCTGCTGGAACTGCGCTGCGTAGTAGCGCTGGCTGCTTTCATCGCGTTTCCACCAAGCCACTAGTTTGTCAGGGCCGTAGGTGAGCGCGAGATAGCTCATGAAACGCGTACCGTAGAGGTAGGCATTAGCGCCTTCGCGGAAGTCCACAGCAGTTCCCTTGGAAACCAGACCGAGCGGGTCGTAGAACGACACCTTGCCGTCCACCATGCCGCGAAAAACCATCTCGTCGTAGCCACCTTGCGCGCGGCCAACACCGCCCATCTGCCAAGTCTCGGCAAAGGTGGCCATACCTTCCTGATACCAACGTGGCGCAGTTGAACGCGGGGACGTCAGGTAGTAGTAAAGCAGGCTTTCCGGATGCTGGGCATCCACATCAACCTTGCCGCGAAACCATTGCCGGAAGCGTTTGTCCGTGCTGTTGGCGTAGTCGTTGAAGGCAACGTGGATAGTCTCGTGCGTTGCTGTTACCGGGAACGTCTTGCCTTTCGACAGCGAAGCGAAAGGTTCATTCATGGGCACTATAGCCATACGCACCATGTTGTAGGGCGTAGTCACGGCACTCGCGTTGCCGCTGTCATCGAAGTCGGACAGCAGCACTGTGAGATGACCGTCCGGCGTGTACCCGAACAACTCGCGGTCTGCATCCAGCGCCGCCAGAAAGGCCCGCAGGCCTTCTGGCGCCTGAAACGCCGTGGCAGGGTCGTAGTAGAGAACCTTCAGTTCCTTGGTTTCAAGGAACTTCACTTGGGCGTGGGCAGGTGTAGCGAAGCACCAGGCAGCGACTACGGCTAGTACACTCAGCCAACTGGATTTTTGCAATTTGTATTACCTAAACTGCCGACTGCGGCGTATCTGCATCGCTGCCGGTTCCATCATTCGGACGGAATCCATCGGCTACTTGCTGCAAACCATCACGCCGTTATTATCCCACATGCAGGTGCCACCGCTGCCATCGCCAAATCTTCCATTGGCGAGTTTCCCGCCCTTGCCGTTTGCCTTCGAAGCACTGGCGGCATCCCCTTCGGCAGCCACATTGGCAGCTTCTGCTGCTGCGGCTTGGTCTTCAGCCGTAGGCGCTTCGTCTGTCGTCGCATTTTTAACTTCAACAGTGGATTGCTTCGCCTCCATCAGCGTACCCGCCGCATCGTTGGCAGCGGAACCACCGCCGCAAGCGGCGAGCAGAGCAAGACACGCTGCCGCGGTGGCAGCAATCAGAAGTTTCGTGGTGTTCATCAGGGACTCCAGATCGCGTTTTTTGAAACAATGCTGAAAAAAGTGAGACTAGCGATTTAAAAATGTGGGCTAAAACCAGGGCCGCGAGTGGCACTCGAGAACTCGACCTACGAGGTAACCCGCTCGCAAGTTCGTACTGCAGACGCCGGCCGGAGTGGTAAACCAGCCCGGTCGCCTATTTCAGCTACAGCAGAACCGGGGTTCTTGCATTAGACAGCTTTCCGTTCTTGCCGGTTGCCTTCGCAGCGCTCGCTGCATCGCTTTCGGCAGCGACACTGCCTGCATCGACAGCCGCCGCGTGGTCTTCGGCTGTATGCGCTTCTTCCGTTGTGGCGTGTTTGGCTTCGGCAGTGGAGTGGTTGGCCTCCATCAGCGTGCCTGCCGCGTCCTTAGACGCAGTACCGCCGCAAGCGGCGAGCAAGGCAAGACCTGCTGCAGTAGTGGCAGCAATCAACAGTTTTGTGGTGTTCATAAGGGACTCCAGAGCACGATTTTTTCGAAACAATGCTGAAAAACAAATGAGACTAGCGATGAAAAAATGCGGGCTAAAAAACCACCATTTAACGGGGGTTGGCTCTAGTGCACTACGTATCATCAAAGCCTGACAGCGACACAGTCATGTAGCTAACAAGCGTCTACCGAATAGCTCACAATCTGCATCCAGTGCCGCCAGAAAGGCCCGCAGGCCTTCTGGCACCTGAAACGCGTACTACGGAGTATTTGCATCGCTGACGGTTCTATCAATCCGACGGAAGAAGCCGGCTAGCGGCAAGGTCCGTCGCCTGCGGGAAATGCGCAGCCGGCCCTGCCATTAGACAGCTTTCCGTTCTTGCCGTTTGCCTTCGCGGCGCTCGCTGCATCGCCTTCGGCAGCGACACTGCCTGCATCGGCAGCCGCCGCGTGGTCTTCTTCCGTGTGCGCTTCTTCAGTCGTGGCGTGTTTGGCTTCGGCAGTGGAGTGCTTGGCCTCCATCAGCGTGCCAGCTGCGTCCTTGGACGCAGAGCCGTCACAGGCAGCGAGCTGTGCAAGGCAGGCAGCAGCAGCGGTAACCATAAGCAGTTTTGTAGTTTTCATTTAGAAACACTTCCCCGTATTTCTGGATTTAGAGCGGAACTCAAAAGCTGGCGGAGCGGCGTCTATTCAGGGGGGGGTTCAAAAGATGGGTCACCTGGCTCCTTACCGTTGCCGAGTTTTCCAGTCTTTCCGTTCGCTCTCGCGGCGCTGGCAGCGTCGCCTTCGGCACCGGCCTTGGCCGCATCTTCAGCGGCTTTGATGGCATCGGCGTTGGCGGAAGTGTCCTCCGGCGCTTCTGGCACTGTCGTGGTGTCTAGCTTGGCCTCTGTCAGCGTGCCCGCCGCTTCCTTGGAAGCGGAGCCCCCACCACAGGCAGCGAGCAGTGCAAGGCAGGCCGCAGCAGCGGCAGCCATTTTCAGTTTCGTGTTATTCACTGAGATGCACCGTCGTTTTTCTTCGTAGTGATGGCGCTGCTTTTTATGAAGCGCGGTGGCGTGGGCTAGCACTCCACCTTGACCGCATAGACGCCATTCGCGTCCTTGCCGGCAACGGGCTTGCAGCCTGGCTGAATGTACATTCCGCCGTTGGCAGGTTTGCCGTTCTTGTCCGTCGCGTTGGCGCCATCGGCGGCCACATTCGCTCCCGCACCCGCAGCGCCATTCTCGGTAGCCGTGCCGGCGGCATCGGCCGCCGGTTGTTTGGCTTCCAGCAAGGTGCCAGCGGCATCCTTCGAGGCGGAGCCACCGCACGCGGCAAGCAGCGAAAAACAGGCCGCAACAGCGGCGCCTACCAGCACTTTCGTGGTTTTCATGCGAATTCCCTTTTTGCGTTCACCGCATACCTAGCGGCAAAAATAGCCGACTATGCAAGCAAATACCACGGGCGACCCGAAAAGTTGGTGAACGGCGGGACGCCCGCTGGGCTACAGCACCTGGAACGAGAGCATGACCTCGTTCTTGCCGAGACCGCTGCCGCCAAAGCCGCGGGCGAAGCCCAGCGAGAACATCATGGGCAGGCGATGCATCACTTGCAGCTGGAAATCCAACTGCATGCCCAATGAAGCGGCATTACTGCGGCGGGTTTTGTCTTGCAGGTCTGTGGCCACGTAGCTGGCAAACACCTCAGGGCGCATCCAGCTGGCATACGCCCCCGGCGTTCCGATATTTTCGAAGTTCAGTGGTGGCAAGCTCCATTCCACCATGGTTTTCACCATGGTCTTGCCGCGCAAGGCGCCAAGTTCGAACCCCGGCATGGAGTACAAGCCACGGTAGCGTTGAGCGCCGCCATTGACAGAGTTGTCCACGTAGTTGTTGCCGAAGCCACCGAGATAAGCGTTGGAGATAGCGGCGCTTGCACTACCCTCCACTACCGTGAACCCGCTACGCACCCAGATGGAAGAGTGGTTCAGCGGCAGCGGAATGCCGAAGTCGTACTGGCCGCGCACGCTCGGAATTTGCTTGCCACGCGCACCCAAGGACCGGGCCTGCAGGGACCAAGTGCTCCCGGACTCCGCGTCCACCGCACCAGGTGAACGAAGGGTGTCTTTTGATCTCAGGCCAACGCGGATATCCGACAAATGGCTGGGTGCGGCAACCGTTTGGTCACCGGGCAGCGCGTTCAAGCCGCCGTAGTAAGCCGCACTTGCGAAGAAATCCACCGTATGCGGCGGGTCATAGACCAGCGGACGGTCATAGTTCACATAAGCCGAATAGCCCTCGCGCGAACGCAGGGTGGGGCCAAATAAGTCGTAGAAATCCGCGGCGTTCCACTTAACGCCACCACTCCAGAGTCCCTGCCCGAACGCGAGACTGAAATGGGTACGTTCTTTAACAGGCAGGGTATTGCCTGGGGTGTAACTCAAGTCCGTATACACGTACGCACGGCCAAGCGGGTCGCCAAATTGCGCGCTAAAGCCAGCTGCCTTTGAATGCTTGTAGGCGGCCACACCGGGGATGACCTGGTTGAGCCCTATCTCCCGCAGTGGCTTGTAGTCGCCGCGCGCCGTAATCCGCGCATCAAAGCTGCTGTCCGGCATCGGCTTTGGTTGCCAAGTCTGTACGGACGGATGGCGCGTGGCCACCTGCTCACCCAAAAACGTGATGGAGCCTAAATCTTCTGTGGGTTTGGGCTCCATGACAGTGGGCAGAAAGCCCAACCCGGCATAACGCAGGACCATCAACTTGCCGTCCGACAACGGCAATGGATGAAAGAAGCCCAAATCGGCGTTACTCACGGCCTCCAGCGACTCATCAGCCAAGCGGTAACGGAAGATATTGGAAACGCCAGTGAAGTAGCTGCTGCCATACAGGTACTGGCCATCCGGCGAGAATGAAAACCCCTCGGGCACCGAAGCACCCAGGCTCAAACGATGAACCGGCGTAGCGTCACCCTTCTCAAGCGCCGCCAGACTCATCACGCGCAATTCCGAATCCCAGGTGGAGCCGGGCCTCACGTCGCGCCCAGAGTAGCTCATGGAAAGCAGTGTGCCGTCCGGCGAGATATCGAGGTCCGAGGCGTTCGCAGGGAAGGGGAAGGCCTTGATGGTTTTGAATTCGGTGTACGGGTAGGGAACGCGCACCAAGACGACAAAGCCGCGGTTACGCCGAATGCCCCAAAGCGAACGATCGACGGGGTTGAAAGCCAAGTCGCCGATGCGGGCTTTTTCCAACAACACCCGCTGCTTGCCCGTGCGCAAATCCAGCGCTTCGAGGTTGCGGTAGCTGAAAGAGTTAGTGGTGAAAAACAGCGTCTCGCCAACCGGGTCGTAGGCAAGCCCGGCTACGCGCAACCCACCAGCACCTTTCAATTCCACTAGTTTTTCCACGGCACCCGTAGCGCGGGAGATGGCCACCAATTGCGGCACCTGCCCGGGGTACTTCACGGCGGCATAGACCTTCGTGCCATCCGCAGACACGAAGTGCCGCGAAACCGCGCCGAGTGTTTGCGACGTTACATCTTGGTAGGGCGTTGCCGGGTACTGCCGCACCGAAGCCAAGTTCTTCGTCTGAAATTCTTTTTCCCACTGAATCCATGCTTGCCAGGCTTCCGGCAAGGGCAGGCCGAACACCTGCTGGAACTGCGTAGCGTAGTAACGCTGGCTGCCTTCGTCGCGCTTCCACCAAGCCACGAGTTTCTCGGGGCCATAGGTAAGGGCGAGGTAGCTCATGAAGCGCGTGCCGTAAAGGTAAGCATTGGCGCCGGCACGAAAGTCGACCATGGTTCCCTTGGAAACCAAGCCGAGCGGATCAAAGAACGGCACCTTGCCATCCACCATGGCGCGGAACACCATCTCGTCGTAGCCGCCTTGGGCACGGCCCACACCGCCCATCTGCCAAGTCTCGGCGAAGGTGGCCATGCCTTCCTGATACCAACGCGGCGCCGTGGAGCGTGGCGACGTCAGGTAGTAGTACAGCAGACTCTCGGGGTGCTGGGCATCCACCAACACCTTGCCGCCGAACCACTTCCGGAAGCGCATGTCCGTGCGGTTCGCGTAGTCGTTGAAGACCACATGAATTGTCTCATGCGCCCCAGTGAGCGCGAACTCCTCCCCCTTCGAATAAGACTCGAAGGGCTCACTGGAAGGCGCGATGGAAAACTGCACTTTATTGTGCGGCACCGAGATAGCAGACGCCCCTGACATGTCTTCGAAGTCCGACATCTGGAGGATGAGTTGACCATCGGGCGTGTAGCCAAAGAGTTTGCGGTCTGTATCTAGCGCGCCAAGGTAGGCGCGAAGCCCCACGGGGACTTGGTAGGTCGTAGCCGGGTCGTAGTAGACCACCTTCAGTTCAGGCGTTTCCACGAACTTGAGTTGGGCCCGGGCTGGCAATGAAAAAGCGGCTGCAACCGCAAGCAGAGCCCATAACAGGCAACGCGGGGATGAAAAGCCTGTGATGCCCATGATTCACCCGCGCTCAATCAGAATCTAGAACTCGGGCCCACCGCGGAAAAATCCGCGGTGGGCCAAAAGCGAAGTTGCGTGCGCTTAGTCTGCGCGGCCGCCGTTATCGCCGTTATCGTTTCTTCCCTTGTTGGTGACTGCACCGGCGGGACCGCCGGACGCGGCCGCCGCGCTGGCAGCATCACCTTCAGCACCGGACTTGGCGGCAGCTTCGGCAGCGGCAGCAGCAGCGGCAGCGTCGGTAGCCGGAGCAGCGGCGGGCGCAGCCGTTTCCGTGGTGGCGCGCTTGGCTTCCATCAGAGTGCCGGCGGCATCGTTAGAGGCCGAACCGCCGCAGGCGGCCAGCAGTGCGAAAAAGCCACAGGCAGTGGCAGCAATCAACAGCTTCGACGTCTTCATGCGATTACCCTCTAAAAAAAACAATGTTTATCAACAGCGTTGGCGCAAAATTAGCGCATTTCAAATGTAAATACCATCGTCGTCAGGAAAAGTTGGTGGCGTTTTGGGCTACTTCGGCACTTAGTTGCCGTTACCCCTAATCTTCATTCCTGTCTTCTTGGTCCTTCGTCGACTTGTTGTTTTTTCCACCCACAAAGCCGTCCGCAATGGCGGCATCGGCGGCTGTGCCTTCGGCTCCCGCCTTGGCAGCAGCGTCGGCGGCCCCAGCACCGGCCGCCTGGGTGGCAGCATCAGCAGGCGCTTCCGGTGCCACCGAAATATCGCGCTTGGCTTCCGTCAGCGTGCCGGCCGCTTCCTTGGCAGCACCGCCGTTCGAAGCAGACCCGCCGCAAGCCGACAGCGCCGCGAACAAGCCGCAGGCGGTAACGGCAACCAATACTTTCAGCACTTTCATGGGGTTTCCCTTGGGTTCTTGGAATTCACGGGTTTACTTCTGGCCGGGAGTGGCCACTTGGCTGAAGGCGAGGCTGGCCTCGCCAACCACGCGGCCTTGGGCTTCCAGGCGCAAATTCACGCGGCCCGCGGCAATGGCTGCCGCCGGCACTTTTAACTGCAAGTGCTGCCGGGCGCCGTTCGGCTGGCGCGGCACGGCCAAGGCCTGCTCGGTGCCGCCGCCCAAAACAACCACCCGAAGGTCTTCGGCGTTAGCTAGTTCTATGTCCAAGCGGACGCCTTCGTCGCGGAAGGCCTGCGCCCGGCCGCTGATGCCAGGAAATTCGAGCGGCACACTGCCCAGGAGTTCTGCGGGGGCGCCGGGCTGCACCAGGGTGCCAGCGGCTTCGCCGGCCAGTTCCGCCGTGAGCAAACCGGACTGCTGTAGCAGCACGCCCGCCCCCACCACGGCCAGCAGAGAAGCGGCGTAAGCCCAAACCCGGACCACGCGGCGGGAACGAATGACGGTGACCGGCGCCGCTAATGGCGCAGTGGTAGGCGCAGACCCAGGTGCCCGTAGCGGCACAACCACCGGTTCACGGGGTAACTGCGGCAGGCCGGCAAGAATGTCGGCAAGCACCGCCGGCGGCGGTTCCACCGCGGGCAAGGCGGCCAAGCCCGCATCCACGGCAGCCAGTTCGGCGCGCAGGCGGGCCAGTTCGGGGTCCGTAGCCAAGTGGCTGGCCAGTTCCGCTTGGCCGGCCGCGTCCAAGTCGCCGTCGAGTTCGGCATGCAGCAGCGCAAGTAGCCGTGGGTCCGTCATGGTGCCCCCACCGGACCGTGCTCTGCAGCCAGCAGCTCGCGCAGGCGCAGGCGCGCGCTGTGCAATCTGGACTTCACGGTCTTTTCGGGCACCTGCAACACCTCGGCCATCTCCTCGTAACTCAGTTCCGCCACATGGCGTAACACCACCACTTCGCGCTGCTCCGCCACCAAGCGCTGCAGCGCGCCTTCCAAGGCTTTGCCCGTCTGCTCGCCCGCCACCACCGCTTCCGGGCCGGGAACTTGGTCCGGCTCTTCGCCCGTCAGTTCGGTGGGTTGCTGGCGCCGACTACGGCGGTTGATCGCCTCGTTCAAGGCGATGCGGTAAACCC
>CALQLF020000069.1 GCA_943331345.2 Candidatus Planktophila lacus | reverse complement strand
TCCAACCGCACCGCTTCCAGCGAAGCGGCATCGAGCTTGGGGGGTACCTCGAGTGGTTCGCCCATGGCGACATGCACCGTGGCACCCCAACGCGGAAACACGGTGCGGTCCCAGCTCTTCTGCCAGATGCGGGCACCTGCACTGGAAGCGGCTACCGGCAGGATGATGCCGCCGGCCTTCTGCGCCAGCGTGATGATGCCCAGCTGCGCCACGCCACGCGGCCCGCGTGAACCATCGATGGCGAGGCAGGAATTCAGAGTGCGGTCTTCGCGCTGTGCCTTGATCATTTCCACCAGAGCACGCGCACCACCCTTGCCGGAGGAACCACGGGCCACGCGGAAACCCAGCCCTTCCTCGACGCGGGTCATGGCATCGCCATCGCGGCTCTGCGAACACATCAGAATCCAGCGACCGCGCTCGGGTGAGCTGAAGTAGTGCAGCAGCTGAAAAGTGCGTGCATGCAGGAAAGCGCCGACCACGGGTTGGTCGCCACGGAGCAGGTCTGCCAATACTTCGGGGTTACGCGTTTCGTAGCGCCAGGAACCCGCGAGTGCTCGGTAATACGCCAACGCCGCCGGTGGCACCGCGTGCTTCATCAGGAAGGCGCGCACCGGCTTGCGGCGGCGCGGCTTCACCACTGGTGTAACAGCCACCTTTAGACCGCAGCCGTGCCGAGCGCTTTGCGCCCGCCACTGGCATGGGCGCCCGCGAACGCGCCGCCCGCCATCGCCCCGACGATGGAGAGTTCACCAGCCAGTACGACGGCCGCAATGATCTCGGCGAACTTGGCGGCATGGCCGCTGCCACGGCAGCCCAGCATGGCCAGGCATTCCTGCGCCGTGGGCAGATACGTGCCACCGCCAACGGTGCCGACAATGAGGTTAGGCAAAGTGACCGACAGGTAGACATCGCCCTCACGCGTCAATTCAACACGCGTTAGCGCCGTGCTGGCTTCGCACACGCAAGCGACATCTTGACCGCAGGCGATGAACAACGCGGCCACGGCATTGGCGGCGTTACCTTGCAGGCCCGTGGCCCCGCTCTGCGCCATACCAGCCACGGCTTGCTGCCAACAACGCACCATGGCGGCCGGATCCGCGCGCCAATAGCCCCGCAGCACCTTGGGGGACAGCACGATCTCCGCGCTAGCGTTGCGACCGCGAGCGCCGCGGAAAGCCATGGCCGTAGCGCGCTTGTCGCCGGACAACGCGGACTCCACGAGCCAAGTGAGTGGCTTCTGCGCTGCCTGCGCGAGCAAGCACTCGCAAACCGCCTGCGCACCCGCGGTGACCATGTTCTGGCCAGCGGCATCCCCGGTAGCGAACTCCAGCATCACATAGACGGTATTGCCGATGACCGCCGGGTGCACCTCACGCAGACGACAGAAACGGGACGTGTTACGCACTGCGTCTTCCAGTTGGGCGCGTAGGCGATGCACCTCACCGACAAACGCCGCGGCGGTCGGCAGGTCGGAAAATTCGAAGCACGGCGCGCGGCCAACGCGTTCGTCGGTGACCGCGGTGCGAACACCACCCGAACGGTTCATGGCGTTGAAGGCGTGCTGGAACGAGGCCACCAAAGTGCCCTCGCTGGTGGCGAAGGGCACGAAGAAGTCCCCTTTGGCCTGCACCCCTTGCACTTTCAACGGCCCGGCGACGCCAATGGGGACGCGGGCGTAACCGATGTGCCCCTCGATGGAACCCGCCAACCGGGCGGGGTCGAGGTCCGCCGCGCTACCGGCTAGGTGGTCCACGGCATAGCCGTCTGCGCGCAACCGTGCCAAGCGTGCGGCCGTGGCCTCGTTGGAACATTCAGCGGTGGCCGGCAAGCGGCGCGGGGCGGCAGTGGAAGCTTCGCCGGCACTGGTCGCGCCAGCAGAGTTAGTCGGGCCAGTCGCGCCAAGGGACGTTTCAGAGTTCATGCCCCATTTTCAGCCCCTTCGAGCGCGGTTTCAACCCGCAATGTCATTGCCGCCCCTTGGGGGGTCCTATATCCTCCTCGCGCACCATGGAAGCATTTCTCTTCTCGACAGGCGTGGTCGCCCTCGCCGAAATTGGCGACAAGACCCAACTGCTGGCCTTTCTGCTGGCGGCCAAGTTCCGCAAACCCGGCCCCATCATCCTCGCCATTCTGCTGGCGACCATCGCCAACCATGGCTTTGCTGGTGCCGTCGGCACGCTACTCACCACTTGGATGAGCCCTGAGACCCTCCGCTGGGTTCTCGGCATCTCGTTCATTGCCATGGGCGCCTGGATTCTGGTGCCGGACAAGATCGACGATGAAGGGGCCAGCCTGACGCGTTTCGGCGTGTTCGGAACCACACTGGTGGCCTTCTTCCTGGCCGAGATGGGCGACAAGACCCAGATAGCCACCGTAGCGCTGGCGGCGAAGTACCACGCCTTCTTCCAGGTAGTGGCAGGCACCACGCTCGGCATGCTCCTGGCCAACGTCCCAGCGGTGGTGTTGGGCGACCGGCTGGCGGGACGGATGCCAGTGAAGCTGGTACACCGTATTGCTGCCACCCTCTTCGCCCTGCTGGGTGTAGCGACCTTGCTGGGCGCAGGCAAGTCCTTCGGTCTCTGAAGCACCCAACTCCATGCAACACGACCCGGCCCACTCGCACGACTTCGACCACGGCAACCAAGCGGCCGAGCGCGGTACACGCGTCGTGTTGTGGATTACGTTGGTGATGATGGTCGGCGAGATTGTCGCCGGTCTAAGTTACCGCTCCATGGCCTTGTTGGCCGACGGTTGGCACATGGGTTCGCACGCCGTGGCCATCGGCCTCAGCACCTTTGCCTATACCTCAGCCCGCAAGCACGCCGCCGACCCGCGCTTCGCCTTCGGTAGCTGGAAAATCGAGGTATTGGCTGGCTATACCAGCGCCGTTTTCCTGCTCGGTGTGGCGGCCTTGATGGTCGTGGCGAGTATCGAACGGCTGCTGTTCCCGGCGGCCATCCACTACCAACAAGCACTTTGGGTGGCGATTGTTGGCCTCGGGGTGAACTTGGTGTGTGCCTGGATTCTGGGCCGCGCCGGACATCACCACCACGGGCATGGGCATGGGCATGGGCACGGGCATGGGCACGAAGCGGACAAGCATGACCATGCTCACCACGCTGTAGGCGACCACGGTGACGGCCACGGTGACGACCACGACCATGGGCACTCCCACCACACACCGCATTCGCCGGATGGCGACCTCAACCTCAACGCCGCACGGCTACACGTCATCGCCGATGCCGCCACTTCGGTGCTCGCCATCGTCGCCCTGCTCGGTGGCATGCGCTTTGGCTGGGCGTGGTTGGACCCAGCCATGGGTTTGGTGGGTGCGGTGCTCGTTACTCGCTGGGCCGTCGGTCTGCTCCGTGAAGGTGGCCGTATCCTGCTCGACCGCGAGATGGACCATCCCTTGGCTCAGGAACTCCGCGGCGTGGTCGCCCACCTTCCCGAAGCCGGCAGTACGCGAATAACCGACCTCCACGTCTGGCGGGTGGGGCGTCACCAGTTTGCCTGTGTGCTGCGCTTGGCAACCACTGCGCCCACCCTTTCTGCCCGTGACGTCCGCGGCCACCTCGCACACTTTCCCGCGCTGGTTCATGCGACCGTCGAAATCGACTACAGTCCCGCCCCATGACAGCGACTCTGTCCGCCATCCAGCCGGTTGACTTCGCGCGATACAACACCGACTTCAGCGGCTTCGCCGCCGACATGGGTGCGTCCTTCACCCGTTACGGATTCGCGGTCATCGCCAACCACGGGCTGCCACCGGCACTGACCGACGGCACGCTGGAACGCTTCCAGCAATTCTTCGCGCTCCCGGAAGACGCCAAGCGGCGCTACCACGTGCCAGGACAAGGGGGTGCCCGCGGCTATACGCCCTTCGGTATTGAAACCGCCAAGGGCGCCACCCACCGCGACCTGAAAGAGTTCTGGCACCTCGGGCGCGAATTGCCAGCAGGGCATGCCTACCGCCGATTCATGCCCGACAACGTTTGGGTGGAAGAAGTGCCCGGCTTCAGGGAACACGCCTATGGGCTGTTCGAGGCGTTCGATACTCTGGGAGCGCGGCTACTCCGGTCCATCGCCTGTTTTCTGCAACTGCCACTGGATTACTTCGCCGACAAAATCGCGTTCGGCAACAGCGTACTGCGCGTCCTGCACTACCCACCCGTGCCGGCCGGTGCTGTCGGGGCGCGCGCCGGCGCCCACGAAGACATCAACGTCATCACGTTGTTGCTGGGTGCCGAGGAAGCCGGCCTGCAATTGCTGGATCGAGACGGCAAATGGCTGGACATCAATCCGCCGGCGCATTGCGTAGTGGTGAATATCGGCGACATGCTGCAGCGTCTGACCAATCACCGCCTACCCTCCACCACGCATCGCGTCATCAACCCGGCACCGGACCGCGCGAACCACGCCCGTTGGTCACTGCCCTACTTCCTGCATTTCAACCCGGACTTCACTATCCGCACTCTGCCGTCGTGCGTGGATTCGGACCACCCGGACCGCTATCCAGAATCCATCACCGCTGACGAATACCTGCAAGAACGCCTGCGCGAAATCAAACTGCTCTAATGCTTGCTGGCTACTGAACAAGCCCAAGGGGATACAACGATGAACTGGATGCTCTACCTTCAGGCCCTGCTGGGCATCGCGGTTTTCATCGCATTGGCCTTGCCGTTCAGTTCCAACCGCAGCGGCATCCGCTGGAAGTTGGTGGCGGGTGCTGTCGCCCTGCAGTTCGTCATCTGTATCCTGCTACTGAAAGTGCCCGTCATCAGCGAGGGCTTCGCTTACGTGAACGACGCGGTGAGTGCGTTAGGCGATGCCACGCGCAAGGGCACCAGCTTCGTTTACGGTTACCTCGGCGGTGGTGACAAGCCCTTCGAAGTCACTAACCCGAATGCCGTGGTCACCTTCGCCTTTCAGGTGCTGCCTCTGGTCATTGTCATGAGCGCGCTCTCGGCGGTGCTGTGGTATTGGCGTATCCTGCCGGCCGTAGTGACAGGCATCTCGTTCGTGTTCGAGCGCCTGCTGTCCACCCGTGGCCCCGCCGGGCTCGGCGCCACTGCGAATATCTTCATGGGTCAGGTGGAAGCACCACTGCTGGTGCGCCCGTACATCGCCACCATGACGCGCTATGAACTACTCATCCTGATGACCGCCGGTATGGCCACCATCGCCGGTTCGGTCATGGTCATCTATGCCGCCATGCTGGGCGCCCAGTTCCAGAACGTGCTTTCACACCTGCTAATCAAGTCCATCATGTCGGTGCCCGCGTCTATTCTCTTTGCGCACGTCCTGCTTCCGGAAACCACCTCTTCGGAACTTGAGGGTGGCAAGGCCCCGCGTATCTACGAGGGCACCATGGACGCCATCAGCCGTGGCACTTCCGATGGTCTGAACATCTATCTGAACATTCTGGCCATCCTCATAGTGCTCATCGCCTTCGTGGCGCTAGTGAACGGCGCGGTGGGCATGCTGCCGGACGTGGCCGGGGTACCACTGTCGTTGGAGCGCGTAGCCGGCTGGATCTTCGCACCCATGGCGTGGCTGATGGGCATTCCCTGGGCAGAGGCCACCGTCGCCGGTAGCCTGCTCGGGGTAAAAACCGTGCTCAACGAGTTCATCGCCTACCTGAATCTGGCGCAAGTGCCGGCCAGCGAACTGTCGGACCGCAGTCGACTCATCACCATCTATGCCCTATGCGGTTTCGCAAACTTCGCCAGCATCGGCATCCAGATCAGTGGTATCGGCGCCATGGCGCCCGAGCGCCGCGGCGATCTGTCCGACTTGGCATTGCGCGCCTTGCTCGCGGCAACGCTGGCTTCCTGCATGACCGGCGCCATTGTCGGCATCGTCGCTTACTGAAGCCGAGCAGCGCCATGGCCAAGCTCTACTTCTACTACTCAACGATGAACGCGGGAAAAAGCACTGCCTTGCTGCAGGCAAGCCACAATTATGGCGAGCGCGGCATGCGCACGCTCGTGTTCACGGCACAGGTCGACGACCGTGGCGGTGGCCGTGTGCACTCCCGCATCGGTATCAGCGGTGAGGCGCACCACTTCTCACCCACCACGGACCTGTTCATGGAAGTGGCTACCGAACACACTGCTGCACCACTTAGCTGCGTGCTGCTGGACGAGTCGCAGTTCCTGAGCCGCGATCAGGTCCGACAACTGGGCCGCGTGGCGGATGAACTGAATCTTCCAGTGCTTTGCTACGGCTTGCGCACGGATTTCCGTGGCGAATTGTTTCCCGGCAGTGCTGCACTACTGGCTTGGGCCGACAACCTCGTGGAACTGAAAACCATCTGCCATTGTGGGCGTAAAGCCACCATGGTGGTACGCGTAGGCGGCGATGGCAGCGTGGAACGTCAGGGTGCGCAAGTGGAAATAGGTGGCAACGAGCGCTATGTCTCCCTGTGTCGGCGTCATTTCTCGGAAGCCATCGCCACCGGCCGCTTGGACGCCTGAGTGACCCGCGAGGCGCGCCGCCGCTTCGCCGCTTTAGCGCTCGCCGGGCTGTTGGCGCTGCACTTGGGTGCTGTCGGTGTTTACCTCCTGAACGAAAGTCAGTTCGCCTTCCTCGCACACTGGCGCGATGGCCGCGAGGCATGGCGCACGGGACATCTGCCCGTGGCTGCCGTTGAGTTGCGTGCTTTCGCACAAGGCTATCGCGAGGCCACCCGCCCCTTCCTCATCCGCCGCGACTTCCCGACGGAAGCACAGGCTTGGGCAGCCGTCGGCAACGTAGATGCGGCCAGTGGCCACCTACTGGCTGCCGCCGAAGCTTTTTTGAAAGCTGCGCGCCTCGGACAAGCCTCAGCCTGGCGCGAACGCCACGAACTACTGTGGACGCTGCGGGATGCTACTCAACTGGAGGCGCAAGGCAGAGAACGCCTTGCTGACGGTAACCCGGAAGCCAGACAAGATTTGGCCGCCGCCGCATGGTTGCGTGGAGACGGACGTGCTGCGCTGCAGGAATATAGAACCGCGTTGGCTGCGCTACAGCGCTGGCTCGACCAGCAGCATCGCCCCCGGCAAGCCGCGGACGGTGGTGTGGTCGACGAACAACTTGTGCTTTACCTGCTGGCAGGCACCAGCGCGTGGTTGAACGGGGATAGCGCACAAGGCCAGCATTACTGCCAGCTACTTGCCGCGGCCCAAGATGCCGAAAACCCGATGGACGGCCTCTGCCGCGCCGCCACCGCGCTACACCGCGGTGAAACTGCACTGGCGCTGGACATCTTGGCCAAGACTGGCGTCGCGGGTGGCGAACAGACGTCGTTCGCCGCCGAACTCAAACAGCAGGCGAGCCGCGCACCAGTTCTGCAATCCGCGTCGCCGTCTCCAGCGCCCGCAAGCCATCTTCGCCGCTGACGACCGCGGGCTTTCCCTGGCGGATGCTGTTCAGGAAGGCCTCGATCTCCAGGCGAAGGGCATCGCCTTGCTCGAAGTTCCGCTCATCGATACTCACCTGTGGCAGGCCTTGCGCATCCAGAGCAATGCCACTGCCCTGCGGGGCGCCCTTGCGGATGCAGGTCAGAATCTTCTGCTGCAAATCGAGGGAGATGTAAGCGTCGTCTTGGAACAAACGCAGTTTGCGCTCCATCTTCATGCTCACACGGCTAGCGGTGACATTCGCCACGCAGCCATCTGCGAAGGTGAGACGCGCATTGGCAATATCGAGGTCGTCGGAGAACACCTGCGCGCCCACGGCGCTCACCTCCACCAGCGGCTGCCCCACCAGATGTTGCACGAGGTCGATGTCGTGAATCATGAGGTCCAACACCACGCTCACATCCGTGCCACGGGCCTTGAAGGGCGCCAGCCGATGGCTTTCCAGAAAGCGGGGACGCGTTAGCAGGCCATCGAGCGCCAGCACGGCTGGATTGAAGCGCTCCAGATGCCCCACCTGCAACAGGCGACCCTGCGCGGCCGCCACAGCAATCAGGTCTTTCGCTTCGGCCACCGTCGTGGTGATGGGCTTTTCGACGAGCACATGCGCGCCGGCCTCCAGGAAGGCTTTCGCCACTTCGTAGTGGTAAGGGGTAGGCGTAGCAATGGACACGAGGTCCACCTTACCCAGCAAAGCCCGCCAATCGGCCTCGGCGCGGCAACCCGTCTCCCGAGCCACATTTTGGCGCGCGGCTTCGCCGGGGTCGGCCACCGCTACCAACTGGACGCCATCAATGGCGGCGTACTTCTGCGCATGAAAGCGGCCGAGATAACCGACGCCGACAACGGCGGCGCGGAGGGTAGCGGTATTGTCCATGCGGGGATTATATGCCGCGCGTGGTTGCGGTACCCTTGTCCCCCATGAGCGCCTCATCTTGGTTGTCCCAATTGAATGCCGGTTCCCGTCGCGAACGCGAATGGCGATGGTTCCGCCTGCTCGCTGGTTTCGGGCTGCTCGGGTTGCCCCTGTGTGTCTTTATCGCGGGCCGAATGACGCTAGGTGCCTACGAGGGCAGCGGCCTGTTCAGCTTCTTCGGCACCCTCTACCTGGACCTGCTGAAGCTGAAACTGACGGCGTGGGGACTGGTGCTCGGCCCTTGGCTGCTGTTTCAGGCAGTGCGCTTCACGAGCCGTCCGGTGCGGCGCCTCTCGGGGCGCCTGCCCGCTCGTCGCCGCTAAGCCTTCAGCACGCGGCCCCTTAACGGGGCCGGTGCCATTGGTTTCAGTGCGGCCGCTCGGCTGCACTTCGCTCGCGAATGGCGCGAAATTCGCTCCCTTCATACCACTGCGGCCACGCGGCCGAGTTCGCCTGCTGCAGCCCCATCTGGTAGAGCAGTTCCAGGTCTTCCATCGAACCTGCCACATCCCAGGTCGGCGAGTACTCGTCGCCGGGCTTGTGATACTTGGTGGCGTTGAATTCGCGGTCGATGGCCTCGGCCCGCTCCACGCCACCGTCAACCATGTCGGCGCCTTCCTTGATGTACAGAGCCGGCACACCGTGCTTGGCCAGATTGAAGTGGTCCGAGCGGAAGAAATAGCCGCGCTCCGGCACCGGGTCCGGACGAAGCACCCGACCCTGCTGCGTGGCAAATACGCGTAACTCGTCTTCCAGAGACGAGGCTCCATAACCCACTACCGTCACATCGCGTGTGCGTCCCAACGGATGCAAAGCGTCGATGTTGAACGCAGCAGCCGTGTGTGCGTGGGGCACCAAGGGGTTATTGCCATAGTAGTAGCTGCCTAGCAGCCCACTCTCCTCGCCCGTCACGGCGAGAAACAACACCGAGCGTTCGGGCTTCGTGTTCTTGAGCGCCGCCGCAATACCGAGAATGCCGGCCACGCCCGTGGCGTTGTCCACGGCACCGTTGAAGATGGTGTCGCCACCGCCACCGGCAAAGGACATGGCCTTGCCGAGGTGGTCCCAGTGCGCCATGAAGATGACGTAGTCGCCCGGACGTTTGGTGCCAGGCAACACGGCGGCCACGTTGGCGCTGTTGGCGCGACGAATGAGATTGCGCACGCCGCCCGTCGCGGTGATGCCTAGCGGCAGCGGCTTGAACCCGCGCTGCGACGCCTGAATGCGCAACTTGGCCAAGTCTTGCCCGGCCATGGCCAGCACCTTCGTGCCGTTATCGCCGGTCATCCAGCCTTCCAGCGCGGCCCGACCGGCATTGCCATCCGGAGAAGCCGCATCCAACTGCGGCCCGCTCCAACTGGTTTGCACGACGTCCCAACCGTAGGCAGCACCCGCAGTGTCGTGAATGATGATGGCGCCAGCCGCGCCTTGGCGAGCGGCCTCCTCGAACTTGTAAGTCCAACGGCCGTAGTAGGTGAGCGAACGGCCCTTGAAGAGCGTCGCGTCCTCGGTGGCGAAACCCGGGTCGTTGATGAGGATGAGGGCAGTCTTGCCCTTCATATCCACGCCGGCGTAGTCGTTCCAGCCGTATTCCGGCGCCACGACGCCATGCCCCACGAATACCAGTTCGGAGCCGGCCACCGCGGACTGCGGCTGCACGCGTTTGGTCCACAGCAGTACATCGGGTCCATACGCCAACTCGAGCGACTGCCCGGCGCTAGCCCCTGCACCGCTGATGGTCAGTTTGGCATCCGTGGCGGCCGTAATTTCCACCAAGGGCACCGGCTGGCGGTAGCTGTCGCCATTCCCGGGCTTGAGGCCCAAACGACGGAACTCCCCTTCAATGTAATCCAGCGTCTTGGCTTCGCCGGCCGATCCGGGCTTGCGACCCTCGTAAGCGTCGCTGGCGAGGGTTTCAATGTGCCGACGGTAGTCGGCTTCGGCCACATGGAAGACCCGGGCAGCGGTAGCTGAGCCCGTGACCTGAGGCGCAGCGAACGCAGACGCTGCCCCCAACAAGCCCACCAGGGCGGAGGCAACGGGAAAATGACGCAGGTAGTGGCGCATGGAGGCTCCAGACCAAGAGGAAACCGGGAACCCCCGGCATCAGTAACGGGTGGGCCAGTAGGCCCAGACAATAATTGCAATCCAACCGTAGGTACCCGCCTGAGCGTACCAGCGCCAGGGCCGGTACCGTACCGCCCCGATAAAGGCAGCGACCGAGACGGCCGTGAGGACGCCGAACAGGCCTAGGCTGCGCAGCAGAGTGGGGGTTTCCGCCATCAGCCGCGGGTAGTCACTGCCCAAAATGCCGTAAACGGCGAGCACCATGAGCAGGCCCGTGGTGATGGCAACCGCTGAACCCATGAGGATGGCGGTGAGGGCAGCGAGCGGCGACATGCGGTTGGGTAGGTTCCGTGATGGGGTTGGTGGCTACGAGATTCGGGACCGATGGTGCTTGAATGCCGAGCCCTGTGCCCGTAGTTTAGCTGCTATGGAGACCCGAAAGCCCGTCGCCGGTTCCCGGCGTACCCGAAACTTCCTGCGCTTGGCCATCGTGGCCCCGGCGGCAGCCGCCGTTGTCCTGCTATTCGCAGGGTCGGCGCCACCGCCCGCCGCGCAGGCCGCCGCGGAAACGTTAGCCGCCACACCCCTGCCCGCCGGTGCGCTGGCTCCAGCTGAGCGGCACCGCCGCATCGCGCGCTTGTCCGCTCAGGTCATCGAGCGCAGCCACTTCAGCCAAGTGAAGCTCGACGACAAACTGTCGGCAGAGATGCTCGACCGCTACCTCGATTTGCTCGACGGCAATCGCAGCTACTTTCTCGCCAGCGACATCAGCGAATTCGCCACCTGGCGTACTCAGCTGGACGATGCCATTCGGTCCGGAAGAATCGAGCCCGCCTTCGCCATCTTCCAGCGGTACCGCGAGCGCAACCGCTCGGCCCTCGCCTCTGCCCTGAAGTCCTTGGCGACCGAACCAGATTTCACCGCGGAAGAGAGCTACACCTTCGACCGCGCCAAATCGCCTTGGCCGACCACACAGGCAGAACTCGATGATTTATGGCGACGGCGCGTGAAGAACGACGCGCTATCGCTAGAACTCACTGGAAAAACCTGGGTTGAAGCCCAAGACCTGCTGCGCAAGCGGTACGAGCGCTTGCAGAAGCGTAGCGAGCAAGTCTCCGCAGACGATGTGTTCGAGGGGTTCATGAACTCCCTCGCGCACGTCTATGACCCGCACTCGAACTACTTCTCGCCGCGCTCTAGCGAGGAATACAACATCGCCATGCGCTTGTCCTATCAGGGCATTGGCGCCTCGCTGCAGACGGTCGACGACTACGTCACCATCATGAACATCATCCCCGGTGGCCCAGCCGCGAAGAGTGGCCAATTGAAAGCCAACGACCGCATCACGGCCGTGGCGCAGGGCAAGACGGGGGAAATGGTGGATGTGGTCGGCTGGCGTTTGGACGACGTCGTGCAACTCATCCGCGGGCCGGCGGACAGCGTGGTTCGCCTGTCCATCCTTCCCGGCGGCGCCAGCCCGGGCAGCAAGGAAGTCGTGCAGGAATACCAGCGCGGCACCGTCACCTTGGAAGCGCAGGCCGCCCAGAAGAAGCCGCTGCGTACCATCGAAGACCCGGGCAAGGTCACGAAGGTCGGCATCATCGATGTGCCGAGCTTCTACCAGGACTACGATGCCCGCGCCGCCGGCAAGCAGGACTACCGCAGCACGACGCGCGACGTGGAGCGCTTGGTCAAAGAACTGCGCGCCGAGGGCATGCAAGCCCTCGTGCTGGACCTGCGCGGCAACGGCGGCGGCTTGCTGACGGAAGCGGCAGGCCTCGTTGGCCTGTTCGTGCCGGAAGGCCCCGTGGTGCAACTCCGCGAGACCGGCGGGCGCACCGAAGTGCTGGACGACCCCGAGCCGGGCGTTCTCTGGGACGGCCCGCTCACCGTGCTCGTGGATCGCAGCAGCGCCTCGGCCTCGGAGATTTTTGCCGGCGCCATTCAAGACTACGGACGCGGTCTCATCCTCGGCCAGCAGACCTTTGGCAAGGGCACCGTCCAAAACATGTTCCAACTGGACCGCTGGGCGCTCGGCCCGGATGCCGGCTTCGGCCAGCTCACCGTGACCATCGGCAAGTACTACCGCATCTCGGGCGAAAGCACCCAGAACCGCGGCGTATCACCCGACATCGCCCTGCCCTCGTTTATCGACCCGACAGATATGGGTGAGAGCGTCATGGAGTACGCCCTGCCGTGGGACCGCATCCCGGCTGCCAACGCCTACCACCCGCCCGCAACGCCGCTGCTGGCGGCAGCCACGGCGCTTAACGTCGCGCATACCGCTCGGCTGACCAGCGACCCGGACCTGAAAGCCTTGCAAGGCGACCTCGCAGCAGTGACCGAACTGCGCAAGGAAAAGTCTGTCTCGCTGAACCTAGCCAAGCGCAAGACCGAGCGCGACCGCCTCGAGGCGGAGCGGCTGGCCCGGGAAAACGCGCGACGGGCTGCGCATGGCGAGGCCGCACTCAAGGACGCCGAGGCCATGGCGGCCACGGAAGCGCCGGATGCCTTGCTCACGGAAGCGGTAAGGATTACCGCCGATTGGGCAGCGATGGGTGGCACCGGTGCCGCTCAGACCGCGCCGGGCAAACCCAGAATGGTTCATGCCCAACCGCGGAAGCCGGCAAAGGCCGACGGCGTTTAATGTAAATTTTTGGTAAATAAGTAGTGTTGTAGTTGACTATAACACTACTTTTCCTTACCATCGCGCCACTCTGAACGCTTATTAGGCGCGCCCATGGTCTTTGCCAATTCCGTCCTCCCCCAATTCCACCGCGCGTCGGTCGCCGCTTTAGCCGCCCTTTGTCTCGCCGGGCTCAGCGGGTGCCATGGCAAAGCCGACGAAAAGCCCACCACAGCTCCCCCAGCGCCGGTTGAGGTACAACCAGCGGCACGCGGCGAAATGCTGGCTGTCTATTCCGGAACCGCCCCCATCGAAGCAGACGGCGAAGCCGTAGTGGTAGCCAAGGTCGGCGGCGAACTTCGCCAGTTACTGGTCGAGGAAGGTGCCCATGTCCGCAAAGGGCAGGTCTTGGCAAGGCTTGATGGTGAGCGGCTGCGGCTGGAAGTCGCGCAATCCAAGGCGCAGTTGTCGAAGTTGGAGCGCGACTACAAGCGCAACGTGGAACTGCAGCAACGCGGCTTGGTAGCGGTGAGCGCGTTCGAAAACTTGCGATATGAAGTGGATGCGGCGCGAGCAGCCTACGACCTCACGGCACTGCAACTGTCTTACACCGATATTCGCGCGCCAATCGATGGCGTGGTTGCCGAGCGCTTCGTGAAAGCCGGCAACACCCTCAACCCGAACGACAAGTTGTTCCGCGTGGCGGACCTCTCGCCCCTCGTAGCCCATGTGCATGTGCCGGAAAGCGAGCTGCGGAAACTCCGCACTGGGCAGGTAGCCAGCGCGCAGGTCGACGCGGCGGGCGGTAGCTTCCAGAGTGTCATCCAGCGCATCAGTCCAGTAGTGGACAGCAATACCGGCACCTTCAAGGTAACGCTGGAACTGCGCGACCCTGGCAACCGGCTGAAGCCCGGCATGTTTGCGCGCATCGACATCGTCCACGAGCGCCGCACGGACGTGGTACGCATAGCCCGTTCCGCTCTGCTTGAAGACGACGGCAACCAGCGCGTGTTCGTGGTGCAAGCCGGCAAGGCAGTCTCCCGCCCGGTCGTTCTCGGACTCACCAACGGCCCTCTCGTCGAAGTGCTGAGTGGCGTCAGCGTGGGCGATCCCGTAGTGGTGGTCGGTCAAGGGACCTTGAAGGACGGCAGTCCGGTGCGAGTGGTAGCGAGTGCAACACCAACAGGGCCCTCGCCGACGGCAGCAGCAGCCAATAGCCCTCCTGCGCCTGCTGC